>CALJMB010000208.1 GCA_937982515.1 uncultured Balneolaceae bacterium
GTGAGAGTACACACACCTTGTACCGACCGTACAAGGTGTGTGTACCGATCGTACAGGATGCCTGTACCAATCGATACAGGAGGTTCGGGGATGAGGGGCAGGCTGCCCATCCCGGGAGCGCGCGCCTTTCCAACGCTTCAACGCCCCTTCTGAATTCTGACTCCTGAATTCGGAATTCTAAAGCCAGAATTCAAACAGTACCCTGCATATATTCGCTGAAAATCTTCCCGATATCCTCATTAAAATCACCCAGGGGGACGGGTTCAAAAGTCTTTCCGGTAAGCTGGTTAAAGAGCTCTGCGTAGCGCCGGTACACTTCCAGGCGGAACTCATCAGGCAGGTCTGGCAGTTGCTGGCCTTCAAGTCCCCGGAACCCCTGAGCCATAAGCCATTCCCGCAGAAACTCCTTGGAGAGCTGTTTCTGCCGCCTGCCCTCCCTGAGCCGTTCTTCATATTCATCGGCATAGAAATAGCGGGAGGAGTCAGCTGTGTGTACTTCATCGATGAGCGTCACTTCATCATCGTAAATTCCAAACTCATATTTGGTGTCTACGAGAATAAGCCCCTGCTTTTCAGCCACTTCCTGGCCGCGCCTGAAAATTCTGAAAGCCTTTGTTCGCACTTCCTCCCAGACATCTTTTTCTACAATATTGCGATCCAGTATTTCCTGTTCGGAAATATCCTCATCGTGTCCTTCCTGAGCCTTGGTGGCAGGAGTTAAGATGGGTTCATCAAACCGCTGATTCTCTGTCATCCCATCGGGCAACGGTACACCGCACAGCATGCGTCCGCCAGAGTTATACACACGCCAGGCATGGCCGGTAAGGTAGGCTCTGATCACCACTTCTATAGGTATCGGTTCACACTTTTTAGCGATAGTCACATTGGGATGGGGCACATCTATTATGTGAGTAGATACCAGATCTTTAACCTTTTCGAAAGAGAACGCCGCCAGCTGATTGAGGATCTGCCCCTTAAATGGAATCGCCTGCCTCATGATGTGGTCGAAAGCGGAGATCCGGTCGGTTACAACAATCCCCAGGGTTTTATCGTCAAGACTGTATACTTCGCGCACCTTTCCCCGGTAAGGGGAGCCGAAGCCTGCCACTTCGGTTTGGGTGATGCAGTTATCCAGGGCTTTGGTCAGAATGTCGGTTTGGGAGCTCACGTTGTGTCTGTGCTGTCGCGGTTAAGATTAACATATGAAAATCCGAAAAATTTTCCTTCTAATGAAATCCGGATTAGCGGCTTCACAATAAATGTTTAGGGTTATGCCAACTACGTCTTGTCACTTCTATAGAACACGGGTATCACGGATGGGGCCGATATGCACGGATGAGGCATCGGCTCCTTTCCACTGATCCGATTACTTCGAGTGATCGGATCAGTGAGATGAGTCGGTAAGCACTAATGACGCCTCGTATATATCACGATCTGTGAAGACCGCCCCCCTTCCGCAATATCCGCGTTCCCCTTTACGCGGCCATTGAGTATGGCCGGGCGCACGGCCTTCACCGGTATTAATTATAGTTCAAATGCGAAACCTTTGAATAAAATTACAACTATGTATATGAAGCAGTTTTAGCCGTATAGCTTAAAAACCGGAGGCCTTGCCACCGGCGCTGTTGCGGATGCACCTAGCTTCAGACCGGCGCCGGTAGTTGGTATAAGGAGTGCTTTTAAATTCCATTACACAGTAAACCATGATATATTCAATTCACTAATTGAGTCTATGTACTACAAATCTGATCTGATTATGAATAAAACACATAAGAAATGGCGAAGTCCGAGCCTGGGTAAGGACATGAACATGGATATATACGGTACTTCGGGCACGCCCATTCTTGCGCTTCCTACGCGTGGACAGAAAAGAACCCAGTGGGAAGAATTTGGAATGGTGGACGCAATTTCTCATCAGCTGGATAATGGGTTTAACCAACTATTTTGCATCGACTCTATTGACGAGGAAAGCTTTTTGAATGAAAGTATTGAACCTGTCAAACGGCTGATCCGCCACCGGCAGTTTGAATTGTTTGTTATTGAAGAGGTTATTCCCTGCATTCATGATGTGAACGATATCGACTTTATTATCATCGCGGGAACAGATCTGGGAGGATATCATGCTGTAAACCTTGCATTAAAACACCCTGCCAAATTCGGCAAGGCCATAGGGATAAGCGGAGTATATGATATTAAATACTTTATGGATGGTTATTACGATGAAGATGTGTATTATAATAATCCCGTGGATTTCATGCCCAATCTGAGCAAGAAAGAGCTGCTGTTTAAAATACGTGAAGTCGACTTCCGGTTGGTCAGCTACACTGCAGACCCCCATAAAGATGAAACCATAAGAATGGGAGATGTACTTCGTCTGAAATTTGTTGAGCATAAGCTGGATATATGGGACCTCGAAGGTAAGAATGAATGGTACTTATGGCAGCAAATGCTGAAGACACATATAATCTGATTTAGATAGTTGGACGGGTGAGTGACAGGGGGCAGTAAGCGGTAAGCAGTGAGCGGTAAGCAGTGAGCGGGAAGCGGGAACGCGCTGTTTTCTACGCAAGGCGTCTCCGCTTCCGCCGGCTGGCGGAGAAGCAAGGGGGTGGGCACGGCCGGGCACGGTTTGAAAACCTAAAAGATGAATGCTGAATGGCATGTTCACCTCTGGTTGAGCTGGATACTCAACTGAAAATATCTGCAGAATACACGATGCTATAGGTATAACTGACCTTAACTTAGCAGATAGCATGATGAGCGGAGTATTTGCGATGCTAACCAAGATAAAGGCACGTATATAGAATAATTTGCCCTCTGCCTCCAGCCCCGGGAAAGCTTAAATATCAGTGCCATATATTCTTTATTTTCTTATCAACTAGGGTTCCAACCTCTCACCACTTATAAGTGTAATTGTTGATATGACCAACCGATTTGAATTTCACAAAGATGATGTAGATTCCCAGGCCGGACTTGATCAGAAGATAGAGCAGGCATGCAATCTGATGGAATCTATTTATGAGGGCGGGGAATATCCAAAAGTGCTGGTCAAGCGATCATGGTCTAAGCATAACCCCGTCATCACCGGTGAGATGGCCAAGCCCAAGGCCTATCGCTGGTATCTGTTCAGGGAATTGCGGAAGCTTGCAGAGAAAGGGGCAACGATTAAGATACTTCCGTCCCGCAAAAGACTGGCTATGAACGATCCTGAACTTCTGGACAATGCCGATGAAGATAATTGGGACATTACACAAAAGAAGCTCTTCCTCTATAGTCCCGAGCGTATCGACATTTCCCTGAGCCGCCTTATGCACTATACGGGGACCAGGCCCGAGGATTTTCAGCGGTACATTCTGTTTACCAATTACGATATGCATGTGGAAGTATTCCTAGAAAAATTCCCCGGATGTGAGAAACCGTCTATCGAAGGAGTTCAGATGCCCGCTTTTCATCACAAGCTTCCCGATAACAAAGGGATAACTCTTATTAACATTGGCGTAGGCCCATCCAACGCCAAAACCATAACCGATCATGTGGCGGTGCTGCGGCCCGATGCCATGATAATGGTTGGGCACTGCGGCGGGCTTCGCAACCATCAGGAGATCGGAGACTTTGTACTGGCCACCGGATTTATGCGGGCCGATGGCGTGCTGGATGATATCCTGCCGTTGAATATTCCCATCACTCCCAACTACTTACTCAATATTTACCTTAAAGAGGTGCTAGATAAATACAACCGGCATCATAGGATGGGTACCGTATATACCACCGCTAACCGCAACTGGGAATTTATAAAAAAACGGACGGTAGAAGAGATACACATGAGTCGCAGCATAGCCATAGATATGGAGTCGGCGACGGTGGCAACCAACGGCTATAGGTACCGTATTCCGAACGCCACATTGCTCTGCGTGAGCGATAAGCCCCTGCACGGTAAGCCTAAGCTGAGCAGCGAGGCTCAGTCGTTTTATAGAGACTCCAAGCACTTACACCTGGAGATGGTTATTGAAGCGTTAAATATGTGCAAGGTTAATTTCCCCGAAGGCCTGCCCAATGCCAGCATCCGAGCGCCTAACGAGCCGCTGATGGGAAGCGGGGAATGATGGGTAAAGGGTCCGGATGCCAAAGCTCTTACAGGGATAAAAGACTTCCTAAGTTTCCAAAACTTAGGAAGTCTGGAACGTCTCTTAATATTTTACTTGGTATCAAACTCTGACATATAGGCCTTCACATCAAGAGTATTGTTTTCGCGATTGATGTCTGCCATTCTCATGGAGGGATCTATTTCGATACGCTCGATGGCAGAAGCCGGCCGGGGAATCTTTAGTGTATAGGTGGGATTTACCCAGGGCCAGTCCTCTTTTGTGGTCCACCGGACGTTGGCAGGGTATTCTGTATCCTCTTTTTCACCCCGCATAATCCGGAGCGGTATGTAAAACAATTCCTGTGATCCGTCGGCGTAGGTAACCATCACATCCACAGGCATGGGCATCAGTTCATGCCTTTCCAGAGTAACATAGGTATTTTTTCCATTACCCAGCACAGCAGTAACCCCATAATCGATGGTTTTTGTGGTGTTGATGAAATATTCGTAGTACCAATCCAGAATTATCCCCGACTCTTTTTCCATTACCCGGATGAAATCTTTTCCTGTGGGATGTTTGAACTTCCAGGTATTGTAGTACCGGATCATGCCCCGGTTGAATGTCTCGTTACCAATTACATATCGCAGCTGATTCAGAAATACAGCTCCTTTCGAGTAAGAAGCAGCGCCGTATGCGCGGTTAGTATGGAAATGATCGGCATGGGTGTCCAGAGCTTCTTCCATGCCGGAGTTTACTATGTTGAAGTAGGAGTTATACGAACCCTGGTGAGGAAACTTGCTGTTGGCGGCAAAGAGATGATCCATTATCAGAGAGGAAGCATACGTAGTGAAACCCTCATCCATCCAGGGGAAGCGGTTTTCGTTGGAAGCCAATACGCCATAGTACCAGCTATGGACAAGTTCATGAACGGTAACCCCCACCAGACTGGGCAGCGAACGATTGCCGGTAATGAGTGTGCCCATAGGATATTCCATTCCTCCGTCTCCTCCCTGTATGACGTAAAACTTTTCGTAAGGATATTGCCCGAAGCGTTTGTTCATATACTGAAACGCTTTTACAGTATACTCTGGCAGCTGCTTCCAATTCTTTATAAGCTCTTCTCTGGGGAAGTGGGTTTCCGTCGCTACTACCGAATCCTGATATAAAAAGTGCAGCATAGGTCCACCGGGTACCTGGGCAGTGGTATGCACAAAATCGGGATCGGCAGCCCACATAAAATCGTGCACGTTCTCGGCTATCCAGTGCCAGGTCAGGGTCTTGGAGTTGGGACGGTTAACTTTGCTGCCTTTCTGCTGGTAGCCGTGACCTATCTCTTCTGGATTTTGCAGGATGCCTGTGGCGCCCATTACATAAGAAGAGTCGATGGTAATCTTTACATCAAAATCGCCCCATACTCCATAGAATTCTCGTCCTATATAGGGGTTGGGGTGCCAGCCCATGTCGTCGTATTGCGAAATTTTAGGGTACCACTGGCTCATCGAAAACTCAACACCTTCACTGCTGTTCCATCCGGAGCGCCGTATCTGTAACGGAACCTGGCCGTTGAATTCCATTTCAAAAACAGTGCTTTTTCCCGGCAGAATGGGTTCGGCTAGTGTTACTTCAAGAATAGTTCCATCTATAATATACTCAACCGATTCACCGTCTTGTTCGAGAGAGTTGATTTTTTGGTATCCTATTTCCTCTTTTGAGAGGTGATAGATACGGTCTCCGACCCTGCTGTCAGGATCGGCAATGGTGCGGGAGCGTACATCCATCATACTTCCAGGCTGAAATGCATTGAAGTAGAGGTGATAAAAGACGCGGTTCAGTGTGTCGGGCGAGTTGTTAAAGTAGGTGAGTTTTTGAGTGCCGCTGAACTGATGCCTGGCAACATCCATGACGATATCCATTTCATATTCTACGCGTTGTTGCCAGTAATTTTCTCCTTGCCCGTAAGCGGCGGATGAACATACAATTATTGAAGTAACAAGAAATAATTTTAGCTTCATAACAAGCTGATATGGTTAATAGTAATAGTAGGGAATCAGGAACGAAGAGATCTTCATTGGCTATTTACTCCGTCAATAAGTAAAAAGGAACCTGCAAAAAAATTATCTTGAGGTTCCTTTGCCCGGCTTGGTGACCGTCATGACGAACATAATCCTTAATTTTTAATTCTTCATTCCCAATTTGTCAAAAAGTGTTTCTGCTGGCAATGGCGCGGCTAAGAGTGGCTTCGTCTATAAACTCGAGCTCTGTTCCCATCGGTATGCCATAAGCGATGCGGGTAACCTGAATATCCTCGTGAGAGTTCAGCAGCTTATTGATGTAATAGGCTGTTGCTTCTCCCTCAGAATCAGGATTAAGCGCCAGAATTACTTCACTGACAGGCTCATCCCCTTCATGAACGCGCTGCATAAGCTCTTTAATGCGTACATCATCCGGTCCGATATTTTCCAGCGGCGAAATGACACCGCCAAGTACGTGGTAGGTGCCGCGAAATTCATTGGTTTTTTCGATAAGAAAGACATCCTGCGACTCTTCGACGACGCAGATCTGTCCGTTATGGCGCTTTACGTTGCTACATATAGAGCAGGGATCGGTGTCGCTGATTACGCCGCATACCGAACAGCGGGTAATCGATTTTTTTAGCTGGACAAGCGCATCGGCGAGCTTGGTGACAAACTCATCATTCTGCTTTAGCAGATATAATGCTATGCGCCGTGCCGATTTACGTCCCGTTCCCGGAAGCCTGGCCAGCTGTTCTATGGCCTGCTCAAGAATTTCTGATGTTCCTTGCATTATTAACTTTTAAGTTTACATGTTGAATTAGCAGGCCAGCATCGGCCTATTAAGTCAAAAATTAAAATTTACCATTCAACATTAACTAAAGTCCCAGCTTGCCGAGGTCCAGGCCGGGGATACCGCCGCCGGGTATCAGATCTTTGTACATATCCTGCATCTTTTGTTGGGCGGACTCTTCGGCTTTTTCTAAAGCTTTGTTTACTCCGGCAACGATCAGGTCTTCCAGCATTTCAGAGTCGTCCGGATCGATGACATCGTGGTCCAGCTTTATACCCAGAATCGTGCGTTTGCCGTTGGCTCTCACCTTTACCATGCCGCCGCCGGCTTCCGCCTCTACTTCAAGCTTTTCAAGTTCTTGTTGAGCTTCCTGCATTTTTGATTGTAGTTCGGAAAACTTACCGAACATATCTGCCATATTATTCATAATGTGTAGTGGTTAAATTGATATTCATATCTTATAGAACGGGCTTGGCGAAAAACTGTTTCTGATACTATTGATTCAGGTTGTAATCCAGCTCGGCGCCAAATAGTTCAACCAGTGTTTTAATTCTTGGATCGCGCTCCTGCAACTTTTTAAAACGCTCATAGGGACTCATCAATTCCTCAGTTGCCTGGCCATTTTTCTGGACGATGCACTTAAGCTTCAGGAAGAGGCCTATCTCCTGTTTTAGAACTTTGCTTAGCCGGTGTTTATTTTCTTCAACGATCTTCTTCGCGAAATCGTCGTTGCACCGCAGTGTCAATTCTCCGTTTTTCAGCTTAATAGGGTCCAGCCGCTGCATTTGGAAATAGAGCATCTGCGGAACGTGTTGCCGTAAGCTTTCAACGTAAGCAGGCCATGTGTCTTTTACATCCTTCAGAGAAAGATTCTTAGGCGGTTCTTTTACCGTAGCCGCTTCGTCAGCTTCCTCCGCCTGATCAGCAGAGGCGTTTCCATTGGCTTCGGCAGGATGGGGGATATCTGAATTCAGAGAAGGCCTTCCAAACAATTGGTCTAACTCATCAATCGGCTGTTCTTCCGGCTGTGGGTCATTCCCCGGAGCCTCGGCCTGAATAGGCGGCTTTGGCTCTGCCCGGAAGAGGCTGGCTGCCTCCGGGGCTGGTTCAGCCTCAGTCTGTGATGAAAACGGCTCCGGAGTTTGTTTTACCGAATCCGGAGCTGTTTCCTCCTGTGGATGGCTGTTCCGGCCATTTTCAGGGGCATCAGCCTGATCGGATTCTACGTGTGCCCGTTTCTCAGACTTTTTTTTTAAATCCTCCAGCTCGGCGAGCAGGGTGTTCAGGCTCTGGGTCCGTTCCATGTTAATCAGCTTCAGCAGCGTGATTTCAAACTGGATTTTGGGCTGATGAGCCTCCTTTATTTTATACTGCGCTTCACTGACGATGTGCAGCATGCGCATCAGGTCGTCCTCAGAAAATGCCCGGGAAGCCTGCTTATACCGCCCTTTCATCTCTTCGGATGCCTCAACCAGGCGCATGTCCGGGGAGTGATGGGCAACGTACAAATTGCGCAAATGTTCGGTCAACCCAATCAGGAACTCCTGAATGTCGTAACCTTCCTGCAGAAGTTCATGGATCAGTTCCAGGCCGGCTCCTGCATCGTGCCTCTCTACCGCTTCCATGAACTGGAACATCCGCTCGGCGCTGACCACGTTGAGGGCGCGCAGCAACTCTTCATGCTGAATGTCGGTTCCACAAAAGGCAATGGCCTGATCCAGCAACCCAAGCGCATCCCGAAGAGCCCCATCGGCTTTTCTGGCGATGACATGAAGTGATTCATTATCAATATGGATGGCCTCGCTCTCTGCCACCCTGCCCAGCTGCTCAACGATTTCTTCTATGCTGATGCGTTTGAAATCGAACCGCTGTACCCGCGACAGAATGGTAGGCAGTACCTTGTGGGGTTCTGTTGTGGCAAAGATGAAAATAACGTGATCCGGAGGCTCTTCAAGGGTCTTCAACAAGGCGTTGAAGGCAGCCTTGCTGAGCATATGTACCTCATCAATAATGTAGACTTTGTACCGCCCGTTCTGGGGCGGAATGCGTACGCGCTCGCGCAGGTCACGGATATCCTCAACGCCGTTATTGGAAGCCGCGTCAATTTCAATGATATTTAAAGTCTGGTTTAGCGACTCACCATCTACTTCTTGTTCAATTTGATTGACAACCCGGGCCAGGACACGTGCCATGGTGGTTTTTCCTACTCCGCGGGGACCGCAAAACATATAGGCATGCGCCAGCCGGTTCTGCTTTATGGCATTCTTTAGCGTCTCGCTTACATGCTTCTGCGAGACGATGTCATCAAATGTCCGGGGCCGGTATGTACGCGTTAGCGCGCGGTAGTTATCAGACATTACAGTGTCGGTTTTATTGGCTATAAGCTGGGAAATAACAGACGCTTTCCGAGTTTAATTCTGTACGGAAGGTACAAAAAATGTAAGCCAATATCGTGTTAAAAAGCAGGTGTTCAATACCTGCTTAGGATAGAGCCTTACCGATTGCACCTCAGAGGGACGCAGAGTTACGCAAAGATTTTCTCTGTAACTCCTTTGGGTAACTCTGTGTAATAGTAACAGCCCAATCTATATTAATTATCAACTCCCTGTCTTTTTCGCCACCTTACTCATTACAAAAGCCCTGGAATGGCCTTCCTTTAGGGTGATGAAGGAGGAATCCGGCACCTGGTGTTTTTTTCGGGCTATAGCTAAATCTTTAATAGGCTCCTCCATACCGTCGTCGGCCAGGGCAAAGGTGCCGAAGTGGATGCCTATGCTGATTTCTGCCTGTATATCTTTATGGATGAGCACCGCCTGTTCCGGATCTACATGGATCGGCTCCATAAACCAGCGCGGGCGGTAAGCCCCGATAGGAATAAGCGCCACATCTATGGGAGCGTAGCGTTTGCCTATCTCCTTAAAAAAGCCGTCGTAGCCCGTGTCTCCGGCAAAGTAGATGTTGCCTTCGGGCAGCTGCACTACATATCCGCACCAGAGGGTTTGGTCACGGTCGGTGAGGCCGCGCCCGGAGAAGTGCTGGGCCGGAACTCCGGCTACCGATACACGCTGGTTGATGGGGCGCTCTTCCCACCAGTCTAGTTCGGCGGTATTCGTAATTCCCTCTTCATTGAGGTATTTGGATACGCCCAGCGGAGTGATAAAAAGGGGCTGATGATCTCTGTTGAGCCGCTGCACTGTCCCTAAGTCCAGATGGTCATAGTGGTTGTGGCTAATAAGCACCACATCGATCTCGGGCAGATCCTCAAAGTGTAGCCCGGGGGGGCGCATTCGTTTGGGGCCGACCCACTGGAACGGGCTGGCCCGGTCGCTCCATATGGGATCGGTTAATATGTTGAGGCCGTTCACCTGAATCAAAAACGTAGAGTGGTTCACGAAAGTGACGATGGCCTCTCCTTCGCCCGCGGAGTCTTCCGGAGGAGGGCCATATTCAAAGTCTTGGCTCCCATTGAGGTTGGTCCACTCTCCGGGATCGCCGTTGAATGTCCATTTGATAACATCCGCCAGCCCCCGCGCCCGTACCCCATCCAGATTGGAAAATCGCTTTCCGTCGAAGTGCCCGGTTTCCGGTCCTTTATATGCCGGGGCTTTGATAGCCAGATCTACCGCGTATATAGCGATAAACAGGAAAAGAACAATAGCGAATAACCAGATCATTAAGGTAGCTGTACGGTTTAACTTTGGTAAAGGTAAAGCCATAGAAATACAGAATCCCCGAGTCAGTATTCAGTATAGGTTGATTCGGAATTCCGGCTCCTGGATTCGGGATTCCCAAGATGCTCATTGAAGAATTTGAAAATGCGGCTGTACTCATCGTACCAGGCGGACGGCTCTACAAAGCTGTGGCGCTCTGACGGGTACATCATCATTTCGAACTCTTTGTTTCCGGCTTTGACAAGCTTATCGATGTATTGGGCGGCATCCTGAAAGCCTACGTTATCATCAATCAGCCCATGTAAAATAAGCACAGGACGGTTTAAATTCTCAACATAGGTGATGGGGGAGCTCCGGGCGTAGTTGGCGGAGTCGGCCTCCGGAGTTCCCAGCCTCGGCCAGGTGTACCAGGGATTGGTGTAGTAATAGTTTTGCCAATTGGTTACGGCACGCAGGGCGGCGGCGGCATCGAAGTAGTCCGGTTCGGTACTGGTAGCGTAAAGGGCCATGAATCCGCCATAACTTCCCCCGTAAATTCCAACGCGGCTGGTGTCGGCCTGTGCGTAATGTTCCGCCAGATACCCGATGCCGTCTATAATATCCTGCGTCTCGTACTTGCCCATCCAGTTGGTTACATCTTCCCGGAACTTGCGCCCGTAACCCGTACTGTGCCTGTAGTCCACTTCCATAACGTAATAGCCGCGGGCATTGAGGAACTGGTGGAACATATACTCCCGATAGTAGCTGTCCGACCATCCCTTGTATACATTCTGCAGGGAACCGGCCCCGTGCACAAACACCACGACCGGATAGGTCTCTCCGGGCTGCATGTTCAGCGGTTCCAGCACGGACATGGAGAGCTGTGTCTCGCCATCCCGGCCAGTGAACCGGATGTAATCTTCTTGTTGCCAGCCGATGTCGTAAAAACGGCCGGGCACGGTGTGGGTGAGCCGCACCTCCGTTTTCGGCTTGCGGAGGTCCAGTGCGTACAGCTCAAAAGGCTCGTTGAAATGTGTGTACCAGTACACTACATGGCGTCTGTCGCGGCTGAGGTTAAAGTATTTCCGGTATCCGGTCCGGGAGGTCAGTTTGGTTACCTTGCCGTTGCGGGTATCTAGCGTGTACAGATGCCGTTCGCCGGGGTCTACCTCGCTGGAGGCGAACACGATTTCATGCTTTCCGGTCCACTTTGCCCAGGGGATGTCATACGCGCCCGTGGTGTGCTGTTTCAGGCCGGAACCGTCCGGATGTACCGTGTAGATGTGGTTCCATCCGTCTTTTTCGGACTGAAACATCAGCCGATCGCCTTCGGGGGCGAACTCCATGTTACGTCCGTAGATCCACCCCTGCGTGGAGTCTTCAAAGACGCGGGTGGATTTGGGCTGCGCCAGGTCGAACACGGTAATGACACGCCGTTTCATAGGCGCATCGGTACGGTCTACCGCCAGATAACGCCCCGAAGCGCTGATGCTCGTTCCTGTATATTCTTTACCCTCGAACATCGGCTCTACTTTATTAGAATCGAGGTAGGCAACCGACAATATTCGTTTGGGGACGCCACGCCGCGTGCTGCCGGCCTGCACATACTTGTTTATATAGTCGGGGAAATAGTATTCTTTATATTCTGATCGATCGGTCTGAGAGAGAACCAGTTTGTCATCTCCCGCCCAGCCTATAATGCTGTAGCCGGGTTCCGGGCCTTTTTTGCGGGTTACCTGCCTGAGGCCGGAGCGCCGCACATTGACGATCCATACCTCTCCATTCTCCACATAGGCGATGCGATCTCCATCCGGACTCCATTTCGGGTTGTAGATATGTTCTTCAGACTCAATAAGCGGCCGCTTGTCCTTAAAATTTAAGCCAGCCAGCCACAGGTCACCGCCATCCACATATGCCAGCTGGCCGCCCTTGGGTGAGACCGTGAAATGCCGTTCAACCTCTTCGGGTACTTCTTCGCTTTTCTTGCCGTTGAGCTGCACCCGGAACAGCTTCTCTTTAATCATAGAGGAGTCGTTAGCCTGGTAGTACACATGCTTTAGATCCGGCGAGAACCCGGCAAACTCCGGACGGTTGCCCGCCAGCAGGGGTTCATAAAAGATGGATTGCAGGCTCAGGGTGTCTAACCCCTGTTGGGCGTACAGAGCAGGAGCCAGGCTGAAAAGAAAAAGCGTAAGTTGTACCGCGCGTTTCATATGAGAATGTTGGTTAAGAAGGATAGCTAAGATAACAAGAGCTCAGAACATACATATGTTAAGGCACATAACATTCTCCCCTCACGGGGAGAGTTATCCAACCTGAACCTGAACCCGGGTTAATGTAAGCAAGGAAAAACCTGACGAGCAAGCGCCCCCGGCAGCTTTTACAATATCAGCTGTTAAAACGGAGCAGTACAGGCGATAGTATTGCACCATTCTCCGTCGGCCCGTGCCGGTTAGACCCACTCCCGGCGGAAGGAGTGGGTCTTTCCAGGTACGATTACATTTAATTG
>CALJMB010000209.1 GCA_937982515.1 uncultured Balneolaceae bacterium
ATCTGTGAAGCCAACTCCCCCCTGGCCTCGCAGCCTGAAAATCGGGGAGAGCGTCAGGGGCGGTGCTAAGACTTCCTGGCCGCTCAAAGGCTTCCTGAGTTTTAAAAATTCAGGAAGGCTGCATGGCCGGCCGCTTCCCCGCTGCCGTACAGGATAATATCAACGATAACATTTGCCGCCCCCCGCCCCTCCCGGCTCCGGCCCTTCCCCATACCCCCTCCGGGGCAAGCCCGGGGCAAGTCCGGGCCATCGCCGGTATCCACCCGCCACACCTGCGCGGCATCTCCGGTACACCTTCGCGCCCTGCACGAGGGTGTATCGAAGGGGTATCGAAGGAGTATCGAAGGTGTGCCGGGGTTGGCCCGGGGATGCCCCGGCGATGGCCCGGAGGGGGGCCGGACTTGGCCCGGGGAAAGCTTGGTGCAGGCCGGCACTATACTGGTTTTTAAATGCCTTATTATAACTTAATATATAATGCAAATAATCATGGCTCCTATTTCCTGAAAGGCCTCCATTTCCCGGGTCAGGGAAAGAGGTATCCAGCGCTAAAGATACCGGAGAATAGATGCGGGGCCTGTGGAGATGGTCTGATCTGAAGGGTTTACCTCATCCCTGCTCTCTGCCCCGCAGGGCTGTAGAGTTCTTCCAGGTTCTAACGCGAACGGCCTGTCCGCCTGCCGCCTGATCCGTGCGTGCACCTGTTTGAAGCGGCACGAGCGGATCGCGCCGGCGGCCGCAGGGCCGTTACGTTCTGTATTCGGTCCGGCCGAAACCTGTCAGGTTTGTCTTAGAACAGGATCGATTTGCCCATATACAAGAGAAACCTGACAGGTTTCGACTCAGCAATGGATAGAACGCAACAATCCCGGCGGGACGGAGGGGTTCCGACTGTAGCACAGCCTTCCTGCAGCCCAAACGTAAGGCTGGCTTGTTAATAATAAAATAACTTTCAGTTGTAACTTTGGGGGTTCAATTCCGTATTTTGCGTCGCTCTGTCTGGACGGGTATTTATTTGGAAATACCTCAGAACATGTAGCGTCTGCACACGGTTGTCCGTATAACTAAATTTTGTAACACATTTACAGCTCAAAAGATCATTTTCTGTGAAACAACTGCTTATCGTTTTTCTGTTCATCCCCGGCTTTGCCCTTGCCCAATCTCCCGCATCAATAAACGGATATGTAAAAGACGCCAATACCGGCGAGACGCTCATCTCCGCGAACGTTGCTTTGCAGGGCACCCGAAAAGGAACTTCTTCAAACGCTTCCGGCTATTTCAATATCAATGGCATAGAAGCGGGCTCTTATACTTTAGTGGCTTCATATATCGGTTATGAAAGTTACAGCCGGGAGGTTGAGCTTTCGCCCGGAGAAAATCTCCGTCTTAATGTTGAACTCGTTCCGGAGGGCTACCAGCTGGAAGAGGTAGTTGTGCAGTCGGAGCGGGAAAAGGAAGAACAAAAAGATATTGGCGTAAGCCATGTGCAGACCGAACTGATCAAAAAGGTGCCGGCTGTTTTTCAGGCCGATGTGTTTCGGTCTCTTCAGTTGCTGCCCGGAGTAAAAGCCTCATCTGATTTTTCCAGTGGGCTGTATATACGGGGCGGAAGTCCGGACCAGACGCTCATTCTGCTCGACCGCACCACCGTCTACAACCCCACCCACTTTTTCGGCTTCTTCTCCACCTTCAATCCCGACGCCATAAAAGATATCCGGTTGCACAAGGGCGGATATCCCGCCGAATACGGGGGGCGTCTGGGCTCCGTCCTCACTATTTATAACAAAGACGGCAACAGAAATGAGTTTGAGGGATCGGCAACCCTGGGCATGCTGGCTTCCCGCTTCATGGTAGAAGGACCGTACGGCAAAGGTTCGTACATGTTTGCGATACGCCGCTCTACCCTGGAGCCTTTGCTGGCCCTGCTGAGACAGACTGAAGATAACATTCCCGAAAATTTTTACTTTATGGATCTGAACGGGAAAGTTAACCTGGACGCGGATGCTAATAACAAATTCTCTCTGGCTTTCTACTCCGGAATGGATAACCTCAGCCTGCCTTTTGGCTCCGATGCTTCGATCAGCCTAAACTATGGAAACCAGACGCTGAGTACTCATTGGACCCATATCTTTTCGAACCGGGTGTTTGGAAATCTTACCCTGACCGGCTCCCGTTACTTCAACTTTCCCTCATTCAGCGCCGGCGGAACGGCTTTTAAGCGATCCAACAATATCTATGATTTCTCCGCCAAAGGAGACATCGAGTACACACCCGATGACCGCCATGAAATAAAAGCGGGGTTCTGGGCGGGATCGATGATCCTGAAGCTGGAAGATGTATTTGACGGAGAAGAGACCTTCCGTTCGCGCATACAGTCGACCTACGCCTCGTTGTACCTGCAAGACACCTGGGCCCTCAGCGATCAGTGGGAGCTCTCTCCGGGTGTGCGCCTCAACTCGTTTAGCGAGGGGAACTTTGTGCGTATCGAACCACGGATCTCGGTTGAGTACAAACCTGTAGAAGTCATCCGGCTGCAGGCAGCGTACGGCAGGTACAATCAATTCCTTACTCTCATTTCCAACGAAGCTTTTACAGGCTTCGACACCTGGCTGACAACCGACGACGGGGTGCCTCCATCCTATGGAGACCAGTACGTGCTGGGTGTAAAAACTCAACCCTGGACAGGCTATGGTATGGATTTCGAAGTCTACTACCGTACTATGGAAGACCTGTTTGAACTGGATCCGTTCCTACCCGATGTTGCCGGGCTGGACTACGATGACCTGTTCAGATTCGGTTCGGGCTATGCCTACGGAGCGGAGTTTTTCTTTGAAAAGCGGGTAGGACGTCTTGGCGGCTTTCTGGGGTATACCTATAGCATAACGCGCCGCAAATATCCCGGTTATAATACTCCGATCGGCGAACCCGGCCGGGCTCAGTTCTATCCTCCCAAATACGACCGCACTCACGATGTGAACCTTGTGCTGGATTACAGGCTGAGCGGGCGCTGGACGGCCACGGCTTCGTTCAACTACGCCACGGGCCAGGCCTATACCAAACCCCTGGGCCGTACCGGCGCTTTTGATTTCCCCACTTCAAGCAGGGATCATGTGTACGATCAGCTGATCGTTGGGCGGGTTAACGCCTCCCGGCTTCCCGCTTACCACCGTCTGGATATCAGTTTCAGCCGTAAAGGCACCTTCTTTGGTATAGGAGAAAGCGAATGGCAATTTCAGCTCATCAACGCCTATTCACGGCGTAACATCTGGTTCTATAATTACGATCTGGATGAGAACCCCGTTGAGCGAGAACAAGTTCAACTGCTCCCTGCTTTACCTGTAATTTCTTATACTCTAAATTTTTAGCTCCATGAACTATCTTGTAAAAACGGCTTTGGCCGGCACACTTCTTCTGGCTACCGCCTGTGAACTCTATACCCAAGACGATTATGAAGAGCAATACGTTGTAGAATCGTACCTGGTGGCTAACCGGATACTGCCCCAGGTAAGGGTTTCGCGTACTCTGCCTGTGGAAGAGGAGTATTCGCTAAATAAAGCAGCTATCAACGATGCCGATGTTACCATAACGTTGCTCGATAACAATGGAACTCCTGAAGCAACGTATACCTATGTATCGAAGGGAGACAGTGGCATTTACATCCCCGAGACTCCCGATGTTGTGCTGCCAAAACGCAGTTACGAATTGCACGTCACGCTTCCGGCGGGTGATGAGGTTATGGCACAAACGCTGGTTCCCGGCTCATTTGAAATAGACGATGAGCAGGCCAGGAATTCCATTCCGTATCAGTCGGAAGAGCAGCTGGAAATTGTCATAACAGGAAACGATCACGCCTACAACCGGCAGTCTTACTTTATCTTTACGGTTAATGTAATAGATCCGGATCCGGACAATTTAACTCCGTTCTATAAAAGCCTGATCGAGGAACAAGACGTGGATATTGAAGATTTTTACGTAAACAGCTCCGGTATTGTAAACGAAGAGAATTACGAGGAGAACCCTGATGGTACGCAGACATTACGGCTTCCCTGGATAGGAGTGGCTTTTTATGGAGAGAATGATGTTGTTGCCAATACCATTGATGATAATATGTATGATTTTTTACGTTATCAAAGTGTACAGGGCGGGGGAACTACCTTACCGCCGGGTGAGATTCAAAATATTAAATACCACGTAGAAGGCGGAATCGGCATATTCGGAAGTATGGCATCAGACACTATTCGTGTGAATATTGAAAGGCAAACAACAGATTCAGATGGGTAATATGCACTGCTTACAAACCGGGTTGAGGCGTTTGGAATTCAGAATTCTACGCCAATCGGGCTTTAAATGGAAAGCTTTGTTTACCTCTTTTTTGCTGTGTATCCTGTTCACAAACATTTCCCCTCCCCTTCATGCCCAGCCGGCGAATGATTTTACGGCAGCCCGCATCAAGTACCGGGGCGGCGGAGACTGGTATAACGATCCCTCCTCTCTGAGAAACCTAATTGAATACGCTCAGGCCCGGGTACCCCTCTCTCTCAGCTCCGACTACCAGGATGTAGCGTTAGGCAGCCGGGACCTGTTTAATTATCCGTTTGCCTTCCTTACGGGCCACGGAACCATAAGTATCAACCAGGCGGAGGCATCTAACCTCAGGGAGTATCTTGACAGCGGAGGTTTTTTATACGTCGATGACGACTACGGTCTGGACGAGTCATTCCGCAAGATGGTTCAAACGGTGTACCCTGATGAAGAACTGATTGAGCTTCCGTTCGGTCATCCCATTTACCACCAGGTATTTGATTTCCCTGACGGACCTCCCAAAATACATGAACACGACAACAAAGCTGCTCAGGGATTCGGCCTGTTCAGAAACGGCAGGCTGGTGATCTATTACACCTATGAAAGCAATCTCGCAGATGGATGGGCTGATCCTGAAATACACAAAAACCCTGCTGCCCTGAGAGAAAAAGCCCTGCAGATGGGCACCAATATCCTTGTATATGCGTTTACCAGCGGACGGTGAGGCTGGAGGCTGGAGGCTGGAGGCTGGAGGCTGGAGGCTGGAGGCTGGAGGCTGGAAAATATGATGGGAGCAGAATGCAAAGTCAAGTGCCGGGGACTTCTGAATTC
>CALJMB010000210.1 GCA_937982515.1 uncultured Balneolaceae bacterium
GTCCCGACTGGGTTTGGCGGGGCTCCGTCGAGGGATCCCCCTGGCGGTGAGGATGTACCCGGAAAGAGCACGTTGTCCTGGGCGGTAATTGCAGAGGGGTTTGGTGCCGCTGGTACGTGCATTCTTCGCTTCCGGTGGGTGACAAGCGTTGGTTGAGGGCAGAGCAAGCGCCATGTCCGGGGGCGTATCTGGTATTCCGCTGCACGCATCTACCGGTTCCGCTTAGAGGATGACAGACTTTTCCGGAACGGGCAGGCGGCCTGTACGGCCCGATGCTAAGACGACTCCCGCCGGCTTAGGTTTACGGGTACCAGGCTCAACACTCCCTTTTCCTGTTGGTGAGGGTTGGAAATCAGTTCCTTTATCTTTTCCATGGTAACCGTACCCAGCTGCTCATAGTCTGTATGAACCGACGAAATGGTGGGGCGGTGGCGGCTGCAGATGGGCAAATCGTCAAAACCCACAATAGCAATATCATCGGGGAAAGAATACCCGTGCATAAGGGCTTCTTCCATAAAGGCATGGCACATGGCATCGTTCGAGGCAAAGATAGCACGGGGCTTTTCGTCCAGTTGCCGGAAAGCCTTAAAGGCTTCTATACCCGACTGAAAGGTAAAATCTCCCTGGTAATCCCAGATCAGCTCCATTCCTTCCGCCTGGAAAATATAGTCTCGGAACCCGTTGGAACGGTACCGGGCTTCAGCTTTTTCGAAGGGGCCTCTTATGATACCGCATGTGGTGTATCCCTGATTATTGAAATGTTCTCCTGCCAAAAAACCGCCGCTGTACACATCAAAGCTGACAGTGGTAAAGACCGGATTTTCAATGAGTCCGTTAGATACCACAGGGTAATCTTCAGGAAGTATTTTGCGGATCTTTTCATAGTCAGACTTCTGAAACTCGGGGGCAAATACCACCATGCCGTCATATTTTTGGTTACTCAGACTCTCGATGCTTTCCAGCACTTCTTCAAAGGGTTTTTTAATACTGACGAGAGACAGGCGGATGTTCAGTTTTTCCGCGGCAAAGCTTAAACCGTGAAACAGCGAAGCATAAAATTCTCCCAGATGGAACCCGGTAACAATCAGGAATACTTTTAGCGTATCCACAATAGAATCGCCGTTAAGCGTGCGGTAAACCGGGTAGTTCAGCCTCCTGGCACTCTGGTAGATCTGATGTCTGGTTCTGGTACTGATCTTATCGGAACCGTTCAATACTCTGGAAACAGTAGATATAGAATAGCCGGTATCTTCGGCTATGTCTTTAAGCGTTATCTTCACAACAATGTAGGTTTATGTTTAATCGCGGAGCCTGGCCAACGTCACATGCGTACTGAAAGGCTTCGCGCTTGGTCGGGTGGATATCCCGGCTGTACGAGGTGGATTCCTGAAAACCCCTCTGATACGGATTCTATTTCTTGATGCCGGTGTAATTGCCGACACACCGAAATGTATTTCGTATAAAAAGGTGCATAATTTTTATTCCTAAAGCAATCAGCGAATATAAGCTATAGTTTGCATATAAATCAGGCCCAAATTACACGATTCTTAGATGAGGTGATGCATTATGAACGGTATGGTTATAAAGCAGGCCGGCAGCGGATGACGGATGACCGGGGCGGTCTTCGGTCGCCCGTCTGTGGTCTCTGTATAGGGCTTTGCCCTGTGTTGGTGCTGAGGGCTCTTTCAGGACTGTTACGTTCTGCTTGCTAAGGGGGAGATGGTTGGCGCCACCGACTGTGCAACAGCCCATTCTTCTTTGAGAAGGGGCCGGAGGAGTTAGAGGCCGGCCTCACCGAGGCATCCTTACTTTTTTTGCTGCTCTTATATTATCGGGCGTATTCATTTTGATTTGTATAATATTTAAGGTTCATTCTTAATGTAATCTGGGTTCGGGATAGGTATCACTTAAAAAGGCCGGGAAAATTCTCCCCGTTTTTATGTAACATCCTTAGTCCAAACGCACGTTAATATTACTGCGGGTGCAGGTAGGAGTTGACGGGCGTACCGGTTGATTATAAAGTAGTACTTATCACATACCTGATTGGGATGAACGGGTTCAAAAACTTTAAACTATTTTTGATCTGATGAAGGGGAAGTTGATGTATAAATTCAAGAGCAACTTTATCATAGCATTACTGCTGGCAGGATGGGGGCTGATAGCAGCCGGCTGTAGCACTACGCCTGCGGAGAAACCGGAGCCGTCTTCAGAGGCTTACCGCCAGGCTGTTTCTGATTTTTATCTGGCGCTGGCGGCCATACAATCCGACCAGGCCCTTTTTGCACTTCAGAAAATGCAGGAAGTGACGGAACAGTACCCCCAGGAAGCAGCTGCATGGGCTAATCTGGCTGTCTTCTCTGTGCGGCTGGGTAACTTTGAGCTCGCCTCTGAACATGTGCGTAAAGCGATCGATCTTGCACCCGGCAGCGCCAACGTCCACTTTTTAGCCGGTATACTGGAGAGCAGGCGGGGCAACATGAGGCAGGCGCTGGAATACCTGGATAAGGCGGCGGCGCTGGATCCATCCAACCCGCAAATACTCTATGCACTGGCCGATGAGCTGGAGCGCAGGGACTCAGAAGCCCACCGGGAGCAGATAGTCAGGCTGTTTACCTCTATCCTGGAGAAGGAGCCCGATAATCTGGCCGTACTGCTGGAGATGGTGCGCACTTCCGCCAAATGGCAGGACCAGGAGCTTCTGGAATCAGCCATGGAGGCCCTGAAGCGAAAGAACGAGAACTGGCCGGTTCACACACAGAACAACTTTCAGGATCTCGCACAAAAGATAGAAGAAGGAGAGAGCGGTAATATCACATTTGAACTGGCCTACCTCAGGAACAGCCTGAATGAGCTTCCGGAATTCCAGTACGACCTGAATCAGGTTCAGCTGCCCCCAAACCAGATAGGTTTTCTGATTACCGATTTTTTCTGGCTTCCGCGTCCTTCAACGGCCGTAGAACCCGCGGATAGAGAGGTAACGTTTTCCAGCCGGCCCTTGACCGCTCAGGCGGAATATGACCTGGTTGTACCTGTTTCTCTGGCCGACGGTGAAACCGACCGCTGGATTGGGCTCAAGGAGGGGGATGTCTACCTGGGGAATGCAAAGATCGGCCCCTTCCCGTCCGTCCCGGCTGGCAGTGTATACACCCGTGTGAATGTCGCAACCACAGACTATAACTACGACTTCCGGAATGATCTGGCCTTTGCCGGACCGGGAGGCTTTGCCCTTTATGAGATGCAGGCCGATACATCGTTTGTCAACATAACTTCAGATTTGCAGCTTCCACCGTCCGTTCTCGGTGAATCCTACCGGGGCGTTTGGTCGCGCGATATCGACAGCGACGGAGACCTGGATATCATCCTCAGTCCGGAATCGGGAAACATGCAGGTACTGCGAAATAACGGCGACGGTACTTTTACTCCCTGGGATATATTCGGCGGTATTGAAAGTTCCGTGCAGTTTCTGTGGGCCGATTTTGACGGAGATGGCGATTCCGACG
>CALJMB010000211.1 GCA_937982515.1 uncultured Balneolaceae bacterium
CCCCTCCTTGCAGCGGCGGGTTGTCCGCCGGAGGAGCCTGTCCCGACAAACCTGTCGGGAAGGGGCCGGGGGTGGGTCTACGCAGGGCCATGATTCTCGCCTCAAACACCCCAATGTCCCCGGCTTAAAAGCCGGGGCGATGTATATTTATATCATGCCGGAAGAGCCCCTTACCTGCGGCATAGCTAATTATTGAAGGCTCCGCCCACTGCTTACTGCTTACTGCCCACTGCTTACCGCTTACTGCTTACTGCCCACTGCCTACCCCTACCTGCCAGAGGGCTGGCCTTCGGTGGTCGCTACTTCGCCGGTTTCCATATATTGCTTCAGGCCTCTTATGTCTTTGGTCACCATGTTCTTGAAGACGGGGGTCAGCAGTTTGGCGATCTCGTCGCCCGGGGCGCCCAGCGGCGTGCTGTACGAAATTTTGACATTGACATCCGTGGCCGAATCTCCGGCATCCCGGAATGTGACGGTGCCTTCATTTTCGATAGTGGAACCGGGCAGTGATTTCCATTTTATGCGCTCATCTTCCTCTTCTTCCACAATAACGGCCTCCCAGCTGACGGTACCCAATCCGCCGGGTATTCTGGCTTCCCACATGGAGCTGTCGCCGTTCATGGTGACACGTTCGAGGTGTTTCATAAACAGCGGGAGGTTTTCCAGTTTTCGCCAGAAGCTGTACACTTCACTGCGCGGTTTATTAACCCTTACGTTGGTTTCGATATCGATTCGCTTGCCACGCCTGCCGGCTTTTTCGGGTACGATCGCCTCGTACATGGGGCAGTAACCGGTAGCGCCCCGATACAGCAGGTAACCGGCCGTTACCGCTTCTACCAGGCTTTTTCTCCTGCGGACCAGCGCATCGTACAACATATAGGATCCTCCCATCAGTGACAGAATCCGTTCTGTCGTGCCAAGGTTGGGGTTCATATCCTTCATCTTATTCTCCCTCATAGTGTCTTCCTCTCTTAGTTAGTCTTTATTTTTGTGTACATGAACAGGTACTTTATGTACTCCCTTTTAACCCGGAGGCTGCCGATCTGTTCCGGGTTCTTTCGGGCCTGACGGCGATTCGGATACCACGGATGGATCGCAGGGGGGCTGGCCACAGATGGGCACAGATCAAACGGATGGATTTCAGGCAGGGTTGTTACGTTCTGGCTTTGGTCCGACCGAAACCTGTCAGGCTTGTCGTAAAAAACAGGCTCTTTTGCCATATACAGGGAAAACCTGACAGGTTTTGACTCAGCAGCATGCAGAACGTAACAGCCCGGCCTCTTAGCAAAGGGGGATCAAGAGGGTTGTCCGGCAAGGGACATGGAAATCCCGCCGTTAGTAAGGCTGTGGCGTATCGGCCGGGGCCCTGCCCTTGCACTGATCCGATCGCTCGGAGTGATCGGATCAGCAGAAGAGCAACGCACCGGGATGAGCCGGGAACAGAACGCAGCACCCTGCTTCATCTGAGGGGGGCGATGTACCGGCCGGCGGGTTATCACATAAGGAGCTGAAACCTTGCCCCCAAGCCGCTGATAATTCGTCAGTAAGGGCTCAAACGGAACTAATACGCCCTGAGAGGCTATAAAAAAGTGACCTTAAGACGCAGGTGTAACATTAAGAAACAAGACAGAAACACAGTTTTGAGCGATTTAGATTCATCATCAGACTCACCCCTCCCGCGAATTGCCATGGTTTCCATACACGGTTATGTTGCCGCCAAACCTTCTCTGGGGGCGGCAGATACAGGCGGGCAAGTAATTTATGTTTTAGAGTTATCCAAAAAACTGGCTCAAATGGGATATGCGGTTGATATCCTTACGCGCCGTTTTGAAGGCCAGAAACCGGTAGAAAGAGTGTCCGATCATGTTCAAATACTTCGCATTCCGTGCGGAGGAGAGGAATTTATCCCGAAGGAATACATGTATGAGTATTCCGGCGAATGGGTTCGCAATGCTCTGAGAGTGATCCGGAAAAAGGGATTCAGCTACACATTTATCAACAGCCATTACTGGGATGCCGGTGTGGCATCGCTGGCCCTCGGCGAAGAGCTGGGGGTTCCCCATATCCACACGCCCCACTCGCTGGGGCAGTGGAAACTGCTGAGAATGCGGGAGGAGTACGATCAAAACCCCCGGGCGTTTGAAAAGAAGTACAACTTTACCAACCGTATCGAGCATGAGAAGAACATCTGCCGCGAGTCGCTGGCTGTGACGGCCACATCTTCCATACAGGAAGATTTTCTGGTTGAGGAGTACGGGCTGCCTCCGGAAAAGGTTAAAGTCATTCCTCCCGGTTATGACGAGACCCGTTTTTACCCCATAAGCGACGCGGCGCGCCAGATAGTGCGCCGGCAGCGGGGCCTTGAAGGTAAAAAAGTAATCATAACCCTGGGCCGGCTTGCTTCTAATAAAGGGTATGACTTGCTGATCGACGCCTTTACGACCGTAGCTGAACGGGAGCCCGATGCCGAGTTGCATATGGCCCTGGGTGGTGAGACTCTTAACGATCAGGAGCAACAGTTGCTCAACGCTCTTAAAGAGCAGGCCCGGCGGCTGAATGTGGACGGCCGGGTGCATTTCAAACCTTTTATACCGGATGAAGAGCTGCCCGACTTTTACCGGATGGCGGATGTATTTGTGCTTCCAAGCCGCTATGAGCCCTTTGGCATGACGGCTGTAGAAGCCATGGCCTGCGGAACGCCTGCCGTGATCACCACCCGGGGGGGACTGTGGGAAGAGCTTGAATATGGAGTTGACAGCTTATTTGCGAATGTACTGGATAAAGAAGACCTGGGAATTACCATCGCCAAAGTGCTGGAGTACCCCGAACTGCGGGAGCGGCTTTCGCGGAATGGCTCGAACAAAGTACGGGGCATGTTTACGTGGTCCATCATATCCCAGAAACTCATCAGCACCGTTCGCGACCGGTTGAGGGCGGAAGATGAGGAAGAGGTGGTACCGGTACCGAAATAACGCTGAACGTGAAAAGACATAATCCGATTAATTGAGAATCTGTGAAGTACACTAAAAAGAACATACAACTATTCTGTTCCGATCTGGATGGCACCCTGTTGGGGGATCCGGAATCGACTCACCGTTTTAAATGTGCCTGGGAATCGATACCACGGGCGCAACGCCCTCTGCTGTGTTACAGTACGGGCCGTTTTAAAGAAGATGTGCATGATATTATAGACCAGGGCGTGTTGCCCATGCC
>CALJMB010000212.1 GCA_937982515.1 uncultured Balneolaceae bacterium
TTCCCGTGGCCGTGAGGATGCAGCTGTAAGGGGGGGATACCGGAGGCAGAGACGCAGGGCATGGCGCTTGTTTTACGGGTCTGACCTATATTGGCTATAGCGCTCACAAATAAATTTCCCAATGCGGCCGGCTCTGTTTTCCCAGCTACAACGGATCACATCATGGTAAGCTTGTTCGCCCAATTTTCTGCGTGTTTCAGGTTGCTCAATTAACGTACTCATTGCAGAGCATATAGACTCCAGATCATCCGGCACGGCCAATTTGGCATTTACCCCATCGGTAAGTATCTCCAATAAATCGGGGCTGGATGGTGCCAGAATAGCTCTTTTGGAAGCCAGATATAAAAAAGTTTTCATAGGCAATACCGTATTCCCAACCTCCTTTAACGGCTTATCTGTTGGCGGGATAATCAGGATATCCGACGCGTAAAGGAAAGGCGGTAAATCATCAAATGATTGCCATGGATATATTTTTACATTTGGCAGTTTTCGCGCTTTTATTTCGATCTCGCCCTCTTCTTCAGATCCGACGATCAAAAAAGTAACCGATGGGAATCTGACAGCAAGACTCAAGATTACTTCAAGCCCTTTCTCCTTGTTTACCCGTCCGGTATAAGTTGCAATAATACCATCCGGAGAAAGCTTCAGGTGGCTTCGGGCCTTCTTCTTATCTGTGTGATTTTGAAACCTCTCAGGCCAAATGCCATTATGAGCAACCAGTACCCTCTCGGAAGCCATACCGTGGTTGATGTAACTCTTGGCGGCGTATTCGGAATGTACTATGATTCCGATAAACCTTTTCTTTTTTGCCAGTAGTTTGAAAAGCCACCGCATAAAAATATTCTGAGAGGGCCAGGGCCTGTAAGATTCAAACAAAACAGGTTTTTGGGTAAAAAGAAGTGCGGCTATTAAGACCGGAAGGTTGCGGGTGTAGTACAGATCAAACTCTTTTTTCAGAAACGAATCGCGGAGGGCCGTAACAGCATGCGACATCTTTTCGAATCCTCTGAAAAAGGGATAGGGCCCTTTTACGTAGTATACCTCAAAATTATTTTTCACGGAATAGTACCCGGCGATTTCCTCTGGCCCAGGCATCGGAGAGCTGTTTTTATGAGCCGGACTGGCCAGCGTCACCTCAAATCCAACCAGTCCGAGTGCTGAAACCATAGAGATGATTTGTTCAGTATCCGTTGAAGTTCTCGGAAATCTGTGATCGGAGATGTAAGCTATTTTTCTTATGCCCATTTTAGGTTATCTTTGAAACCGCTATTTCAACATTTCCCATTGAAATAATTTCCAATATGGAATCGGATACTAAATTTCGGGTAACATTCCCTTCTCTTAGCCATCCGTCAAAACATATGCCCCAAATCTTCCGCCGAAGATTATTCGGGCTGTCTGCATAAATATAATAACACCGGGTTATATCTTTCATATCGCTCCGTATATAAATCCCTGAACCGCCAACACCATGCTACAGAATGAAACCTCACCGGAACATCAGCTATCGGGTGGCGAATGGTCTTCTGCCGAACAGGCGCCGGGAATATATCTGATTCCTGCTAAAGATCTAAACGCTCAGGGCTATCATACTTTTGGTTCTCACCGTGTATGTGCCAAAGGTCGCTTGAGTAGCCATGCCCGGCGTGCAGGATGGACGCTATTCATGGACGGACTGTTGATTCAGAGACCGTCAAATTATACAACCGATGCCGGTCTGGCTCTCGATGTTTTTTTAGACAAAGGTATATATGCGCTCCGGGAACTTCAGGGATTCTTTAACATACTGATACTCAGCACTGACGGAGAACAACTATATGCGGTTAGCGATTTGCTCTGCAGCAGGCCATGGTATATTTACCGTAACAACTCTGAGGTAGCTGCGGCACCCACACCTACAGCCTTTGCGGCAGCCGGCTTGCCTATGACGATGAACCGGCAGGCGCTTTATGAGCAGATCCGGCTTTTGCATACCGGTTATGACCGTACTCTTGTGAAAGAAGTTCAGCGTGTGCTTCCCGGGCACGCCTACAGATTCAGTTCGAAAGGTCTGGAAGAGAAAATAGTACTCTGGCAATTTCATCAGAACGTTGACCACAGCCTGAGCCTGGATGAATGCGCTTCGTGGGTTACCGAGCTTTGTTCCCAGGCTATCAGCGGGGTTCTTACTCATCCCACACTAAAAAACCTGCCCGTTCAGCTGCCCCTGACTGGCGGCCTCGATTCCCGCCACATTCTTGGCGAACTCATAGCTCAAGGCCGCATTCCTGAGCTTCTGCGCCATGTGAGAATTCAGGAAGCCGATTATAAGCCGGTAAAAAAGATAGCGGATGACCTTGGGATACCGCTCCTGGCACCGCAGCTTGACGAACTCAATACAAAACAGTTGCTCAAAAGGTGGTCGATGCGGAGCGGGGGGCTCGTAAATGTTCACCAATACTATCTGCTGCATTTGAAAAATGCGCTTCCAGGTGCGCCTGCTATAAGCTTTAACGGATATTTAATGGATATACTGGTTGGAATGGCAGCTAAAACCAGTAAAATCAACCCCGACGCTCCTCATAAATCAGTATGGAATCGCACCTATTCGGGCCCTTTGATCCGCAGGCTTTTGATTCCCGGAGAAAAGTATTGGGCAAAGGAGACCGAGCAGCTTTTTCTGGATGAGATTAGCCGATACAAAGGTGAGCCCTGGTTTCGTATGCTGGTACTGGATATCCATCATCGCGGATTGCACTACACAGGCATTATTGACACCATGCTTTCAGATGAAGTGTTTTCCTTTTCGCCCGGCGCCGGCGCTGAGGCGTTTCGTTTCATGTCTGCCGCTCCCCATGGTATTGCAGGTGATAAAAAGGCACGATTGCATGCCCTGCGGCAATATTTCCCTCATCTTGCCGCCTTCCCCGGAACAGAAGGCAGATCTTTCTCAGAAATGAATGCGCGTCCTGAAATAATAAACAATCCATTGCTTAAAAATGCCAGGTTGCTATTCAATTCTCTGAGAACAGGTTTTCACGAAGATCCCGCTCCTGAAACAGAACATGCATGGCTGAGGCAGAATAAAGATTTACATCAGATACATAAAACTGTAGTCTATGACAGTGCCCTTGTAAAGGATGGGTATCTTTATGAAAAAGGATTGAAGACAAGCTGGAACCTGCACAAAAAGGGCGGCTACCAGGCCTGGATGCTGATGAGTGTACTTAGCGCTGAAGTCGCATATCGTATACTTGTAAAAAAGCACCCGCCGGATTCAGTCATAAGCTGGTTGTATAACAGCCGGCAGGCCGACGGCTCCTAACCATATGCCGGATCCTGAAGTTTTTGAACAATTATATAGAAGATGACTTCAAACAATAATTTTTCTTTAAGGGTAATCAAGTCGTTCTTATACTCGGGTATTGGTAATACCGTAAGCAAAGTTATCAACGTCGTTGCCCTGTTTGTGGTTCTAAAGCTGATCTCTCCTGAGGCCTTTGGCATTGCAAGCATTGTGCTAGCTATTTTTGCGGTAGTTCAGGCAGTTACAGAGCTGGGACTTGGGGTGGCGATTGTACAGGCAAAAAGTCTTACCCGCCGCGAAACCGACAGCCTCTTTTGGCTTTCCCTCATGATGACTGTCTTTCTTTATGGCCTCATTTATGCCGGTGCCCCCCTGGCAGCCGCATTTTACAATCAGCCCCTCTTAACACCGCTCATTCAGGTACACGGACTTATCATCGTAATCTTTACTTTTTACCTGGTTCCCCGCAACATGCTCAAGCGTGAATTGTTGTTCAAGGAAATTGTCATTATTGACAATGTTGCCCTGCTGTCATCTTCCGTTATTATGCTGATTCTTGCTTACATGGGCTTTGGTGCCTGGGCCATCATTTTAGGTGAAGTTGGCAACCGCGTCGGCCAGCTTATTCTGGCGCACATTTTTTATCCTTACTGGCCTAAAATTCAATTTAATTTCTCAGAGATTAAAGATCGCGTTCAATTCGGGCTCTACGCCACAGGCTCGCGTCTGCTTTATAATCTCTACTCTAACGCAGACTATCTGATTGTAGGCCGGATATTTGGAGCGGAAGCTGTTGGCATTTATACACTGGCCTACAGGGTTATTGGCGATACCGTTAAGACACTTACAAGCAATCTGAATGAGGTAGCCTATCCGGCGTTTGCCCGGTTACAGGATGAAATTGAACGTCTGCGAAAATATTTCTTCACCATTACCAGGGCCAGCCTTCAGCTAAACAGCCTTGTACTGATTTTGATCGCTGTTTTTATTGATGAAATCCTGTTACTGGGCGGGTATAATCAATGGATGGATGCAGTGCCTCTGATTCAATTATTTGCGGCTGTTGCTGTTTTACGGACTGTTTCTCCTCTGGTACCTCAGTTATTGAATGCTGTTGGTGAGGCGAGGCTGAACTTTTACTATTCACTTTCTAATACCATAATTATGCCTGTTGCCTTTCTTATCGGCGCCCAATACGATTTAATAGGTGTTGCATGGGCATGGGTAATAGGATTCCCTGTAGTGGTATCGTTATTGTTCTATTTCGGGAGCCAGGCACTACAACTTCCCTTTGCTGAATTTATCCGGGAAACTTTTTCAGGCTTTTGGCTGTTGCCGTTGATACTGGCAATGGCAATAGGCCTACAAACCGTTCTATCACGGCCTTTTAGTGCAGAATCCTTTTTTATTCCATTGATAGGGATTCTGATAACGCTGAGCTTTGGCCTGGCAATTATATATTGGCGTGAACGGGATACGATTAATTTGCTGAGAGGCCGAAGGTAAGTTTAATCCGGATCACATTATCCGGATTTTAATCTTCTTATCCACCCGCTCTTTTTCTGAGAATCTCCACGAGATAATCATACCCCCTTTTTCGGATTATATTCTGGAACTGTCTCCTGTAAGAACCGGCCGTAGACACATCATCAATGCTTATATCGGTGATGAACCACTGTTGCTCTGAATCATCATAGAACATCTTATAATCTACAGGAGTACGGACATTTTCAAGCTGTGCGGTTGTACGTACATCCGCGCTGTCTCCCGTAACGGTAATGGAGTTATATTTAACATCCGCCCGGTAAATTTCCAGATTACTGAGGGACTGATCCCGTACAATTGTGGAAAAGAGTTCAATAAACTCCTGCCGCTGAGCAGAAGAAAGTGTATCATAGGTAGTCTGCAGGGCAAACCGCGCCATTGAACCATAGTCTACAATACCATTTATAATATCCTTTAGTTGTTCTCGCTGCTCCTGGGTGTAGTCAGTTCCTTCCGGACCCAAAAGTTTTTTTATCTCTTTATCCCGCTGTTCGAGCAGCTCGCGAAGGGCCGTTTCGTCTTTCTGAGCACTTGCCGCCTGTGCGTGTCCTCCCCAAACAACAAAACAAACCAATAAGTACACAAATAATTGCTGAAGTTTCATAGTAATTAATTATTCAGTTTTAAAGTAGTAAGTGGTATTCCCGCCGCATTAAACAGCTCTGCCATATCCTGGTTGAACTCAAAAATCTGTTGTTTTTGCTGTACTCTCAGTTCAAGTTCTTTTCTGACGGCATCCAGTAAATCTTTAGTATCCCCGATGCCGAAGTCATAATCCAGCTGTTCCTGTCGGACCCATTTCTTGCTGGTTACCAAAGCGTCGTTGGTCTTTTCAATTTTAGCTTTTGAGAGCCGTGCATTTTTGTACTTGTCGCTTACTTGCAAAACTATACCGTCAACTGCAGCTTCTTTTAAATATTGTGCCTGTTTATACTGAATTTCACTGGCATCCACACTGGTTTTTGTACTAAAGAAGTCAAGATTTTGCCGGATTACAATACCAAATGCACCGGAAGCGTAATTGGTGTTATTAATAATAAAAGGATTACTTTGGCGAGGCCGGTTGGGAGTATTGGCATAACTACCCGTTAACCCTAGCAATACCGAAGGATAGTACTGTGCCTTTGTAGCTTTCAAGCCATATCCGGCAGCCTCTATGCCTGATTCAATGGCCCGTACTTCCGGGCGGCCTTCTATGGCATGCTTTTGGTAATAAGCAAGTGGTTCTATAGCATTAGTTACAGGATCCAGAAATGATACTTCCGGTTGATACACCATTTCTTCATCCGCCTGAAGTACGTAGTTCCATACTCCCCTTACATATCCTGAGCCTTCTCTTACTTCAGCAATCCTGGCTTCAAATTCAGATTTAAAAACCTCGAACTTGAATACATCCGATTCATCCAGATTGGTATCGCCTTCTTTTTGCATCTTCTTGATCTGACGATCAACCCGGTTAATCTGTTCCTGCGCATCTTCCAGCAAGCGCTCGGTCTCCAGGGCTAGAACATAACTCAGATAAAGTTCATACAGTCTCAATTCAATACCTGCCTTCTCGGCCAAGAATTGTTCCTCAGCTGCCTTGGCTCCGGCCTTTGCAGCATGTACAACGTTTCGCAGCGCTCCCCATGTAAAGATGGGCTGCAGAGCAGAAACTTCAGCACGGGTAAATACCGCCCAGTTTTCCCAGTCATTCTCCAGGTTGGGATCCAGATAATATTCATTGGGTCCCAGATCATCTCTCTTGCTTACCACTCCGGGCACCAGTCCGTGCTGAGTAGTCAGCTCAAACCGAGGCAGATATCGCTGCGCGTGAGCCTGATTTATACGGTTATCCGCCATCCGTACATTTTGCCGGGCGTACCTTATCTGGCCTGAATTCTCTATACCCCGCTTTATAAACTCATCCAGAGAAACGGAAACGGTATCTTGTGCGAATGCTGTAATCCCGCATGTTATTGAAAATAATCCCAAAAGGAGTGCCCTTTTAACCATGTTATTTCTTTCTATCCTTAACATTATAGATATCTTAACGCGCAGGTATTACATTTATTTAGAGTCTGACTATGCCCGCAGGCATTGGTCGTAAAATACAAATTCGTAATCAGTATAGGGCAGGGAATGTCTTTCCTTTGGAGAAGCAAGACTGCCGTATTCTATCTGCTCTTCTGTCCTGTTCCGACACCCTGCCGGGAAGTCTTCCAGCAGGCGGTGAAACTATGCTTCGCATGAAGAAGGGAGCAGAACCGAAGGAGTCACTCCGCCCCGGAACAGAGCAGCGGGACTAGATAGGATCATCTCATGTCCGGCTTAACAAAGAAGCCCATTCTGACCGCTGACGCAGGCGCTTAAGGGGATTATCTTGGCCGCAGACCAGCGTTCTATCCTGCCCTGAATTCAGTCTTAGGCGTCGGACAAGCTATCTGGCCTACATTACATCTCGTTCTGATGCTTGGTACAGGGATACCCAGCAGACCTTCGGTGTCCGGTCACATCTCATTAAGACTTCATCCTGGTGCAATAAAAGAAAAAAAGCCCCACCCTAAAAGGACGGGGCTACTGAATTAAATCTGTTGAGCATTTTCTAAAGCCCTATCCCGGCCAGCAGAAGCTTGCTCAACGAATCCCGAAAGCTTTCGGGAAGGTTAAGCGGAGAGAGAGGGATTCGAACCCCCGGAGACCGCGAGGCCTCAACGGTTTTCAAGACCGCCGCATTCGACCACTCTGCCATCTCTCCGTTTTGGACTGTCTGTTACGATTTATGAATTATTAAATTCCAATCAATAATTATAAACCTTCCAGTGCCTGAGCACCTGAGACAATTTCGGAAATTTCTGTCGTAATTGCACTTTGTCGTGCCTGATTATATTCAAGTCTCAGGTCACGTTCAAGTTCTTTTGCATTTTCTGTTGCACTATCCATTGCCGTCATACGTGCCCCCTGTTCGGCGGCATTGGATTCGAGTACAGCCTTCCATAGCTGCATATTTAAGTGTTGCGGAAGCAGCTCATCCAGTATGGCATCGGGATTCGGTTCATATATATAGTCCAGATGCTCCTCCGACTCTTCCTCATTACTGCCGGCCAGGGTATCCGGATCGATAGGCAGTACAGACTCCACAATTCTGTTCTGAGCTATCGCAGACTTAAATTCATTGTAGGCCAGATAAACTTCATCAAACTCCCCGGCTTTAAAACCAGAAACCGCAGCTTTCATAATACCTGAGGTTTTTGTAAACGAAAGATCGTCAAAAAAACCCGGAAAAGATTCCCTGATTTTATACCGGCGTTTTTCAAAATAGTTGCTTGCTTTTTTGCCTATGCAAATCAGGGAGAGATTACCCTCACGGTTGTGCTCACTGAAGTCCTCGTTTATCCTCGTTTCAACAACTTTAAACAGGTTGTTGTTGAACCCCCCGCACAACCCCCGGTCAGAACCTATAATAATAAAGAGTACCTTTCCAGTCCTGTCCGGTTTGCGGAGAAGAACATTGCCGCCATCTGAATTTTTTACCAGCCGCCCCACCACTTCTTGCATTTTAGCAGCATAGGGACGGGTTTTGATGATCCGGTTCTGGGCCTTTCTGAGTTTTGCAGCAGCTACCATCTGCATAGCCTTGGTAATCTGCTGCATGTTATTTACAGACCCGATTCTGTTCCGTATGTCGCGGAGGTTAGCCATAAACTATACTTCTTCAGCCACTAAAAGTTGATCGATTACCGTATTGGCCGTAGCAATCAGTTTATCGCCGAACTCATCACTAAGCTGGCCGGATAGACTTAGAGCCTGCATCTCATCGGCATATTTTGCATTTACTATTTCAAGATAATTTTGCTCAAACTGTGGAATCTGATCAACATTTAGCTTTTCCAACAGCCCTTCACTATTCACTTTAAGTAAAGCTATCTGCTCTTGCACCGCAAGCGGCTGATATATGTCCTGCTTGAGCAGTTCCACGGTTCGTTCTCCTCTCTTTAGCTGCCGTTGTGTGGCCGGATCCAGGTCTGATCCGAACTTGGCAAAAGCCTCCAGCTCACGGTACTGAGCCAGATCCAGTTTCATGGTACCGGAAAGATTCTTCATAGATTTAACCTGAGCAGAACCTCCCACACGGGAAACAGAAGTACCCACATCAATAGCCGGACGTACACCAGAGTTAAACAGGTCCGTATCAAGGAATATCTGTCCGTCCGTAATTGAAATTACGTTGGTCGGAATATAAGCCGAAACGTCACCTGCCTGTGTTTCAATAACCGGCAAAGCGGTGAGAGACCCCCCTCCTTTCAGCAGCGGCTTCAACTCTTCCGGGACGTTGTTCATCTGCCGGGCCACTTCATCGTCCGTTGTAATTTTAGCAGCACGTTCCAGAAGCCGGCTGTGCAGATAGAAAACATCACCCGGATATGCTTCACGTCCCGGCGGCCGCTTCAACAACAGAGAAAGTTCCCGATAGGCAACAGCCTGTTTAGAAAGGTCATCGTATATAACCAGAGCATGACGGCCTGTATCCCGGAAAAACTCCCCGATAGTAGCACCTGCAAAGGGCGCCACATAGCGCATAGGTGCTGTGGAACTGGCGGGTGCCGATACTATGATCGTAAAGTCGAGGGCGCCATTATCTTCGAGCGCTTTGGCAATACCGGCAACTGTAGATCCTTTTTGTCCAACGGCAACATAGATGCAGTATACGGGTTTATCGGTATTCTGTGTTTCCCGTTGGTTTATGATCGTATCAACAGCTACAGAAGTTTTGCCCGTCTGCCGGTCACCGATAATAAGTTCGCGCTGACCTCGCCCTATGGGAATGAGGGAGTCAATAGCTTTAATACCGGTTTGCAGCGGTTCTTTAACCGGCTCGCGGTAAATTACTCCCGGAGCTTTGCGCTCAAGAGGCAGGCGTATGGTATCTCCTCCGATGGGACCTTTACCGTCCAGGGGGCGGCCCAGCGGGTCGATAACCCGGCCCAGCAGGCCGTCACCCACATTAATAGAAGCAATAGTCTGGGTTCTGCGTACTGTATCTCCTTCTTCAACAGCACTGGTGGGGCCAAACAGCACGATACCTGCATTGTCTTCCTCAAGGTTCAGTACCATTCCTCTGATAGCCTGCCCTGTGGCATCTTTGGAATCCGGCAGTTCTACGAGTTCACCGGCCTGTACTTTAGACAAACCGTAGACACGAGCAATACCGTCTCCCACTTCAAGGACAGTACCAACATCGTAAATATCGGCTTCGTTATCGAAACCGGATAGCTGTTTGCGTAATATTGCTGATACTTCGTCTGGTCTTACTTGACTCATTGGTTTTGTTAACCTTTAAACTATTAAAATTCTATTCAACGGAAGCTTGCAGGAACTTGTCTTCCAATTCTGCCAGCTTGTGCTTAATGGTTCCGTCAATGACCGTGTCTCCAATTCTAACGGCCATTCCGCCCATGAGAGAAGCATCTTCACTGACAATCATGTCAACTTTCTTCCCGGTATTCTTCTCAAGAGCCTGGTGGAGCTCTTCTTTTTGGGAATCGCTCAATGCATATGCAGTATAGATATTAACGCTGATTATGCCTGCATATTCATTGTACTTTTGGATAAACGCCTCTGCAATCTGATCGAGCAGATAGACTCTGTTTTTTCTCACCAGCAACCTGATAAATAAATTGGTAAGCTCCTGTACCCTATGGCCGAATATTTTTTCCAATACGGCAAACTTATCATCAAACTTTATGACCGGGCTCTTCAGAAACAAAACCAGATCTCTGGAACCGTCAAATGTGTTATGGATAAGCCTCATATCTTCCAGAATATCCTCCACGGAGTCCTGCTCCCTGGCCAGTTCAAGAAGTGCAGTAGCATATCTGCGCGAAGCTTTAGTTATGAGCATCTACCAAGTTATTTTTTGAGATGTCTTTGATAAAGCTATCTACCAGTTTATTGTTTTTTTTCTCATCCAGTTCCGTCTCCAGGATGAGTGAAGCTGATTGGATGGCCAGTTTGGCTACCTCGTCGCGAAGTTCCAAAAGAGCCTGTTTCTTCTCCTGCTCAATTGTAGCGCGGGCCTGCTCTATTATTTGAGCGGCTTCTTCTTTAGACTTCTCTATGCGTTCCGAACGGAGCAACTCTGCTCCTTCAATAGCCTCTTTACGGATCTGTTGTGCCTTAATTTCAGCCTCACGGAGCGCTTTTTCATTATCCCTGGAGATTTGCTCCGCCCGGCTCAGGGCCTTTTCAGCTGATGCCAGCGACTCCTTTATGCGATTCTCTCGTTCATTAAGAGAACCGATTATAGTGGGAACAGCATATTTCCCCATGACGTATAGGAAAATAATCATTGTGAGGGCTACCCACAAAGCGAACCCGCTGTTAAAGGATAAGAGGCCTCCGCCGTTTTCAACTGCTAATACAAGCCACATAAGCTAAAGATGTTATTGATGTTACGCGAAAAACACGAGCAAAATACAAACGATAGCGCCGATCAAAGCCACACCCTCGATAAGGGCAGCGGTCAAGATCATAGCACCCCGAATGTCTGCAGAAGCCTCGGGTTGACGGGCAATGCTTTCAGTAGCGCTTTTACCAATCATGCCGATGCCAAATCCTGCACCAATGGCTATGATTCCTGCTCCGATACCTGCTGCTAATAAACCCATAGTTTTACACCTGTAGTAAGTTTAGTTTATTTTTGGTTGAGTTAGAGATATAATAAAAAATTATGCGATTGCTTCACTACCTTCTTTATGTTCTTCACCCTCTTCAGCTGCCATTCCTATAAACACCGCTGAAAGAAGCGTAAAGATATAGGCCTGAAGTACACCTACAAAAGCTTTTAGCACATACAGGGCAACGGTGAGCGGTACGATTAGGATACCGGAACCCACGCCTATCGTTGCCCCGAAGAACTCGGCAAAGATAAAAATCAGCCCCAGGATACAAACAATCATAATTTTACCTGACAGCATATTAGCAAAAAGACGTACCGCAAGCGCAAAAGGCTTGGTAAATAAACCGATAATTTCAATAGGGGTTAAAATAAGAAGCATCCAGCTGGGTACTCCCGGAAACCAAAATACGTGCCTCCAGTGATCCCGGGAGCCATTCCATTGAGTGATAATAAATGTAAGAGCGGCCAGCGTTGCCGTTACCGTAATGTCTGCCGTGGCCGTAGCACCCCATGGTAGCAATCCAAACAGGTTCATAAAGCTGATGGCTACAAACACTCCGAAAAGATAGGGTACAAATTTCTGGTGTTTCTCTTCAGGAATATTTGCTTTTGCTATTTCATCTCGCACAAAGACAAATACAAGTTCAAAAAGATTCTGGAACCAGCCTTTGGGCTCTGTCTCCCTGCCTTCCCCCCGCTTGTAGCGGGCGGCCACCATAAAAGTAAGCAAAAGAGTAAGGCCAACTCCAAACCAGACATACATCAGGTGTGAAGTAATGGACAGGTCTATTGTTATTTCACGGCCATCGGCGGGGATGAGCTGATGATTCTTCTCTACAAACGCGCCCGACTCTACCGCACTATCCGTACTGCCAAAAAAATACCACTGTCCTTCAACCAATATGATCCGGGGCAGTGGCAGCTCATAACCGGCCACCGTCAAATAGTGATGATCCCGGACCTGACCCAACACATCAATGGGAACACTTTTTTCTTCTTCCGGTTCTGTCTGATAGGCCAAAATATTGGGAGCGGCAAAAAAGAAAATTAAAACAGCGACCAACAGTCGGCGAGAGGCCTGTATCATGTATCTTCAGCTATCGGTTTCCAGTATTTTGTTTATTAAAATAATTTCGATTACAGAATGGAAAATATAAGAAATAATAAAACTAACTGTAAAGTAAATTTGATTAATTTTTGTTGCTCCTAGCACAAATATTATGGCTGCCAGAACCAGCATAAATCTGAGGGCCAAAGATACAAAAAAAACCTGATTATATTGCTGTTGGTTCTCAATATCTATTCTGAGCAAAACCAAAAGATTGCTTCCTACAAACAAAAAACTTATAAGGTAACCCAGCGATAACGCCAGGGGCAGCGCATCTGGCATGCCGGGCCAAAAAGCGGCCGGCAAGATTAGCGCAAAAACGCCCCCTGTTATTTTAGCAAAAATAGCTGCAAAAGGCTTTTCGGTCTTAGTCACTGTTATTTCTCATTCAGCTTTTTACTCAGCCTGAATATAACAATAAATATGTTAACCATACCCACTATGCAACCTGTCAAAAGCAACCAGGGGCTGGTATTGAAATGCCCGTCGAGCCAATAGCCGGCTAAAATCGGCAGGGTCATTCCTACGGCTATTTCCAGCCCCAGGGATAAGTACTCAGCATATTTCGATATGGGGTTTTTATCCCGGTTGCTCAAGCCTTGCTGGTTTCTTTGGCTTCAGACTTAAGGCCGTCTTTTATCAGCCCGGAAGATTTTGGCCTGTCGGATACACTTTCGCTCATTCGGCATGCACCATTGATCTGCGCCCCTTCTTCAACAAGCAGAGATTTTGTATAGATGTCTCCATCCACCAAAGCCGACTGCCTCAGAATAAGCTTATTGGAAACATGTATTTCCCCTTTAAGATGCCCGGCTATATCCGCGTCAACAGCGTCAACATCACCGTTGATCTTGCCTGTTGAAGAAATAATTATTTTGCCCTTCGCTTTAATTTCACCTTCGAACTCACCGGCTATACGGATATCACTTTGGGTATTTAGTGTTCCGTTAACCTTGGTCCCGTCACTAATCATATTTATAGAGGGAAGATTATTCCCGGTTGGATGAGTATTCACTTTTAATGAGGATGATTTTTTTTTGTTGGTATTGTTATTGAACATGGAGTATGTACGTTTTTAAGATTCGATAAGATATAGAACAGGGTTTTGCGGCACCCCGTTTTTCCAGATTTCAAGATGCAGATGCGGTCCTGAACTCATAACTCCCGTATCTCCGGTAGTGCCTAAGATATCACCTTTAAGGACGATATCTCCCGGCGACTTGGAAATACTCGAAGCATGTTTATAAACACTTATAAGCCCGTTGTTATGTTGTATGTATATAACGTAACCGAAATTTACGGTCCAGTCCTGATTAACGACGGCACCCTCAGCAATAGCCCGAAAAGGAATGTTCTCTTTTGTTGCTATATCTATGCCCAGGTGTCCCGTTTCCGGGTTGTAAACCCGGGTAAGAGTGCCCTCTACAGGGTATGAGGCCGGAAATTCGGGGGCGTTTTTTAATAATCCTGAAAAAATAATTTCATTCTGGGTGATCATTTCGGAGGTATTTACCCTGGAAAAGGATTCAGGTTCCGGCATGGAAACAGCATTTGCATCAATAACCCGGTCTCTGTAGTAGTCGCTTATCTGAAAAGTGGTATCTTCGCCGAGTGCCAAAACTCTTTGAATCTCTGCGAGTTGCATATCCCGGGCTGCCAGGGAGTCTCTTAACGCGGCCACGTTTTGCCGAACTTGTATAACAGAGGCTCTTAATTCTTCATCCTCCTGGTTATACACCAGGGTTCCCAGAGGAGTAAACATTACAAGCAGCAGAATCACAACCGCTACTGCTGCAAGTGAGCCGTAGTAGACAGCAACCAGTTTTCGTGGATTGAATTTATATGACAGAGGTTCCTGGCCGTCCAAGACCATAAACGTAAGCTCTCCTCCTGTGGAGGAGAATAGTTTTTTTAAGAATTCTACCATATATCTGAACTTGGCGGTTTAATTATTTCATTCAGTTTCCAGGTATAAAGCCGGAACACCTGCTTCCTCTTATACCTCAGGGTTGTTGCATGCTCTGCCATTTGATTTTCCACTGATACGGCTTCTTTTTTGTATAACAACGCTGTAGCTCTGTATAACCCTGACAGGGTTGCGAACCCTGTCAGGGTTATACAGGGGGCACTGACATAATACGTCTTAGTATTTTGAGCCTCTGCGGCTATGTCTAAAAGATGCCAACCAATGCCAGTTTCTTACGCCTCAGGCACCGGGCCGCGATATGTAAAGGGCACATCAAACTGATCATTTATTGATATTTGCCCATGCTCATTTTCAAACCGCTTCACATTATCTGCCAATGCATTGGCCAGACGTTTTGCGTGATCCGGGGTAAGGACCATGCGCTTGGCCACCTTGGCCTTTGGCACCCCCGGCATTACAGAAATAAAATCCAGTATAAATTCAGAAGCCGAATGCGTGATCATAACCAGATTGGAATAGGTTCCAGACGCTTCTTCTTCGGGAATCTCAATTTCCAGTTGTCCCTGGTTTATCCTTTTTCTTTGGTCTGCCATGACAAGTTCTTTTAGGTATTAGTCTGACTATAACGGATAGACTTTTTAAGGTAACTATTTAGTGTCAAAGCTTTTAAGGCGTAAGGGAAAGCAAGTAACCCGGCCCTTTACCTTATGCCGTCACAAAAAACCGTTCTCCTGCATCCATTCATCGTTAAAGATCTTGCCCACATATCGCGTACCGCTGTCTGGTAATATAATTACCATCAGGTGGTTTTCCTTAAAATCATTTTTCCTGGCATATTCCAGGGCCCCGTAAACCGCGGCACCGCAAGAGCCGCCTACGAATAAAGCCTCTTCTCTGGCCAGCGCCCGGGTCGTTAAAAAAGCATTTTTGTCGCTTACCTGAATGACCTCGTCAATCAGATCAAAATTCATATTTTCCGGCAAAATGTCTTCTCCTATCCCCTCTGTCAGATAAGGGTGAATTTGTCCCTTATCAAACTCGCCGGTTTCAAAATAGTGTTTATATATGGAGCCCTCACTGTCTACCCCAACTATTTTGATATCGGGATTCTGCTCTTTCAGGTATTTTCCCGTACCCGATATAGTACCGCCGGTACCCATACCTGCTACATAATGCGTAATCTTACCTTCTGTCTGCTCCCATATTTCCGGGCCGGTTGTTTCGTAGTGCGCCTGGGTGTTGCTGGGGTTATCATACTGATTCGGATAGTACGAATTCGGTATCTCCCGGCTTAATCGCTTTGCCACGGAGTAGTAACTCCGGGGGTCATCAGGCTCTACATTCGTGGGACATACTTTCACTTCGGCACCCATGGCGCGGAGTAAATCGATTTTTTCTTTGCTCTGTTTATCGGTGGTGGTAAAAATACATTTATAACCTTTAACAGCGGCGGCGAGCGCCAGGCCGAGGCCGGTATTGCCGGAAGTCCCCTCAATGATAGTTCCGCCGGGCTTTATCAATCCTTTCTTCTCAGCATCTTCAATCATCTTGATTCCAATACGATCTTTTACACTCTGCCCCGGATTAAGATATTCCACTTTCCCCAGAACGGTCCCCTTCAAACCCGCAGTGAGGTTGTTAAGCTTTACCAGAGGAGTATTCCCTATGGTTTCAAGAATTGAATTGTAGTACATCTAATAAGCCTGTCGATTCATTTTTATTTTCAATTTCGCCTGAATATAGGAAAATTGAGTGTCAACCCGAATATAACAGGTGCCTATTTTTGTAAAACGAATGATTTTTTTTTAGTTGCATGGCTAAAGCCTTAAATTTGAGTACCATTTAACAACCAGGGCGTGTGGAGACATTCAGCCTGAGAGGATGGCTGTGCGGGTGAGCCATTCGCAGAACGCATGGTGCATAGCCTCCTCCCCGATTCACACCCTGATTTAAGACATTTATTCCCTATGTTTATAAAACAAGCTAAACCGAAAGATTATGACTGCGGCTATAACCTGGACCTGATGATTGCTTCTCTGCCACGCATCCGGGACGAAAAAAAACGCCTGGAGTATGCCAAACGGGCCGTAGGCCTGATTAAGCAGAGCCATCCCAGCTGGGTTGACGAAGACGGGAAAAGCGAAGCGGCATGGGAGCACTTTTTCAGACTGGCCGATTACAATCCCGAGGATTATGGCATATACAATCCCTTCTCCTCCGGCCAGGACGACGATGCCCAGTAAATCATCCGTAGTGAAAAAACGTCCACTGCAAAGCCTGCCACAAAAAACTTCATATTATGCCATAATAGGTGAGTGATCAGGGCCAGATGCATCTATAGATCAGCGGCCTCGTACAGGGCCGGACATCGCAGATCCGGATATCCGATGTATTATCCTATCTGTGTGCATCAGCTCCATCCGCTGTATCCGCGTTCTATAATGTACCGGTTGTCTCTTCTTAAACCGTCTTTTCTCCGGCGCCGGGCCCTTACGGGATAACCCGATATGAACCATTCTATTTTGTGCGACCCGTCCGGCCCTGACCCCCAGGAATAATTATGAAATGTTAAACTTTCAATTTATATTGAAAATTGTGAAACCAAGTAAATAACCGTTGTTTATTTGATGAATGAGGCTCCGATTTCTCAAAGCATTTTATATCCGGACAACCTTTTTGGGTTCCTGAACGAAGATACCTACCTGAACTTTCTGGACAATATCAGAACCCGGAAAGATATTACCTATATCAGTCTTACATTTCCGGCAGCTCCTGTCGATCCGCTGGCCTTTCTGGAATTGCCGGGCCAAAAGAATGAGTTTCAGTTCTTTTGGGAGATGCCTGAGCAGGAGTTAGCTATTTCTGCCGGTAGCGAACTGATCTCCATTCAGGCGAGCGGTTCTTCCCGCTTTGAAGATGTACACGATCAAATAGATGCCATCCAATCCCGGACTGCCGAGTATTCCGCCGTTTCCCATAGCCATTCAGGCCTGACTTTCCTGGGTGGTTTCTCATTCCACGATGAAAATGACGATCCCCTGTGGAAGCCGTTCGGCGCCGCTTCATTTTCTGTGCCTGAATGGATGGTTATCAAAAAAGGAAACCTGTGCGTTCTTACCATCACCCTGGATATTTCCGGTTGCGTCTCGGCAGATCAGATCAACCGCAGTGTTCGGGCTAAGTTACATTCCTTCTCGGAGCTGCATTCGCTGAACCGTAATCCTATTTCTGAGAACCAAAAGAGCGAAAGCTTTGATACAGGCTTATTTCCGAATCATTCACCGGATGAGTATAACCGGTGGATTGATTCTGTAAAAAAAGCCAAAGAGTACATTCGCAACGGATACTTTGAAAAAATCGTTTTAGCCCGCGCATGTGTTGCGGAGGCCGGGAGCAAGCTTCTGCCTGCCCGTATAGTCAATAGATTAAGAAGCCTGTACCCCAATTGTTATTCTTTTCTTATCGGGAAAAAAGATGCCGGAACGTTCATCGGCTGCTCTCCGGAGCGGCTGGCAGCTTTTGACGATCGTTTGCTGCATACCGAAGCTCTTGCCGGAAGTATTGAACGGGGAGTAACAGCTACGGACGATACAGATCTCGCCCGTCAATTGTTAGACAGCCAGAAAAATACCAGCGAACACCATTATGTAATCAAAGCAATTGAGCAAAAACTAAAGCCGTTTGCTTTGAACATGAACAGAAACGCGCTTCCCGGTATCAAAAAGTATACAAATGTACAACATCTGTCTACCCCGATCACGGCACAACTCAGAACTGACAATAACCGCTTTTCTATTTTAAAAGCGCTCCACCCCACTCCTGCGGTAGGAGGTTACCCATGGAATCGGGCGGCGCGTTTTCTTCAACAGCTCGAACACTTTAACCGCGGCTGGTATGCAGGGCCCGTCGGCTGGCTGAATGGTAAAGGAAACGGAGAATTCGCCGTAGCGATACGCAGCGGGTTAATCAGAGACACTACGGCCCACATCTATGCAGGTTGCGGAATAGTAGCAGATTCCGATCCCGACGCTGAATGGAGGGAGACCAATCTTAAGTTAATGCCCATGCTGTCGGCGTTAAGGTATGACTGATCTCGCTCCGCAAGACCGCGCGTATTATTGGTCCACCCTGTTCTTTCGTGAACTCTGCCACAACGGAGTAACCCATGTAGTTATCTCTCCGGGGTCCCGTTCTACGCCGCTTACGCTGGCCGCCGTATCCCATCCGGGGCTCCGCACACAGGTAGTTCTCGATGAGCGGTCGGCAGGATTTGTCGCCCTGGGTATCGGCAAAGCTACAGGAACCCCGGCTGTGCTCATAAGCACATCGGGTACCGCCGTGGCTAACTACTACCCTGCCGTAATTGAAGCTCGCCTGTCAGGCGTACCGCTTATCCTGGCAACGGCCGACCGCCCCCCGAACCTTCGAAACACGGGGGCGAACCAGGCCATTGACCAGCTTAAAATATTCGGTAACTATCCCGTATTCTTCCATGAAGCGGGAGAACCTGCATTTGATAAAACCGACCTGCTGCGGCTCGAAATGCTGGCCCAACAAGCCGTCGAGGCATCTGTTCTGCAAAAAGGCCCGGTACATCTGAACTTTCCCTTTCGCAAGCCGCTGGAACCCCGGCCATCTTTTGTCTCGGAAACAGAACGGGAGAACCGTTCCCTCTTGAAACAGACGGACGCCCGCACACACACTTACTCACTTTCAGTTAACCGCCCTTCAATCTCTGTTCCTCCCGTCATCAGGGAACTGATTGAACAGTCGGAACGGCCGCTGATTGTATCAGGCCCCTTATCCGGCGTTCCTGCGGCGCATAGTATTCAGGAACTTGCCGAGATCATAGACGCGCCTGTGCTATCCGAAGGAGGTTTTGCTTCCCCCTATGCCATCCATGGGTTTGAGGGCTTTCTGCGGGATGAAACCAACCGCCAAAAGCTGGAACCCGACCTGATTCTCCGGTTCGGATTTCAGCCTGTGGGGAAAGCTGTTGAACGTGCATTGAGAGCCTGGAGCCCTGTTCCCCATATTCATTTCGCCAGTTCAGAGGCCTGGCACGATGCCACGTTCTCTACCACCCACCGCGTCAGCTGGCAGGAGCGGCCTGTGGATTGGAACCTGGAACGCCATGCCCATTCGGGCTGGCTTGCCCGGTGGAAATCGGCTGAAGAGTGCTATATTAAAAAAGCAGAATCCATTCTGGCTGGCGAGCCGGCCCTGACTGATCTCCACGCGTATCACTATCTGACTCCCCAGATCCCGGAAAACTGGAGCGTGTTCTTATCCAACTCCTTCCCGGTCCGCGACAGCCAGCTTGCCGGCCGCTACCGAACGCCTTTTGTTTATCTCAACCGGGGGGCCAGCGGCATTGACGGCATCACTTCTACCGCTATGGGTATCAGTATAGCCCGCAGCCGGCCTTCCGTACTCTTTACCGGAGATCTGGCTTTTCTGCACGACACAAATGCACTACTCAGCAACCACCTGTTGCGCCAGCCGTTGATTGTGGTCATCCTGAATAATCAGGGAGGAAACATCTTTCGCATGCTCCCCGTCGCCGAACATGCATCCTATTACAGAGACTTTTTTGAGACCCCGCAATCGGCAGAGCTCTCGGCAATGTCCGGGACCTACGGAGTCTCCTACTCGTTGGCAGCGAATGTCGAAGCGCTCGCAAATCTGGATCTCATTGAAATGGCCGAAACTGCGGGGGAAGGAATTTACCTGATCGAATGCAGGACGAACAGCGAGGCTTCCATGAAACTCAGACACGCCCTGTGGAGTGGAGACGGGAACGGAGGCCGGGAACCGGAGGAATAGAACACAGATGCCACAGATCCGGCGGATGACCGCAGACAGGGTCTCTGGGACGGACAACTCGCCCGTCCCCTCTTTTGAAGGCAGGGTTGTTGCGTTCTCCATTAAACTCCCATCTCGTTCCTCCATCGGCTGGCGGATGTGGAACGTGCCCCCTCACTGATCCGATCACTTGGAGTGATCGGATCAGTGAGGGGCAGAGCTTTAATAGCACGAACAGCCTTGCTCTTAATAAAGGAGGATTAAGAGCCTGTCCGCCTGCTTGCGGAGGGTTGCACGGAACTCCGGCTACCGAACAATTTAAATGATTACAACACTATGCAGCTCAAAGCCAGAGGCAAAACATACCATGTAGCGATTCATCAAAACCGTGAGGATCTTCCCCTGCTGGTTCTGCTGCATGGATTCCTGGGCAGCGGGGAAGTGTTCACCCATCTGTTGCCTGATTTAAAGGAGTTCGCCAATCCGGTTACCATAGATCTGCCGGGACATGGCATCACGGAAGGAGGCGCCGGGCCGGAACGCTATCAAACCAAAGAACAGGTTGAAGATATGCGCGTTATTCTGAACAGCTTTCATCCCGATCCCGTGTATCTCCACGGATACAGTATGGGAGGCAGGCTGGCGCTGCAATACGCCTCGGCGTACCCCGATACCATCAGTGGACTTATCCTGGAAAGCACTACCTGGGGAATTTCCGACGCGGATGAACGAGCCGGGCGCCGGAGGCTGGATGAGCAGCGCGCCGCATCCATCGAAGCAGATTACACACAATTCCTGGATGAGTGGGCCAGGCTCCCGCTTTTTAACAGCGGTATTGATGTTCCCGATCTTCTGCGCAGCCGCTACGAACGGATCCGGCGTGCCCAGGACCCCCGGTCCATGGCCGGCAGCCTGAGGGGATTCGGTACAGGCTCCATGCCATCCGCCGAACCCTATATAAACAGGCTGAACATGCCGGTATTAATCCTTGCAGGTGAAGCCGACCATACGTATAGCGCGCTGGCCAAAGAGATGCATCAGGCCATTCCCGGCAGCACTATGTCCGTCATAGAAAAAGCCGGGCATCGCGTGCATCTGGAAAACCCGGAAGCGTTTATAGGTAGCGTACGATCATTTTTAGAGCATTCTCAGAAACCGCGACTTTAGAATTCCGAATTCAGGAGTCAGAATTCTGAATACCCTGATTCGGAATTCCTGCACTTAAAACTATTTGTAAAACAGGCCACGAAAACACAAAAACGCTAAAAGCATTGTAACAGAGCTGTCCGGAGGTGTTAAGATATAGGGCATAAGAAGATAGGCCCGCCTCCCCTTATATTCTATACCCCAACAATAAACTTAGGCAAAAATGATAACCTGAGTAAGGATGCCTGATACAAGCCATTTCGTGCCTTCGTGTTTTCGTGGCCTCAAAAACTGAACCATTAATTTAACCTGAACCGCTATGAGTATTTCCTGGAAAACCGTTCAAGAGTATGAAGACATCACCTATAAAAAAAGCGGAGGCGTAGCGCGTATCGCCTTTAACCGGCCGGAGGTACGGAATGCATTCCGCCCTAAAACACTGTTTGAAATGTACGACGCTTTTCTGGATGTCCGGGAAGATACCGGTATCGGCGTGGTGCTGCTGACCGGCGAGGGCCCCTCTCCCAAAGATGGCAAATACGCATTCTGTTCCGGGGGGGACCAGAACGTGCGGGGCAAAGCGGGCTACAAAGACGAGGAAGGCACGCCGCGGCTCAACGTGCTGGACCTGCAGCGGCTGATCCGCTTCATGGGCAAGGTAGTGATTGCCGTAGTACCCGGCTGGGCAGTCGGCGGCGGACACAGCCTGCACGTAGTGTGCGACCTGACCATCGCCAGCAAAGAACACGCCATCTTCAAACAGACCGATGCCGATGTAGCCAGCTTTGACGGAGGCTTCGGGTCGGCCCTGCTGGCCCGGCAGGTGGGACAAAAGAAGGCCCGCGAGATCTTCTTCCTGGGCAGGAACTACTCCGCGCAGGAAGCCTATGAGATGGGCATGGTCAACGCCGTAGTGCCTCATGACAAACTCGAAGAAACCGCTTACCAATGGGCGCAGGAAATACTGGAAAAAAGCCCTACCGCCATCCGCATGATCAAATACGCCTTCAACCTGGTAGACGACGGCATGGTAGGCCAGCAGGTCTTCTCCGGCGAAGCCACCCGCCTGGCCTACATGACCGACGAAGCCGAAGAAGGCCGCGACGCCTTCCTGGAAAAACGCAAACCGGATTGGA
>CALJMB010000213.1 GCA_937982515.1 uncultured Balneolaceae bacterium
CAAATGTATCAGGTAACTTAAACCGGATATATTTGATAGCTTTATTTTGTTCCATATGCTTCTTTTCGTAGTACGTTTTAATTGTCAAAAGCTCATCGTCCACCCGGTTCCTATAAATATCTTCTTCAAGGTCTATTACCTCGCAATTATTTTGTTCAATAATCTGCCGGGTATAACTAAACAAAGTATCGCTATCGGTTTTAAGGTGAATAATCCCGCCAGGCTTTAATACTTTTTTATAAATGTGCAGAAATTTGGGTGAGCTTAATCTCTTGTTCTTTTTGCTGGGTTTCAGATAGGGGTCCGGGAAGGTGATCCAGATTTGATCTACTTCGCCAGGTGCAAAGTACTGCTCCAGGTGATCGATATAGATTCTCAGAAACCGGACGTTGCCCAGTTCTTCTTTTAGTGCGCACTGTGCTCCCTTCCAGATGCGTGCGCCTTTTATGTCGATACCCACGTAGTTGTGTCGGGGATTCCTTCGAGCCAGTTCTAATGTGTATTCACCCCTGCCACAGGCCAGTTCTAAGATAAGAGGGTTATTATTTTTAAAGATTTCCGCAGCCCATTTGCCTTTTGGTTTTTCATCCCTTTTATCCTGAAAATCGGTTAATTCATACACGTTTGGAAACCGCGCTATATCAGCGAACCGCTGAAGCTTGTTTTTACTCATAATACTGGATGATGAAAGCTGAAAGCCAAAGTGTAAATCCCGGCTTAACTTGCTAATATTTGCTCGTTACTCCTTATACGAATTTCATTTCATGATGCCGGCATAATTACCCCGGTCTGAAGGCCGTACATGTTAAGCGGTTTGAGGTTTTTAAGAGAGAATGTATATGGTGCCAGGGCACGATAAATCTCTCTCTTAGCAAAGGGCGCTTAAGGGGGTTGTCAAGAACAGGCAGAACACCTTGTTCTGCGAAAATATGCCAATTTTTGCCCATTGGGGCGTAGTGTTGTATAATTCAGCAGCCTTAGTTAAGGAGACAAACGACTTATTTTCCAGCCCGCAGAGCTTTTAGAATAGTACAGACGGTCGTGCAAACGTCCGGGACGCCCCTGCCAAAACTCTATAGCTGTTGGCCTCAGCAAAAAACCACCCCAAAAATCAGGGACTGGAATCTCATTATTGCCAAACCGCTCTTCCAGCTCTTTGAACTTTTCTGCCAGTTGCTTTCTGGAGTCGATACTACTACTCTGCCACGAAGCCCAGGCGCTAATCTGGCTTAGCCGCGGACGCCGCTTAAAATAGCTGTGGGATTCACTTTTGTCCAACTTCTCAACCGTGCCTTCTATCCTGACCTGGCGCTCCAGTGGCGCCCAAAAAAAGCAGAGTGCTGCCCTTGGATTTTCCGAAAGCTCTCGCCCTTTTCTGCTCTCATAATTGGTGTAAAAACGAAAACCATCCGGATCAAAGCCTTTTAGCAAGACAATGCGTACCGATGGCATTCCGTCCCTGCTGGCAGTGGCCAGCGACATGGCATTGGGGTCCACCAAATCGGATGCAAGAGCCTGCTGAAACCAAATAGCAAACTGATCGATAGGATCGGGTTCAATACTTGTTTCACTTAGTTCTTCCTGTGCATATTCTCTGCGAAGAGCTTCCAGCTCTATGTGTTCTCTTTTATCCATTCAACACGTTTTCAGCCAAAATAATCCGGTTCATTTCCAGGTTTCCATTTGATATTGCAGCCCACACCCGGTTTTTGTACTTCCACTATTTCTCCTGTTTCTAACAGCAAATCCAATGCCTTGCGCAGGTCTTCTCCGGTTACCGGTTTGTCATTTCCCGGCCTGCTGTCATCAAACTGGCCCCGGTAAACCAACTGCATCTGTTCATTAAACAAAAAGAAATCGGGAGTACAAGCGGCGCGATAGGCTATTGCCACTTCCTGAGATTCATCATAAAGATACGGAAACGGATAGTTATACTGCTCAGCTTCCTCTGCCATCTTTTCCGGGCTGTCTTCAGGGTGTTTTTGTACATCGTTAGAGTTGATGGCAACAACTGCCACGCCCTGCTTCTTATATTCATTAGCCAGCTCAACCATCGCCGGGCGAATATGCTTAACATAGGGACAGTGGTTGCACATAAAAATAACCAATAAAGCTTTCTTCCCTCCGAAAGAATCCAATGAAACCTGATCTCCTGTTACTACATCGGGCAAGTTAAAATCGGGAGCCTTGGTACCAAGTTCCAACATAGTAGAGTGTGTCGCGGCCATAGATAATAAATTTTACTTAGAATTAGTCCGGGTGAAACTTACAAAGATTTGAGATAAACAATTCCTTCAGAAAGGGACTTTTTAACAAATGAAAGGTAGGTTTTGTGCCGCTAAAAAAGTAAGCCCGATATCTGTGATACTTTCTTGAGGTTATCTATGCTTAGAAAGCTATAAAGGGAAAGTTTAGATATCGGGCTTTTATCTATGCTTATTATATAAACGGCATACAGGAAGTATTGTTTCAATTAATTGTCAAAAAGTTGATGCGGGCCATCGGTTAGCGAAAACTCATTACCCGAAGTTATCTTAAGTGGATGCGGAAACCGGTATTAATCAACAACCCGTTTGAATAGACAGGGGCGGATGGAAGCCGGTCGGCTTTGGCGCCGGTGCCCACCCCTCCTATTTCAATAAAGTAGTTGTTGCGATTGCTCATAAAAAATTCAAATCCGAATAAACCGTATCCGCCAAAGACAATACTTTCAGAAGAAAATTCATTGGAAGGAAACAGCCCGATAACTCCGCCTTCGCTGTACAGCCTGATAGCATCTCCTGCATTCCCGGATACAGTTATTAAACCCAAAGATGCATTAAAGTAAGGGGTCCATGTAGTTTCATTATCCTCTGTATGTTCGTGGAACTGCATATTTCCTCTAAGACGAACGGCAAGTTTATCATGGGCAACGTATGGGCCGGACAAATTGACTCCCACTCCGAAATCCTGTTGATACTGGTTTACCTGAAGCCCTATACCTGCTCCCGTTCCAATAGTTATCTGTTGGGCATTAGCGGAACCAATACAAGCCAAAAATATCAACACTAATACAGCGCTTTCTCTCATAATTATAACTTACGATTTAAGTAGAACAGTAAGAATGCGTTGAGTGGTTAAATCCATACCCCGGCTACTGGTAATGTCTGAGTCTATGCAGCAAAGATGATAACTGTCAACCGTCAGCTATCAGCTATCGGTTGTGCATCATCACATTGTCGCAACTTTGATTATCTGCAAGATTGCCAGATTCGTAATCGATGTGTCCCGAATTTCATAATTGTTTACTTGCCGCGAAAGCTGACAATCTGATCTGCCTGTTCAAAGCTGAGTGCCGGTGGCTGACAACTTCTAACAAAGGCACAACAAACCACTCAATGCATGAAACTATACTTATTTCTACAATTTGTGTTAGGGCGTGTTGATAATCAGCCAGTGATTGTGGATTTGCGAACGGGTGATTCGCAAAGCACATAGCGGCCTCCTTATTCACGCCCAGCGCCATGCTCTATACGCTTTGCCCGTAACGCAGAGCGGGCTAAGTTCAACCCAAAGGTACGTCCCATGTTAATTGTCAGCACACTCTAATGGTTTGATTGATTAATCCGTATCCCACCACACAGGCACCTCCAGAGCAGGAAATCCTCCGGGGACCCCGGTTGCTGAGACATTGCCCGCATTGTTCTGCAGCTCGGAATCGGGATAAGGGAACCGAACCGGAATCGCTCCCGAAGGAGTTCGGGGGTTATTAGAAATAGGTTCAATCTCCGGATAACCTGTTCTTCTCCAATCGTTGTAGGGCTCAAACTTCAAAAAGTTAGCTATGTACTTTTGTGTAATAATCTCTTTCAAAGGATTCCCTGATGCTGTCAGACCGGGAAGGGAAGCGATATAAGCAGCGGCATCTGAATCTTCCACTTGCAGCTTGTCCATAGAAGCAGAGATAGCCTCTTCGTAAACAGGCTGAGCGGCATCAGCACCTGAGACCATCCATGTAGCTTCAGCCTCAATAAATTTAGCCTCGGCGTAACTGATCCAGTTTACCGGAGCGCCGGGTGCACTATAGAACGAACCGAAAGACGAGTAAGCGGCTGCTCCCTGGCCTTGTTCTCCGTTCTCATGGCCTTTATATTCCGGATCTGAATCATCAAAGCCGGCTACCAATCCATTGGTATCTACGGCTCCGGCGGGGCGGGCCTGTACCGGCAGCCTGGGGTCATTAAGCGATGTGAGCAGATCCACATAGTATGCGCTAAGCTGATTTCTGGTATCCCATTTGCTGTCAATAGCAAACTGATACCACGGGTTTTCTTCACCGGGAACGTTGTAGTATTGGAAATCAGCGTCGTCGTCATTACCTGCAAAGCCATTTTGCAAGGCATTAAGAGCTGCCTGGGCCTGTTCATTTGCATCGTATCCCGGTGCATTGCTCAGGCGCAGGCTGAAACGGGCAATCAGAGTATAGGTCAGTTTTTCCCATTTGCCCATATCTCCGCCATACAGCAGATCGTCGATTCCCGGCTCCATAACACCATCCGGCTCATCAAAATCAGCAAGGGCATCATTCAACAATCCAAAGATGGCTGTATAGATTTCTTCCTGGCTATCGTAGGCCGGGGTTGGGTTATTGGTATCAAAAGCTTCTGAGTAAGGAATATCTCCCCACAGATCCGTTAAAATGGAAAGATTCCAGGCCAGGATAACTTTGGCTATGCCCGCATAAGCGTGGTTGCCATTTTCAGTAGCCAGTCCATCCAATTCTCTGGCGTTGTTCATTACATCGATGTAGGAGGCATTCCAAAGATTATCAACATCAGAAGAGTTCACGTCATAGTTATCTTCGCTGGGCGGTATGCCACTCCAGGCTGTTTGCTGAATCCATTGCGTACCCGTTCTTGCAGGTTCATTGGCAATAATTTCGTAGCTGAAGTTCCCCAATATAGCAGGGAGCTGCAGATTTTCCGGTACCGCGGTGGGACTTGTCGGATCCTCGTTTATATCGATAAAGTCGTTACAGGCACAGAGACATACCAATGTGACCAGTAGTACAGACTGAGCTATTATTTTATCTGATTTCATGGCTATACTATTTAAAGTTGTTTAAAAGGATATGTTTAAGCTCACACTGTAGCTTCTCGAACTTGGCGTAACCGCATGGTAAAAGCCCTGGGCGTTTCCGCTGCCCAGCAGACTGCCTTCCGGATCCAAATAAGAAAAATTACTATCTATCCAGAGATTGTGTCCCGTGGCTTTCACGGTGAGGGAGCGGAATGGTGTTTGAGCTACCACGGAAGCCGGCAGAGTGTATGCAAGGCTCAGCTCTCTGAGTTTCAGAAAACTGCCATCTTCTACCAGATTTTCATAAGAGTTGGTAAAGTGACTTTGATAGTAATCCTGATCGCGCGTGATCTCAACATCATTAGGCAGGCCCGTATTTACATTGACCCCTTCATATATATAGGTTGAACCCCGGTTTTCGGTAATTTGCGCTGTTCCATAATATATGCTGTAGTAAAGATCGAAATTCAGGATATCGCCGCCCTGCCGCTTGTCCAGCAAAGCGGATAAGCTTATACCTTTATAGTTAAAAGTAGTACGGAGGTTGCCTGTCCAGTCAGGCTGAACGTTACCGATTGCACCTGTTTCACCTGAAATAACGGGCAAGCCATCATCGCCGATTATCAACTGGTTGTTTTCGTTTCGTTCGTACCGGGTGCCCCAAATAACCCCATACCCTCCTTTGGTTGGTTCAATACGAATTTGAGGGTTCGTAAAACCTCCTAAAAAGATGTTTTCCACCCCCTCGGCCAGCTCTACAACTTCGGTGGTATTTTTTGCAAAGTTAAATTGCACATCCCATTGAAAGTCACTCGCTTGTATGGGTGTGACACCTAATGCAAGCTCTACTCCATAATTCCTAACCTCTCCGGCATTGCTCAGACGGCTGGAATAACCGGTTGCCGAAGAAACCGGTACTTCAAAAATCTGATCTCTGGTTGTCCTTTCATAATAAGCTACATCCGCGCGGGCCCGGCCATCAAAGAGCCTCAGATCCAAACCCACTTCATATTCAGTGGTAATTTCCGGTTTGAGTTCGGGGTTACCCAACTCATCATTCAGATCATAGCCATTGACCCCATTGAACGGATAGTTTATGATCCCCCGTCTGCCATCTCCCGGCTCAGCCTGATTAAATGTTGTGAATAATGAGTAGGCTGGCGCATCATTACCAATTTGAGAAATAGACATACGTAATTTCCCGAAAGAAAAGAAGGTATCATCAAACAGGCTGAATGCATCGGTGAAGACAAAACCGAGGCTGGCTGAGGGATAGAAGTAGGAATTATTCTCTTTGGGCAGTGTAGAAGACCAATCGTTGCGTGCCGTCAGGGTCAGATATATAAAATCCCGGTAGTCTATCGTAGCCTGGCCGTAAAAGCTATACAACCTGGTCTCTTCTATCTCTTCATCCCCTGTTACAACATTGGCATTAGAAATGTGAAAAAAGTCGGGAATGCTCAAGTTCGTTCCCTCGACCAATTCATAGTCATAATTCCGGACATTAATGTTGTTACCAGCCAATAAATCGATTGACAAATCTTCGGCAATATCCCGCCTGGCCGTAAGAGTCAGGTCAGAATTAATCTGAGACCGGCTGATTCTCTGATCATACATGCTCCCGTTGGGGGTGCCTCTTGTGGCTATATTTATTTTTCCTTTGCGTTTATCCGAATAGGTGTCAATGCCGATGCGCTCCGAAATCGTCAGCCAGGGCAAAATGTTGTATTGCACTTCTGAACTTGCAACAAACCGGTTCACATCGCTGGTATACCCGTTATTTTCGGCCAGCCAGAAAGGGTTGTTAAATGAGGCTGAATTCATGCGCTGGGTGCCATCCTCAAACTGAACCTGCCTAATATCAAAGTTAATGGGAGCAAAATTCAGCCCGTACAGATATGACAGCGGAGTATTTCCTTCCGTAAGCCAGTTGTTCTGCGTATTAATGTAATTTACCGAAGTCAGAACATGTAAATTATCCCCGAACTGTGCGCCGAACTTTCCCATCAAACTGGTGCGGGCCAGTTTGGATTCAGGAACAATCCCGCTTTGGTCAAGATTGCCGGCCGAAAAGAAGTAGCTGCTCTGCTCCGTCCCCCCGGATAAGTTAACCGAGTTGTCTACAGTCACCCCGGTTTGATAAAATTGCTCTCTGGGATCGTAAATGGCAATCTCATCGACTCCCAAATCATTCAGCACCTGCTCACTAATCTCATTCTTGTGAGGGCCCCAGCTAATAGTAGTTTGGGGATTGGGATTATCGCCGGGATATCCGGGTTCGGTATAACCGCCCCTGTCTCTGGGCAATCCATTGGCGTAGAACCCTTCGCTTCCCAATGTGTATTCATCCTGATACCCTTCGGTGATGGCATCGGCCCAGCCTACAGAAGAGTTGATGGTAATACGCGGGGTCTGTCCGCGCTGCCCCTGTTTGGTTGTTATGATAACAGCTCCGTTCGCAGCCCTGGATCCGTACAGCGCGGTAGCGCTGGCACCTTTTAACACACTGATATTCTGAATGATATTGGGATCAATATCTAAACTCCGGTTTGAAGTACCGCCGGTAAATAAAGCAGCACCCCCGGGATTATCATCTTCGGCATTACTGACAGGAATTCCATCCACAACAAACAGCGGCTGGTTATTTTCCAGCAGAGAAGAATTGCCACGGATAATTATGCGTGAGGATCCCCCCGGCTGCCCGCTGGAGCTGTTAATGTGTACACCGGCCACTTTACCGGCCAGCGCATTGACCAGATTCACTTCCCGGGCATCGGCCACAGACTCGCCACTTACTTCCTGCACAGCATAACCAATAGCTCTGGTCTGCCGCTCAATACCCAGAGCCGTAACGACCACTTCCTCCAGGCCCAGAAAATCCGGATCAAGCTGAAAATTCAGCACATTCTCTCCACTTCTAACAGTGATCGGCTGCTCATGCCTCTTATAACCCACAAAGGTCACCTGTACTGTATAATCTCCCACAGGAATGTCATTGATGTTGTATGTGCCATCCACACCTGACGACGTTCCCCGATGGATATCGAGGATATAGATATTTGCGCCGGGCAGGGGATCTCCGGAGTCTGACTCTGTGACCGTTCCCGTTAAACTTCCGGTCTGCGCCGAAGCCTGTGCCGTAACCATCGATACCATACACAAGATTAAACACAGACAGTAAAAACTCTGTATTGGTTTAAACATAATTCCATCCGTTGATTTTAGTTTGGGCTAATGTTATGTCAGCTATATCCGGCCGTTTTTGAATAGAACGCGGATCCTGTGGATGACACGGATAAGCGCAGATAGAAGTAACTATCTGCGAAGACCGGCCCCATCCGCCGTATCTGCGTTCCCCTTACTGCGGCCGTTGATCATGGGCACAACACCAGTGTCTTCTGAAGGAAGGTAACCTTAAGAACGTACTCTCTGTATGAATTTGGGACGAAACGAACTATAGGATGACAGGGCGAAGCTATGTGGTTTGAAATGTTCAGACAAACCGCTGTAACAATTCTTTATAATTACGGCTCATGGTCAGTTTTTTTCCATTATTCATGATCACCATATAATCACCATGAAACCACTGTTCCAGCTCTTTGACCTTGGCTATATTGACAATAGCAGAACGGTGGATACGGAAAAAAGTGTCAGAATCCAGCTTGTTTTCCATATTCAGCATGGTATCGCGAATCAAATAATTTTTCCCGCCGGTATGGATGCGCACGTAATTGCCGGCCGATTCTATCCAGTCTATCTCGCCAACATTCAGAAAGAAAAAGCGGCCGGATGATTTGACCATCAAACGAGACAAGTGCTTGTTTGATGAATCAAACGAATCCAGTAAGCTCTGGACCTTTTTATGGATAGCGGAACCGCCCTCCTGCCTTATCGACTCTTTGGCGCGATTCAGCGCTCTTCGGAACCGGGTTTCTTTAAAAGGCTTGAGCAGATAATCCAGGGCATGTACTTCAAAAGCTTTCAGTGCGTATTCATCATAAGCAGTTACAAAGATAATAGCGGGGGGGTTGTCGGTCTTGATATTTTGCAGCACGTTAAACCCGTCAATTTCCGGCATCTGGATGTCCAGAAAAACCAGATCCGGCCGGTTGTTATTTATTTCCTGAATTGCTTCCTCTCCGTTGCTGCAAACAGCTGTTAGTTCGATCTCCTCATCGGGTTCCAACAGCTTGACGATACGTTTGCAGGCAAGCGGCTCATCGTCTACCACTACGGTTTTTATCCTGTTCTCCATTGATTCACCTCATGTATTTTAAAACGTTCAAAAGGGATTTCTATCCGAACTTTAAATCCGCCCGATGGCGAAGAGGAAAGCTCAAATACCGGTTCCGGATAAAGCCGCCGCAACCGCTGCCTTATGTTCTGCAAGCCTACGCCGTTTGAGTTAACCTTGCCGCTAAGCCCCGGGCCGTCATCTTCAATAGCTACCGATAAACGCTCTCCTTCTTTGCGGGATGTGATCTTTATTGTCCCCGGCCTCATCCTCCTGGAGATACCGTGCCGCACCGCATTCTCGACCAGCGGCTGCAGCATGAGGCTGGGTACTTTGGCATCAAGTGTATTTTGATCCACATCAGTTTCGATGCTAAGGCGTTCGCCGAACCGGGTCTTCTCTATTTCCAGGTATGTGCCTGTAAATTCTATTTCATCTTTAAGAGACACATGCTGTTCATCCATCCGGCTGATCGACCGCTGCAGGAAGCGCTTCAATAACACCAGCATCCGTTCTGCCTTAAAAGGATCTTCATGAATAAGGCTGTTTACATTATGAAGGGTGTTAAAAAGAAAATGAGGATGAAGCTGAACCTTCAGCACATGCAGGCGGATGGATGCAAGCCGGGCTTCCATCTCCATGTTCCTGAGCTGACGCTTCTTAAATCGGGTATAATACTCTTTCAAATGATACGCCCCAACCACAAGCCAGTAAGACAAAAAACCTATAACAAAAAGCCAGCTGACGGATGCAATGTAAGACTCAAAAAAGGCACTCCAGGTCCAGGGTAATTGGTCAGCCTCCGGACTCAAAAAGTTGTACATGGGGTACATGACTGTTTCGTAGCATAAGGCATATACCAGAACAAATATGATGCTCAGTACTATATGAACCACGGCGTTGCGATAGGCCGAAGCTCCCTCCAAAGGAAGATTCCCGGCCAGCCATATAAACAGCGGAGCAAATAGCAGAGCCATCCCCCATATCAGAAATGCCCGCAAAAGAATCAGGTGTAACTTAGCCGGAGCCAAACCCTGCATAGATTGCAGGAAGTACGTTTTGCTGACAGTGGTCAAGAAAAGGAACATCCAGAAAATGACCACTGCTGCGATAAGCAGTTTCTCCCGCTTCGATTTGCGATGTAACGTGTTTATGTGTGTTATCACTGTCTCCGGGGTTGATGTTCCGGGGTATCGTCCGCATAGATTTCGGCCCAGGGTTCTTCATCCTGCCCCTCCATCATGAGCGGGAACCGCAGCTGGACATTCAGGGCGCGTGTATCCACACGAACTTCTATACCTGCCTTGTTGCCGTACATACGGCTCAGGTGCCGGCGGATATCGGTAAAACGCATAACCTTGAGATAACTCCATAACGATTCCCGGAACAGTTCAAGGCCTCCTATACTCAGCCGGATATACACCTTCGAATGGCTACAGGTTGCAGTGTAACTCAGCCTGTTAATCCTGCGTGCCGATGCCCGGTCAGCAGAAAGCAACTCTTCAATTAAAGGGATCAGAATCCGCGACGAAGGCGCCATTGCTTCGGCACACGCTTCATCAACATGGGTTACACATTCGATTTCAGTTCCGAGCCGTTTTTCCAACAACCTCACATACAGACGATAGGATTCCAAATCTTCCTGAATGGGAACCTCTTCTCTCTCCGTATTTTGTAGCATAATGCGGAGCAAATCGCTAAAGTCGGTAAGTATCTGCTCCGATTCACCGGCATCAAACCGGACATTCTCCCTGATAGTGTCGATACTATCCAGCAAAAAGGCCGGTTGTACCTGATTCAGGATAGCCTGATACCTGGCTTTGGCCAACCGGGCTTTAAGCCGTGGCTCCTTCAGCCGGCTCTTCCTTTCCTTTCGCTGAAAATCGATCACATAAACACTCAAAACAACCCCGGCATAAAGCATCATACGCATATCTAAAAATCCCAGAAAGTCTCTTTTCAAATAAGCCCAATCCATGGAAGACTCATAAAAAACAAACACCTGATAGCTCTGTACAACCGAATGGAAAACGAACACGAACAACGCGGTCAAAAAATGTGCCGGGATACTCCTGGATAACAAATATTTCTCCAGAGGATAGCTGCGCGCCACCCACACAATCAGAGGCGTACAGATTGCCCAGGGGATAATGCAGGCAACCTCAAACAGAATAACATTGCCCGGGCTAAGTGTCAGTGAATAATTTCCCTGAAGCTGGTTTAAAAATGTGATTGATGAGATTACAAGCGCTACGATAAACCAGACCAGGCTTACTAACAGCGTTTTATTTAAAAATATTTTCCACCTTCTTTTGATATTCATGATCAAACCCGCTTTTTACTCTGGCCGGAACTCCCGCACCACACCTGACAAGCTCTTATCTAACTCCCCGGATTCCCCCGGGCTGTTACGTTCTGTTTAAGGCACTCGGTTGGGTCATCCCTCACCCCTGTTTTTCAGGGGTGAGGGATCTCAACTATAAAACGGGTAGGTGCTCAGCCCCTGTGACAAAGTCTAAACAAGGCTTGAGATCCCTCCTCGCACAACCTACTCCCCGGGATGACACCATAGATAGTGAGTCGTAGTTTAAAGAACGGAACAGCCCTGCCCGGATTCCCGGAGCCATGGAATCTTTCAAATAAAATAGTTGATCGGATGTACAGAACAAAGTGTTTATGATTTCTAATAATACGGCACCTGGCATTTGCCTGATACTTATTCCGATAACCGTTACCGGGCGCATCGATGCTCTTCCGGGTTGATATTGATCTTTTAAAGCTACTGGTTTTCCCCCAATTTTATTTATGATCAGGGATGAATAGCTAAAAGGTGTGATGAAGAGCCCTATGTTGTGGTAAGCAGGCATAGATTAATGTGAGCTTGGAACAAGGAATCTCGTCACAGCCCAATATCGTCTTTACGGCCATGGGCTACTCACTCCTGCCCCCCGAAGAGGGAACATCAATGGCCCGGGTTTTTAAGCGCCAATTGAAGTCAGATACCCCCGGCGAACAACCTTCAAAAGAGGGACATCAATTGCCCCGGCTTTAAGCCGGGGGCAGCAGAACGCCTCGAAACATTAAGGGCTTTAGCCTTTACAGCGGTGGGTTACAAATATTCCTCTCAATCAACTATTCCGGCCATGTTAAAAAAGGTCCATCTGCCGGCCGTGGGCAGGCCTGAATGCACGGGTTGACAACGCTCCTATCCGCTGATTAAAACCCAGCCGCTTGCTGTGGACAGAAAATAAATCTTTAATTTGCTGTACATACGTCCCTTTTCCTCTGAATCGTTCTCCGTAGCGTGAATCGTTGAGCTTCCCCCCTCTCATATCCCGTATCCGGTTAAGCACCTTCTCCTTGCGTTCCGGAACATGCTGCTCCAGCCATTGTTCAAACAAGTCTTTAACACCATAGGGCAACCGGACCAGCGTATAGCCGGCATAACTCGCCCCGGCCTCTCTGGCCGCCTCCAGGATAGACACACACTCGTGATCGGTAAGCCCCGGAATGATGGGAGCTACATTCACCCCAACCGATATGCCCCGGGATGCCAGTTCTTCAATGGCTTTGAGCCTTCGGTTCGGCTGAGAGGTTCGCGGCTCCATGATCCGGGCCAGCTTTCGGTCCAGCGTTGTAATTGAGAGGGTAACATGCGCAGCCTGGTAATTGGCCAATTCCCCCAGAAGATCCATATCACGGGTAACCAGATAATTTTTGGTAATAATCCCAACCGGATTCCGGAACTCCGCCAACACCTTCAGACAGCCGCGGGTGATTTCCAGCTCCTTTTCTATAGGCTGGTAGGGATCCGTGACGCCGCTCATAACAATTACCTGGGGTTCCCATTTTGGTGACGCCAGCTGCTTTCTGAGTTTCTCAGGCGCGTCATATTTGACCATGATCCTGGACTCAAAGTCAAGTCCCGATGAAAACCCCAGGAATTCATGAGTGGGCCTGGCATAACAGTAAATGCATCCATGCTCACAACCCCGGTACGGGTTGATGCTGACGTTGAAGGGAATATCCGGACTGTTATTGACAGAGAGGATGTTCTTCGTATCGTCTCTGATCAGCCTGGTGTCCTGCGAAGGCCTCTGTCCGGTTCCTTCATCCGGATCGTAGTCCACATAGTGTCCCTCAAACCGGTTGACAGGATTGTCTGACGACCCGCGGCCCCTGATGGGATTTCTGCTGTTTTCCATGGCTAAAAGAAATGTCGGATTAACACCTGTTGCAATGTCACTGTTGTGAGCGCCTCAGAAACGATATCTTATACGGATTCCATTTCTTGAGATCGGTATAATTGCCCTGGCTTTTAAGCCGGGGATGGCCATGAACCATAACCCAGACAGGGCTTTAGCCCTTTCAACGTCGGGGGAAGGGCTAAAGCCCGTGGTGTTTTGGGATGTTCTGTTATCCCCCGCCTGAAGGCCGGGGCAATTATACCGACATAACTAAATGAAATCCACATTAGGCAATGTAAGTTAAATAAAAACAAGTGACAACATCATGTCATCCGTACACTATTCTATCCATTATGAATCCTGACCCTTGGATTCCCATCCTTCTCTCATACAAAAAAAGCCCGTCACATTATGCAACGGGCTCAGAAAGAAGGAATCTCTCTCGTGAACAATTAAAGTCCTATATCACCGCAGGCAATATTTGCTTTACCTGATGACCAACACAGCTTTTCATTTTCTGTTTTATCCCACCAGTAGCCCTGGTCATTTTCAACATCCCAGTATACTTCAACCGTACCGTTAATGTTGTTTATTGTCAGGGTATATCTGGAGCCATCCTGCATATAGATCAGGGAAGTATTTGCATCGTCCGAAGGAAATTCAAACGAGGCTTTCAGGTTCTCATCACTATCTACCGACCAGTCGTAGGCCATCACAGCCTGCTGGCCGGCAGAATCGTCAAACCCGTACATCGCCCAGTCACCTGTTTTTCCGTCCAGGCTGGTGGTACCGCCCATGAGCTTAAGCTCATTGTATTCTACATCGCCCCCGGAGCTTGATATGTAGTAAGCCCATTGAACTTCATTTGCATCTTCATCCACCGTTGCAACCAGTCTGACCTCCATGGATTCTCCATCGTAGGCGGCACTGTAACTCCATACCCACTGGCCATTTTTAAACTCAGACTCCTGATCCCGGGCCATCTCAAAATAAGCCGTTCCCAATTGTCCGAATGCAAACATAAACCCTGCGCCCATCACCGTTCCCTGTGCAGTAGCATACGCTTCGCCTTCCATCATTGTTTGATCCGCCATCATAGCCGGACTCTCAAAATAACTAAAATCGGGCTGGGCAACGGTGATGTCAGGTATTACCGGAGGGCTATCCGGCTCCGCCCCTGTTCCGCTATCTTTACAGCTCCATACAACGAGCGCCAAAAAAAGAGCGGTTGTAACCCGCTTTGCAAAATTTATGACCATAGTAACTATCCTTATGTTAGATTAAAATGAGGCTTTCTTTGATACACGAAAAACATAGGACTTTTGGCTCA
>CALJMB010000214.1 GCA_937982515.1 uncultured Balneolaceae bacterium
TTCTACGCCCTCCTGAATTCAGAATTCCCCGGCATTTGACCTTGCTCTGCCCCCCAGCTTACCAATAACCAATAACCGCCTTCTGAATCCTCGAAAAAAATAGTTTTAGCAATTTGGAATTTTTCTAATCAAATTAGAGTACTAAAGGTAAAGCCTTAATTTACCTAATAGTATGACGCCTATATACATACACCATATAACCACATCTGTCCCTGAGCATTTTTATCAGCAAAACTTTTTGCGCGATAAAATGAAACAGCATATCAGTAATAAAAGGGCCATCAAAAGCATTATTCACCGTATCTATTCCAATTCGGGTATTGAAAAACGCCATGCGGTTGTCAAAGACTTTAACTCGAACGGGCACTATCCGTTCTTTTTTCAAAAAGACGGCTCCATGGCCACGCCCTCTACCGGGATGCGTAACGCAGTCTATACTACCCACGCCAGAGAGCTGTTCATTCAAATTGCGGAAAGCCTTATACGCGAACATCCTGTTATTGAAAAAGAAGATATAACACACGTAATAACCGTTTCCTGCACCGGTTTCTTTGCCCCGGGGCCGGCGTATGAAGTAGTAAAACATCTCGGCCTTTCATCCAGCACACAGCGCTTCCATCTTGGCTTTATGGGCTGCTTTGCCGCCTTCCCCGCTCTGAAGATGGCCCAGGCATTCTGCAAAGCACAGCCGGACTCTGTGGTAATGATTATCTGCCTTGAATTGTGCAGTATCCATTTTCAGACTTCCGAAAAGACAGACAATCTCATCTCTGCATCGGTCTTCGCCGATGGAGGAGCCGGCGTTCTGGTAAGTGCTCAGCAACCACAGGGATCTTCATACCGGCTGGAACAGTTTGCAACTTCCATTGCTGAAAAAAGCCGGGATGACATGGCATGGACGATTGGCGATACCGGTTTTGATATGGTGTTGTCCACCTACGTACCCGACATCATTGCCTCCAACCTTCAGAGGGCCGTCAGGCCTCTGCTGGAAACATATAATATCAATCACAAGCACATAGATCACTGGGCCGTCCATCCGGGGGGCAGGTCTATCCTGGATAAGATTGAAAAAGAGTTTAATCTGTGCAGTACCAAACTGGAGTCTTCCAGATCCATTCTTTCCAATTACGGAAACATGAGCAGTGCCACCATTCTGTTTGTACTAAAACATCTGCTAGAACGGGCACATAAGCAGGCCGAAGAAAAAGTTGTAGCAATGGCCTTTGGCCCCGGCCTTACTATAGAGACGGGGTTCTTCACAAAGTTAAACAACTGACATTATGCCTGTATTCCTTTCCAAACGGGATATAAATAGTCAGGAACGGATGGATAATCCGGAGTGTGATCTTAGTGAGCTGAACAACACGTACCGCCAATTTAAAATTGTCAATACAGTCATTGCCCGGTGGCACAAGATCTTCAATAGCATAATCAAACCCCTTTTTGACGATCCGTCCCAAAGTTACACCCTATTGGATATCGGCTTTGGAGGAGGAGATATACCCCTTAAACTGGCGCACTGGGCCTCCAAAAGTACTATTCCTCTCCACATTACCGGCATTGAAACAGATATCAGAGCCTATGAGTTTGCTTCATCACGGCAGGCCCCGGATAACGTGACATACCTTTTAGCCTCTTCTGCCGACTTGCTGGAGGCAGGAAAAAAATACGATGTCGTTATCTCCAACCACCTGCTCCACCATCTGGATGGCGATGCATTTATCTCCATCCTGTCTGAAGCCCGCCAGCTGAGCAGAAAGGCCGTTATTTTTAATGACATTGAACGCAGCGATGTCGGATATCTGCTTTTCAATATCCTGTCCCGCCCGGCCTTTCGCAGCTCATTTATTACCGGCGACGGGCTCACATCCATTAAACGAAGCTATACCTTTTCAGAACTAACACAGGCCGCGCCTGCAGGGTGGAAGGTTCAGCGCCTTTTTCCGTACCGGCTGCTGCTAAGCTATTACCATGAATAGATGGCTGGAAAAATACCAGGTCGTTATAGCAGGCGGTGGCCCTGTGGGACTTTTCCTGGCGTGTTGCCTCCGGCAAAGTAATATCTCTTGCCTGGTTCTGGAAAAGCGAAAAAATCCTGTAACCCACTCCCGCTCTATAGGTATCCACCCCGTGTCGCTGGAACTGTTCAGGCAACTCGATATAGCCCATTGCTTTGTTAGGCAGGGAATAACAATAAAAAGAGGAGTTGCTTTCTCGAATACAAACCTCCTGGGAAGTATCTCGTTTGAGCGGTGTAAGGCGCCGTTTAATTTTGTGCTTTCACTGCCTCAGTACAAGACGGAAGAGTTGTTGCGGGACAGGCTCTCCCTGTACGGATCCAATCTCTTGCTGAGGGAAGCGGAGCTGGTGGGGTTTTCTATCCTCGATGGATCGGTTGATATCCGTTTTAAATACAGGGGGAAAATGCACCATATAGAAGCCGGTTACCTGGTTGGCTGCGACGGAAAGAACAGTCTCGTCAGGAATAGGGCGGGCATCGGTTTTAAAGGTAAGTCCTACCCTGACACGTATATTATGGGGGATTTCACAGACAATACAGATTTTGGAACAGACGCGGCTATTTTCTTAACAGATGATGGTTTGATTGAATCATTCCCACTCACCGGCCGCAGAAGGCGCTGGGTGATTAAAACAAATAAGTACATAGCAGAGGTCACCCGCGGCGATATAGAACAGCGCTTGTCGCAACGGATAAATCATGATATATCTAATGTACCTCACTTCATGCTCAGTAGCTTTGGCGTACAAAAACTTATGGCCGGAACGTTTGCAAAAGGAAGAATTGCCCTTGCCGGCGACGCGGCTCATGTAGTAAGCCCTATAGGCGGACAAGGCATGAACCTGGGCTGGCTCGATGCCTGGGAACTTGCCCGGACGTTCCGGAAGATGTATAACAGCCCCAGTTCTGAACACACCACCCTTTTAAGGATGTATAGCCAAAAGCAACAAAAAATGACCCGCAAAGTTATCCGCCGCGCAGAAATGAATACAAAGCTTGGCCGAAAGACCACCCTCCCCTTCTTACGTAATATGCTTGTCTGGCTGATGCTAAACACCCCCCTGGAAAAATTAATGGCAGAACTATTTACCATGCGGAAGCTGGGATAAGTAGTGGCTCCACCCGCTCATCGGATGGGGCTGGTCTTTGTGGATGATTATATCAATATACAATGCCCATCCGTGGCCTCCGCGTTCTATGGAAGCGACAGGATATAACTGATCATAACACTAGAGATCAGCGGCCGGAAATTTTAGAACGGAGCTGAGTCCCTGCTGCCCATTTTCACGGTTGAAAGCAAGAAAGCCATCCAGTTTTTCCACCAGAGCCCTTATAATCTGAAAGCCAAGCGAATCGTTGGTTTCCGGGTTAAATCCTTCGGGCAAACCAAGGCCGTTATCCTCATAATTTAACACGATGAATCCATCCGCTTCGGATAAATCAATTACAATGGAACCCTCTTTCTTATACCTGAAGGCGTGTTTATAGCTGTTAACCAGAAGTTCATTTATTATGAGTCCACAGGTAAGCGTCTTTTCCGGGTGAAGGGAAATTTCGTCTATATTAACCTCAATTTTTATGTCGCGGTCGGGAGAAGATAGCGACTCTGTAATACCTTCTACGAGCTTTTTCAAGTAAGATTCCAGCTCTATATTGTTAAAATCTCCCTTGTCGGAAAGCAATTCATAAACGGCATTAACAGACTTAATACGCGATAATACTTTCTTTAACGTTTCGCGGGCACTGGTGTCTTTAACATTGGCCTCCTCCATCTCTATCATACCACTGATAAGAGCCAGGTTATTTTTCATGCGGTGATGGAGTTCAGATAAAAAAAGATCTTTCTCCTGCAATTGGATATCAACCTGCTCTTGTGAACGATGTTTTTCTATGGCTCTGGCCGCATGCCGGGCTAACGTTTGAAAAACGGGCATATCATTTTCTTCAAAACCATCCGGGCCATTTCGGTTTACTGCCTGGATAACTCCGATTACATTCTGATCCTTATCAATCAAAGGGGCGCATATAAGATTTCTCGTCTCAAAGTTGTCACTCAGTTCACCCCAAAATAATTCGCTGTTTTCGGTAACGTCATTAACAATCAATGGTATTTTATGTTGCGCCACCCACCCTCCAAACCCTTTATCTCTCGGAATGGCCTTACCCCTGATCTCTTCTTTAACCGGACCTGTCGAGAGGCTGACGCACAGCTCTCCACTCTCTTCATCCAGAAGCATCAGCGAGCTGGCTTCAGCATCCATAATGTGTCTTGAGGCTTCCATAACTTCATTAATCAACTCCTCAAAGCTCATCGGCTCGCCCAGCATCTCAACTTTGTCGAGTAACTGCACCAGGCTGCTGCTCGACTTGCTGTCTAAGTCAAACTTATTGTAGGCTATCGCCCCAATTTCTAGATTTTTCTGTCTCAAACTAATGCACCCTGATTAAAACATCATTTCCTGATTATAAACCCTGTATTTTTGCTGACCGGTCCACCTAATCTTAACTAACTCACTGCCTCGGCTATTATCAAGTTGCCGCTACTTTATTCGGTATGCATGTATTCAGTTTCATTTTGAATGGTAACCAAATATATAACTATTTAAACAAACTTAATGCCCTCTCTTATCTACAAAAAGAGACATTTAGTCAAGTTAAAATTTGTATCAATTATCTCAAAAATTCAATACTAAGATTAGTCCCATCGCTGCCGTCTATTTCTATTTCGGCTCCAAGCTTTCTCAATAATACATTAACTACCCATGTACCTATAGAGTTTGCATTCCCCAAGTCAAAATCATCTGGAAATCCAATACCATTATCCGCAATACTCAGCTTAATTCTGCTTTCCCCCAGAGCTACCAGACGTATATCGATATAACCCTGGCTTAAGCCTTTAAAGGCATGTTTATAGACATTAACCAACAATTCATTCAAAATGAGCCCGCATATCATAGCTTTATCGGCATCTATCTGAACAGGATCTGCCTTGACCTGAATATCAATCCGGCGTTGCGGATCTGAAAGTATTTCAGCTATCTTGCCCGCCAGCCGCTCCAGATACGTACCAAGTTCAACATTTTCAATTAAGCTTTTATTGCACAGAAGGTCGTGCACTTCAGTTACAGATTGCAGCCGGGAATAGGTATTTCTAAGGATTTGCTTTGCCTTTACATCGTCTATTTCTGTTTCCTCGGCCTCGATTAAAGCAGAAATGGTAGCAAGGTTATTTTTAATACGGTGATGGATCTCCGTAAAAAGAACCTCGCTCTCATTTAACTTGTTTTGCAAATCCTCTTTTTCGCGAATTTTTGTGATAGCGTTGCTAATATGCGATGCAAGAGTTTGGAAAACAGGAACATCATACGCAACAAAATGCTTGTTCAGTTTCCTGTTCAGCGCCTGGAGCACCCCTATTACCCTTCCCTTTTTGTCTGTTAACGGGACACAAATAATATTACGGACCCTGAAATCTTCAGCCGCTTTCCAGGAAGTTTTGCATGTTTCTGCGTTATTCGAAAAGTATGGCTTTTCATGTTCAGTCACCCATGCCGCTAATCCGGCTTTTTTGGGAATACGTTTTTTCCTCACCGCGCCCCTGACCAGACCTTTGGGAGGGTAATCAATGTAGAGATCTGCGCTATCCCGATCTAAAAGCATTAACGAACTTGCTTCAGCATTCATAACAAGGCAGGCCGCTTCCATACTTGCTGAGAGCAGAGCGTTCAATCCCGTAGTGTTATTAATATCTGCTATCGATTCCAGCAGAAGATACAGGCTTTCCCTGGAGTAACCTTTAAACTCAGTTCGTTCGGAAGAAAATTTCCTTTTTAATGTTGACCCCATACAATCGCTTTAAAACCAGGATACAATCTATCAGGCAAGCATCCTCTTAATCCGTTATTCTTGGCTGCCAATGAATGTATGAAAAAAAGTGTAAAATCAAAAAATACAGATGCTTAAAAACAAAAAAGCCCGGCCGCTTTGGCCGGGCTATAAGAACCGCTTCACAACAGTTAATTACTGCTTCTTCTGTGCTTTTTCAGCTTTGCGATATTCGCGAAGCACATAATGCAGAATGCCTCCATTCCGATAGTAATCGATCTCAACGGGGGTGTCAATTCTGCAGATGGTGTTAAAAGTAATGGTTTCTCCATCCGCTTTCTGAGCTTTAACCGTTACTTCCTGTCGAGGCTTCAAATCATCACTGATCTCGATGTTAAACACTTCGGAACCGTCCAGGCCCAGGCTGTCGGCCGATTCACCTTTTTTGAACTGCAACGGAAGAACTCCCATGCCTACCAGGTTGGAACGGTGAATACGCTCGTACGAAGTAGCGATAATAGCCTTCACACCAAGCAGAATGGTACCTTTGGCCGCCCAGTCACGGGAAGATCCCGTTCCATATTCATCTCCGACCAGGCCGATCAGAGGAATGCCCTCTTCCTTATAACGCATAGCCGCGTCATAGATCGTGGTAATTTCATCTTCCGGGAAGTATTTAGTAAATCCTCCCTCCGTACCCGGTGCCAGCTGGTTTTTGAACCGTACGTTGGCAAAAGTGCCGCGTGTCATAACACGGTCATTTCCCCTGCGTGAACCGTAAGAGTTAAAATCTTCAGGCTGAACGCCATGCTCTACCAGGTACTGCCCCGCCGGACTATCCGTTTTGATGTTACCGGCCGGTGAAATATGGTCGGTAGTGATGGAATCGCCCACTTTTACAAGTACACGGGCCCCCTGAATGGAGCTAATGGGATCGGTTTCTTCACTTATACCCACAAAGAACGGCGGCTCCTGGATATAGGTAGATTCCTCCTTCCACTCGTACAATTCACCTCCGCCAACAGGAATCTCATCCCATTCCTCAGACTCGAAAATGCTGCCATACTGCTTGTTGAAAAGCTCCGGACGGATAGCGTTGTCCAGGTGCTCGGCAATTTCTTCGGAGGTTGGCCAGATATCCTTCAGGTACACCTCTTTGCCATCTTTATCTTTACCCAAAGGCTCTTTGTCCAGGTCGATATCAACCGTACCTGCCAGGGCATATGCAACTACCAGCGGGGGTGAGGCAAGGAAGTTAGCTTTTACATAGGGATGAATCCGCCCCTCAAAGTTCCGGTTCCCGGAGAGCACGCCGGCCACAATCAGATCTCCGTCTAATACGGCATCTTCAACAGGCTTGGGCAGCGGACCCGAGTTGCCGATGCACGTGGTACATCCGTATCCTACCAGGTTAAAGCCAAGCTTGTCCATATATTCCGTCAGGCCGGCCTCGGCCAGGTAGTCTGTAACCACTCTGGAACCCGGTGCCAGCGAAGTTTTTACATAGGGTGGAACCTTCAGGCCTTTCTCAAAAGCTTTCTTTGCCACAATACCGGCACCCAGCATCACACTTGGGTTGGACGTGTTGGTACAACTGGTGATGGCGGCAATAACCACATCACCGTGTTTCATCTCGATCTCCTGCCCGTTCTTAAACGTACCTTTATTGGCCAGCTTTTCCTGGGTCAGGTTAAAGCCCATCGTCGGGTCGTCACTGACCAGCGAATTCTCAAAAGTCTTCTTCATGTTGGGAAGGGCAATACGATCCTGCGGACGCTTGGGTCCGGCCAGAGAAGTCTCAACCGTGCTTAAATCGAGTTCAAGGGTCTCGGTATATACAGGATCTTCCATTCCATCAACGCGGAACAGCCCCTGCTCTTTCATATAGCGTTCTACCAGCTGAACCTGCTCATCTGACCGGCCCGTTCGCCGCAAGTAGCGCAGCGATTCATCATCTACAGGGAAGAAGCCCATAGTAGCGCCATATTCGGGAGACATGTTGGCAATAGTCGCGCGGTCGGGAAGGCTCATATTACTGAGGCCATCACCGTAAAACTCAACGAACTTGCCTACCACACCGTGTCGGCGCAGCATCTCCGTAACCGTCAGCGTCAGGTCGGTAGCGGTGATGCCTTCACGCAGCTTTCCTTTCAACTTCACGCCCACCACTTCCGGTACAAGCATGTAGATCGGCTGGCCCAGCATAGCGGCCTCTGCCTCGATACCGCCAACACCCCAGCCCAGGATGCCAAGACCGTTAATCATAGTCGTATGCGAGTCGGTACCTACCAGTGTATCCGGGTAGGCCACGGTAGTGCCATCTTTCTCCCGGCGGGTAAAAACGCCTTTGGCCAGATATTCAAGATTCACCTGATGAACAATTCCGCGCCCCGGGGGTACCACCCGGAAGTTATCAAACGCGCTCTGGCCCCACTTCAAAAATTCGTAACGCTCACGGTTCCGCTCAAACTCCTTCTCCACGTTAAACATAAAAGCGAACTCCTGCCCAAACATATCTACCTGCACAGAGTGGTCAATAACCAGGTCTACAGGTACCTGCGGGTTGATGGATTGCGGATCTCCCCCCATACGGCTCATGGCTGAACGCAAAGCGGCCAGGTCGACAACAGCAGGAACGCCGGTAAAGTCCTGCAACACTACCCGTGAAGGTTTAAACGGAATCTCTCCCTGTGGATTAGCAGCGTTATAACCGGCCAGTTTTTTAATATCATCTTCGGTAACAACGTATCCGTCATACTCACGCAACACAGCCTCAAGCAGTACTTTTATCGTAAAGGGCAGCTTGCTAATGCTTCCGTATCCTAATTCTTCCAGTTTCTTTAAGCTGTACAGGTGAGCTTTTCCGGACCCTGTATCAAATTCAATTCTCGTTTTTAGCAGTTGGTTGTCTTTGCTCATCAGGTTCTTATACTATTGGATTAAAACTTCATCTTGTTTAGCTGGTGCTTAATCTTATCAACCTGAATTTACCATTTTTTTTCCAGAATATCTTATGGGAAAACACCGGTGAAGTTATTGGTTATTAGCTACTAGTTATCCGATGCTCTTTTGCCAATATCCAACAAGTAATAAACTCCCGAGGCTTCAGGACCGGTTATGAGAGCTCTGGCATTTTGATGCTCCGCAGCAGGTCGCCTGCCGGTGTTCGCCCCTCCCTCCCTGCCTAAAGGGGGAGGCAGAAGTCTTCGCCGCCAACGGGAACTTGCTGATTCTGTATCAGAGCCTACTTGAAAAGCTGGTTACGGCGAGGCGTTTCACCCGTAAACAACTCTAATCAGTGATCATAGCACCGGTCAAAGTCCCATTTAGGGGATTAGTGGGTAGCCGGCGGGCGCAGCTCAAAGCCTTCCTGAGTTTCCCAAACTCAGGAAG
>CALJMB010000215.1 GCA_937982515.1 uncultured Balneolaceae bacterium
TGGTGAAATAAAAATTCACCAATGGTGAAATAAAAAACCACCACTGGTGAATGAAGCAACAGGAAGGCATTCGTTCCCCGGAAAGAAGGCAGGGGTTATGGAAAGGAACGCTGCGGGCAGGGCAATGGCACCCGGTATTGCTTTGCTTCATGGCCTCCATTAGGTGCCTGTTAGGCCTCTAAATCCCCTAAAGGGGACTTTGGGTTACGTACTGGCTCACCACTATAAGTTCATTCAGATGTAGCACGCCTCCAAGGTGTACTACTTCTTTTACCGGCAGCATTCATTAAAAGGCACCGTAAAAGTCCCCTTCAGAGGATGTAAGCGTCAGCAAGAGTAGCATAGTACGGATCCATAACAATGGCTGTCATGCTGTCCCGGCCGCTGTTGGGATGACAGGCTTTGGCAGAGAAGAAATCGGGAAGAATAGTAACGGCCCTGGCTCGGGATGGCGGACACGGCTGTCCTCAAATAAATATCAACACAAAGCCTGCATAAAAAAGAACTTCCAGTATCGGTAATTCCAGGTTTCTTCCTTTTCGACAAGAAGCCCGTGCGCTTCAAGCATCCGCTTTGCTTCTTCCGGTGAGCGGGTATCGATATGTTCGGGTACCCAGTGCCGGATGATGGTGTTCAGAGGACGAAAAAGCCCGCTCCGGTTCCAGTCTTGCACGTATATTCTTCCTCCCCGTTTCAGGACCCGGCGGATTTCGGAAATAACCGTATTCTGATAGCGGTAGTTGTGAAAGGCGTTGAGAGAGCATATCGCGTCAAAGCTGTTACTCTCAAACGGAAGCCTGTGTGCAGGCGAGTTGGCAAAGCTGATGTCGGGGTGGGATGAGAGGCGTTTTCTGGCAATATCCAGCATCTTTTCTGCCGGATCGTTTAGGGTCAGGTGTTCGAATTTCTTTCCACTATTCAACAGTTCCCTCGCGAGTAAACCGGTTCCACAGCTCAGATCCAGCAGATGTCCGTTTTCTGAGAAATCCAGCCGCTCAATGAATGTGGTGTGGGTGTGCCTGAGGTAAGCGGCCCAGCGCCGTTCATAGGCTTCGGCGTTTTCGTTGTATGATCTTGTGGTGTCAGACATGTTCTTCATTACACAACGTTGCACAGAGAAGCCACAGAGTAGCACAAAGAAGGCTTCTGCTCAACCCTGTGTGATAGTTTCAGCATCTGATATGCTTCATGATTATAAGCTGAGATGCTACATCTGTTTAGCAGACGTTGGTTTGCTTTTGACCTCTTTCAGAAAAATATAGTCTCCGAATTCGGAGGCATCGCCGTTGGCGGCATTGGCAGCCAGGTTAAAGATAACGGTGCCCTGGGGTTTCTCTGGCGCGGCCCATTTTAAGATCCAGATATTTGAGGTTGGGTCATTAGGTTCTGTTCCTTTTGCCGAATGCTGCACATACTGAATCGATTTATCTGTTTTGGTAAAGGCCAGCCGTTCTGTCTCAAAAGTAAAAGTCCCGGCCTGGGTGCTGTCAGGAAAACGGGCGGAGAGCTGAAAGCCCGCGCGGCCCAGATCCTTTCTGTTTATGCTGATAGTGAACGTGTACACTTGCCCCGGTTCGTATGACGATGGAATGCCTTCGATATGCAGTGAACCCTCTCCGGGGTTGAGGGGATAATCGAAATGGCAACTGTGACAGGACTCTTCTCCAAAACCGCCGGTATAGGTTCCCGGAAGCTGTTCAGGGTAGGCGTGGAAGGATAAGGGTACAGCGGCATCCGGCCGTACCAGAAATCCGGTTATAAAGGTAGACAGAAGGATAAAAATGATGCGATGCATAATAACATTGAGGTATTACAGATACCAGGGAAATGCAGGGGCGTAAGATCTTACACCCCTACAGACAGGTCTTAAATCAGGAATCCAGTTTAGCCTGGCCCAGATAGTTGGTATCGGTGCCGAACCAGATAGAATGGGTCGGTTCGTGGAACACCATGTGCCGTACGGTTCCGCCTCCGCTCTCAATAGGTGTAGAGCTGAAAAACTTCTCGGTCTTCGGATCAAAACCCACAAAGAGGTTCGGATTTACTCCCGTCTCAACCATCCACAGCCGGTCCTGATCGTCACTGGCCATGGCGTAGGGACGTGAACCGGCGCCTTCAGGCAGCTGCCATTCCCGGAAGGAGCCGTCGTCAGGATTGTAGCTGCCAAGATAACCCTGAGCATAATCTACATACCAGACCTTGCCGTCGGAAGTCAGAGCTATACGCCGGGGCCGGGCCTCTTCACGTTCCAGCGGAATTTCTGTCAGTTCCATGGTTTCAGGATCAACGGTAGCCAGTTTATTCGTCCCGAAGAGGACAATCCACGGACGGTTGTTATCGTCGACCAGGATTCCATAGGGACGGGCGCGTTGCGTAGGCACAGCTATCAGTTCAATGTCTCCGCTTTCTACCGCCAGCTTTCCCACAAAATTGCCGCCCTGCACGGTAAACCAGATGTCACCGTTTTGATCGAAAATGAGTGTGTGCGGGTCACGGGCGCGCTGATCGGGCATAGGATACTGGCGGATGGATCCGTCTTCGGGATTTAGCCGCCCGATGTGGGCCGCGCGGTTCCCGGCGTACCAGATGAATCCTTCGTTATCCACAATCAGATTATGCGGGCCGGCGCCGTCAGGCAGATCGAGCCGCCTGAACTTGCCGGTCTCGGGATTGAATTCAGAGACGTAATCGCCCCGTTGTCCCACAAACCAGAT
>CALJMB010000216.1 GCA_937982515.1 uncultured Balneolaceae bacterium
ACCTGGTGCTGTATCCGGATGCGGGTAGCGTGCAGGGAGCGGCCAGCTATGAGGTGAAAGCGAATATAGGCGGGGCCGACGTGCTTGTTCTGCATGCCGCCCACATGCAGATCAATACGGTGCAGGTCAACAATGGCAGCGCTGATTTTCACCTGCGGAACGACTCGCTGTTTATAGAATTGGGTGAGAAAGCCGTTATGGGGAGAACCTATACCGTTTCGGTAACCTACGAGGCGGCGCCGGGTTTTGGGTTGCTTAAAAACAACGGAGGTACTGTATGGGCTTCTCTCTTGCCCCGTTCCACCCGGCACTGGCTGCCCGTTATCGATCACCCCCGTGTGTCCTTTTCAACCAACCTCACCATCACGGTCCCCGCCGGCTATGACGTGGCCGCAACAGGAATGCAGATGGATCGGCAGGTCATAGATACAGACAACATGGTTTTTACCTTCCGGACCGAACAGGAAGTACCGGCTACGGCGCTCACGTTTGCCGCAGGCAGGTTTTCAAGAGCGCAGACATCCTACGGCCTGAAGCGCATTTCCGTGCTCGCGGAAGATCCCGCCCCCGAAGGGAAGGTACAGAAGCAACTGGTAGAAACCGCAGCCGGCATTGTGCGGGAAATACAGAACCGGACAGGCCAGGAGTTCCCGTTCGAAGCACTAAACATCGTTGTACTGCCGGATCATTTCTGGGAAACCAAATCGTGGGGGGCCTCTGTCGTCTATTTGTACCGGAACAGGGGAGATCTGGAGGCCCAGTTACGGCGCGGGATATATGGGCAGTGGTTCGGAATATACCAGAGGGAAGAGCAGTGGCGGGAGTCGGCGGCCGTTTCGTTATATCAGACAGCCCTCCACTATGAGCTGGCCGGCCAGCCGGTATTACTCAAGTCTGAGGATAATCCGGCCGAAGATCTGCACACGGTCTTTTCCGCTTTTGATGTGCAGGAGTGGAACCGGTGGCAGCGGGGGTTCCCCGCCTGGCCTGACAGCAGCCGGAAGGAGATTCTCAGCCAGACGATGCGCGACATACTGAGTCAAGGCCCCGGCGTCTATACCTGGTACGATTACGCCCGTTACTGGTATGGACAGAGCGGTCAGCCATATTTTGATACCACCGGCGTCCGCTTGCCTGCCGGCGGAGATTCAACAGCCGGGATCGACTCGGCATCTTACCGGGTTGATTATAACTACAACGAGATGGAGAATACGTTGACTCTTAGCTTCACTGCCCGGCAGGGAATGTACGATGAGCTGGTTACGCTTCCTCTCATACAAACCGTATCGGGGCAGAAGGATACTTCGGAAGTGACCTTTACCGGAGCCCGCGATTCGGTCGTAGTTACAGTATCTCCTATGGTTCAGAGCGTCGATATCGACGCCTCCGCCCGACCGGGACTCACTCTGGAGCAGCACAAGCCCGCCTCTTTTTTGATTTATGCCCTGAGAAACGGAATGACGGTTGAAGAGCGGAGAGAAGCGGCCGCCGGGTTGGGTTCACATGCCGATGATCCCGACTTACAGTTAGCTATCACCGATTTTCTGCAAAACAGGG
>CALJMB010000217.1 GCA_937982515.1 uncultured Balneolaceae bacterium
GTGCTGCTGTCTGCCGGCCGTAAAAAGGCGAGCCCTCCGGTTGTGCCGGCCCATACTGTGCCGTCTTTCCTTACGGCCAGTGAGTATATCAGTTCATCCTGCCCCGGCTTCCTCACATCCGTGCGGAAGGTGTCGGCCTCCATCGCCCCGGAGCCTTTGATGCGATACCGAATAATTCCCCCGGTGCTGGCACCTATCCAGACTGCACCCTTTGCGTCCACTGCAAAGCTCTTGTTGTTGACAGCTACAACATCCAGATGGGTTGTTCCCCATCGGGAGGTAAACTGAACGCGGCGGCCATTGGCATAGGCTTCCAGCGGCTCCTTTGAAACCACTATGCCGGTGGCGGAATTCACCCATAAGTACCCGGCTGTATCCTCTGCCAGGCCATTGGTATTCAGATCCATGAGGCCGTCCGCACGTCCGTACACTTTCATAGTATTTCCGTCATAGCGTACGAGGCCGACGGTGAAAATAGTCAGCCACAAGAATCCCTGCCGGTCCTGAAATACCTCCGTAACTCCTGTAGCAGGCAATGGCTTAATTTCGCTATCGGATGTAAAGTGAGTGAGGGGCAGCTCTTGCGCGCTGCCTTGCGCAGCGATCAGCCATATCAGAACAAGTAGCGGCGCTATGCGGGTGTTTTTAACCATAACCCTCTCACATCAACCGGTTTCAGCAGGTTATTTACTTAGACTTGAATACGCGTTATAACGATCTCTTGTATAAGGTGCACAGCGTTATTTTGTTCTTAACAGACTACATATTTCCCTTATAATTAGCAATATTTTGGTGGCTGTTCTGTGTCTGCAATCGCAGTTAACTTGTGGGTTAGATGCACATATGCCAGAGTGACGGGGATGGCGAACATGACCTTAGGGCGCGGCCACATTCAGCGTGGCGGGTCGTTATATTTGAGTTGGTCCATTCGGTTGAAGTACCTGGAGGGGTTATTCCACAGAGTAACACGGAGGAAGTACAGAGAACCACAAAGAAAACCTTTATGCACCTTTGTGGTATAACCTTCCGGCGTTATGCTTTAGGTTTCGGTATTTGATAGAGACAACCCCCTTAATCCCCCTTTTTTTAGAGGGAGAAACCCGGAGCACCACATTGTTGCACTCCGGCATCCGGCATCATACGGCTACGCCTTTCAGCTCTTGCACGTATTGTACCAGCTGGCGGGCCCGTACGCGGGAGGTGTGTTCGTTTAGCACTCTTTCACGGGCGCGCCCGCCTATCTGTTTTCTTTCTTCTTCTGAGATGTCGGCCAGGTAATGCTGCACATCTTCAGTGGTTCGGGCAATAAGGATTTCTTTGTCCGGCTCAAACAGAGTTTCCAATCCCTGCCGGTAATCGGAGATAACGGGTGTGGCGCAGGCGGCGGCTTCAAACAGGCGGGAGGCGGGACTGATTCCGGCTTCTTCCACAGCCCGGCCGGTGATGTTGAGTGTAAAGCGCTGCCGGTTGTAGAACTTCCGGAGCTCATCGGGAGGAACGTGCCCAATGCGTTCCACATTAGCGGGCCACATGATATCGGAAGGATACCGGGAGCCGGCAACGACGAAGGAGTCATCCGGCTGCCGGCGGGCGGTTTCCAGCAGCAGGCTGTCCAGCCCGGGCTGTCGGGCGGCGCTGTAGATTCCCGGATAGCCTATCTGCCACCGCTTTGGATGATCTTCGGGATAGCAGAGCTCCGGATCAACCGAGCAGTAGAGGGGGCGGGCCCGCTTTGCCCGATACGTTTCGGTAAGGAGCGCCAGCGCTTTCCCCCCGCCGGAGGAGAGGTACAGATCGTATTCCGGAATCAGAGCGGGTGTTATAGACTCGTAGTTCTCCCGGTCCAGCCTGGTAAGGGTAACCGGAGTATCGAGGTCGTAAAAAGCGGTTATTCCACGGGCATGGTCGGTCACCCATTTTCCTATATCTATACTATGCAGCGCATCGGAGCCGACGATAACCAGATCGGCATCGCTGATCCGCTCATCGTAGTCGTATTTCATGATACCCGGGTTTTCGTACAGGTGCCGTTCACAGTACGGCGGAGAAGGGAGATCGCGGTTGCCGGCATGACCCGATACATCCTGCTCCAGAAAAGTTACCTGATGACTCTCTTCGTACAGCCCTTTGATCAGGCTGCGGTAAGTAGTTGCGTGACTGTTCTCCATAGACGAGCTGAGAGACAGTCCGATGATAACGATGTTCATAGGTTCTGTATTCATGCTGCTAATGTGTTAAGGTTGCAAATGATTCACCCGGCGCCCGTAATGCGACACACCCCGGCTCCGGCGGCTTCAGAGACGCGGGCAGCGGGGGAGCGCCTTCGGCCTCGGCCGCTTTCACTCCCTCTGCTCAGGATAGCAGCTTTATAAAAGGGCTAAACAGGCCTTTGTTCCCGGGTATTGTAAGTAACCCCGGACGGGGTAAACGGCCTGCAGCATTCACTCATCCGGCATCGGCCGCTACGGGGATGGCATCTCACCCTGTATTCCGCATCAGAAAGCCTGCCCGTAGATGCGTTCTATGACGCCGGCCACATCGGTGTAGGCGTAGGCAGCCGGGTCGAAGCGGTTGCCGTTACCCAGCCTCTTTGCCCATTCCACTGCGGCTCTGCCTTCCCACTCATCGGGTAACGATGACAAGGTCTGTGTAGTAGTACCGGTGTGCTTTTCGGCTATAAAATTGCAGGTCGAACCATCGGTATTGCGGAATATGGCGTCTCCCTCTTCGCCGCAGAAACGGGCTTCGATAACGGCGCCTTTTCCGGTGGGCAGATTCCAGGAGCAGCTGAGCCGGACAGCTATTCTGCCGTTCAGAACAAACTCTGCGGTTGCATTGTCTTCCGCCTGGCTTCTGTCGCGCAGCGGCTCGCCATTATGAAACAATTTACTGCTCACCTCATCCACTTCCACTTCTATTTCACCCAGCACCCATAAGGCCAGGTCGGCCAGGTGGCTACCCAGATCGATGAGGCAGCCGCCGCCAGACAGACCGGTATCATAATACCACGGTTTATCGGGGCCGTACGCTTTGTGAAAGGCAAGGTGAACGGCGTATATCTCCCCCAGGCTGCCGGATCGAATTGTTTCTTTGATCTGCTGCATGGCATGGGTATACCGATATGAGTAATCGACCCCCAGAAGAACGTTGTGCGTGCGCGCGGCCTCAACCACCTCGGCTGTTTCCAGTCTGTTTATTCCCAACGGTTTTTGACAAAAGACGGCTTTGCCCTTCCGTGCCGCCCCCAGCGCCTGGCGGGTATGCAACCCCGGCGGAGTTGCTATGACAATACCGTCCAAATCACTATCGAGCATCTCCTCAAAAGAATCGTAACACCGTATTCCCGCTATTTCCTGCTTTATTCCGCTTGTAATACGGTCATCGGGATCAACGGCTGCCCATATCTCGGCCAGGCGGCTTTCACCGATCGCTCTCATGCGGCTTTTGCCTGTCCGGCCCACCCCTGCAAATCCCAGCTTTGGTTTTGTTGCTGTAAGAGAGTTCATGAAATCACTTAAAGGTTATCAGTGCTTTAATAAAGCCGTTTGGTTTCTGTTGATGTAATTGAAAAGCCTGCTGCAAATACTGTTTGGGAAAGGTGTGTGTAAACAGCGGGAATGGATTTAACACACCTTCCTCTACGGCCTCCACGGCTCTCCGCATGCCCTGAACGCAGGCCTCGGGGTTGCGTTCGTGGGCGTTGATGACGTCGATACCGCGCCGGTTCCACTGTTGCATGTTTACCTGCCGCAAGCCATCCTGGTGATATCCGGCTACGATCAGCCGGCCTCTTACGGCCGTCAGGCTGCCGGCCAGGCTTAGCGGCTCCTGCTCGCCGGTAGCTTCGATAACGCGTTCGCATAACGTGTTTCCGGTGAGGGTATTCACCTGCTCTGTAATCTGTTCAGGATCTTTTAGCTGAAGCGCCTCATCCGCCCCGAGTTTTTTTGCCATCTCCAGAGATGAGGCTCTGCGCGTTATAGCGATGACTCTGGCTCCTGTATGTTTTGCCAGCTGCACCAGAAGCGCCCCCAGGAACCCTACTCCCACAACCGCCACCGTCATGCCGGCTTCTACGCGGCTCCTTTCAAGAATGTTCATGGCACAGCCCAAAGGTTCTCCCGGAACAGGGCGTCCGTCAAGACCGTCGGGAAGTTTAACCACATGTTCAGCGTGGGCAATGTCATAATCGGCATAGGCGTGGTGGGAAAGCAGCGTCACCCGGTCTCCGGACTTCACGGTCTTTACATCTTTGCCCACTCCATCTACCGTGCCCCACCCCTCATGGCCGGGGGCGCCCGCTTCCATGGGATAGGAAAACCATTCCCGCCCCTGCCAGAAAGGGAGGTTGGAGGCACATAGCCCGCACCCTTCTATTCGCACCCGCACCTCATCCCGCGCCGGTTCAGGTATAACGGCCGTCTGCAATTCAACCTCGCCGGGCGCCACTATGACGGCTGTCTGCATTAATTTCTTTCCTTTTTTATGTTCGGCCAGGGTGTTAAACAGGGTTTTCATAAGGGTCCTCCGTGTTTTTATGTGGTTATACTGATTTATCCGGGATGTCTGTTCCAGCGGCAGCTGCAAGCCACCGGCAGAGCCGGTTTACGCAATCGGTTACAGAATATTCCGGCCACCATCCGGCATGGAAACAAATTTTGGGATGTCAGAGACATACTATTTTGATCACCGGCGCGCCAGCCTGTATGGTTACGGTTCTGGCTCTGGTTACAACAGTCTTACGATGTGCTTTCTCTCTCACGATTAGCATTAATCAATGATCCGGCTGCAAGCTGTGCACTTGCAACCAGGCAGCAGCTACTTCTGACGCCTTATATATAGAGAAATACTAAAAAAATGTTTCGGAAGATGAAGCGGGGGTTGGCTGGAACCGGATACCCGGCGGATATCTGTTTCAATCCAGTATCTGCTGCGCACTGTCTATGACGTCAATGGTGTCCTTCACCTCCACATTCATGACCATGACTTTTATGATGTCTGTGCCGGTGTCCAGTTTTATATCTGCATCCATGCTATATGGCCAGTCGCTGCCTTCCTCTATGAACTGGACAAGGCCATCCCCTATAACACCCAGACTTGTTTCTATAGGGATATCCAGTAAGGTAGTATCCCTGCCTTCGATGAAGGTATTTTCGCCTGTGGTTCCTTCTGCTGTTATAGTACTGTCACTGATGTTGAGGTTATAGTCAAGCTGCAGAATGGTGAATTCCATGGTATCCCGATTGACTATTTCCAGCCGGGCCATCAGCTTTACATCAGGCAGGCCCACCTCCTCTACTCTTATCTCTGCCAGACTAATTTCGGGAAGCCGGGGGGTGCGGATCTTCAGCTCCTCACGGAAGGGAATTTCAATTTCACCCAATACAGGAAACTGGTAGAACAGGGTGCCCCCGAAAGTAACTTGCAGGCTATCCCGACTTTGCTCATTCGCCTCTTTCACAATCTCGTATATCTCTTTGTGCCGGAACATTGCCGCCAGATTCAGTGTGTCTTCAGAGAACGCCCCTATTTCCACATCTTCTTGTATGTTGCTTTTAAAGATCTCCGTTCCTTCCAGTCCCGCTTCGAGGGAGAGGCTGTCTACATATATGGGAATCAGGCTGTTGCGAATGGTCAGTGCAGCCTTTTCACGCATTTTAGATCCGCCGGCATCGGCTTCAAGGTAGACGATGTCCCCAATTTCCGGGCCCACCCATTGCAAAACGCTTTGCGGCGCTACGAAGACCAGAAGAATAGCTACTGCCAAAATAGTGAGAGCAGTGAACAATACACCTTTTTTCATGTCGGGCAACCTCCCTTCCTGGCATTCCGTCGCAGAACGGATGGAATGAGATAATTCTGATTATCGGGGTAAACACCACATCCAGGCTACAGAATAGTTATTAAGGGGATCTGTCTTCAGGGAACGTATTGGCGTATGGTATGATGCTGATCTTTCCGTCCTTTTCTAAAACAGCATACTTCACTTGCTCAATACTCTCCAGCCCCTGCATCCTTCTGGCAGCTTCCAGTATATCGTCTATTTCTACTCTTTCTTTTTCCATTCGCTCTTTAAGGGGCTTTCCATCCTCCAGAATAACCACAGGGACCCCGTTGGTTACCCTATCAAACAGCTTCCACTTTGCCGACAAAATGGAAAAGAGGACATCCACGGCGATAAGAGTTGTTACGACCAGCATGGCATTTATGAGAGAATTGTCGTCGCTCAGCAACGCCTGCTGGGTGGCTTCCCCAACTATCAGCAACAGTACAAAATCAAAAGTAGTCATTTCTGACAGTGTTCGTTTACCGGACATGCGAAAAACCACCAGAATGAAGATGTATAAAAATATGGCACGAATAATTAATTGCATGGCATCTAAGTTTAGAAGAATACGAATTGATTAAGATGTCTCGTTTGTCCCTGCACCGTCAGTTCCAGATTCATTGCACCAACACGCCGGGGCGTAATGCTGAATATCAGAAGTGCACCGTCAGAGGCGTTAAACGTATAGACCAGCCGCTCGCCTGCTGCTTCAACCGAAACGGGCTGCGGCACAACCTTGTCTATACTCACCCGCTCTGCGTAATCTCTGCCTATAGCAATAACTACTTTACTCCCGGAGCCTTGGGTGATGAAGACAGAAAAGGCAGCAGATGTTTCGTCTCGCAAAAATCTCTCGTATTCTATCCGGAACTCATCTTCTTCTACTCTCACTCTGCTCAGAGCGCCTTTGCCAAATACACCCAGAAGGCCTGCAGCTAAAAAAGCAACCACCACTATCCAGAATATCTTTTGCGCTTTATACTCCTTTTGTTCAAAACTGTATTTTTCATTCGTCTTGCGAATGTCTGCACTCTCTTGAGAATGTTCAGGCATGTGTTCAAACCTAAAGGTTATTATTGATGGCATATTTTTCGGAGAGCAGCTACTGCCTATAGTAATACTGCGAATTAGTAAATTTGTTCAGGCTTGCGTAAGGCCTGATATACCACACAGACGCAGGCAAATGCGTTCATTCCCGGGCTTGTACCGGTACGGGTTTGCGCCTGGATCCGGAGAGTAAGGAGCTATATTTACTGTTGTTATTATTTAAGCTTTTTCTTATCAATAGCTTAGTTATATGTTCATCGATAAAAATGAGAAAAATGTATTTCCATAAGTGTATCCCCCGAGTCGGCCTTCTGATATGCCTGATGTTATCCTCCCTCCCTGACATGCAAGCCCAGAAGTCGGCTGTGGTGCTACTTGCCGGATATCATCATACACCTCCTGTCCCTTCTCCGGGGACCGGCAGTGTTACGGTTACGTTGCGAGAGGATACTATATCTGTTAAAGGATATTTTAATCAGCTCAGCAGCCCGTTTTACGGTTCCTACATCCACTATGGGAGGAAAGGTGAAAGTGGAAACCAGATCATAAAACTGGAACCCCGGCTAAATGAAGATAACACAGGGGGGGCTTTCGATCCCGAAAACAATCGGAGGGTGCTTACAAAAAGCCAGCTGCAGGCGCTGGCTGAAGGACATTTATATATAAATATCTACTCGATTAAATATCCGCGGGGAGAGCTGCGGGGACAAATTCCGCCCTTGAAATGATTGCCGTACGTTGTACAGACCTATCGGAGACGAAAAGGCTGAGAGAGGGGGAGACTGAGAGACTAAAAGCAGCAAACCCAACCACGATACGAACAACAGTCTTTATACTTCCATCCGGCAGGTATCGGAGAAAGCCGGTTATAGCCTTATAGCCGTGAGTCCCTCAGTCTCTTCGTCTCTTTTACCGGGCGGGCAGGTTTTGAGAACAGACTCATCAGCTGCTGCAGGATATTACCCCCTATACGCAGGATGCGTTCCTGCCGCCCCAGCGAAAGCAGGCGGAGAACTTTTCTAAGTTCGACCAGCAGATAGGGCGGGTGGGTTACCAGCGTGTCGTTTTTTATGATGTAGTCCCAGTCCAGCGGCTTGTCGAATTCCACACCGTGCTCCTTCATTGTTTTGTAATATACATGCGCTATCAAACCGTAACCTATGGTACCGGGGTGAATACCGTCGAGACTGAAAATACCTCCCTTCCGCACCTTGCCCGTTTCCTCATCTATCCGCAGATAGTTTGTACTCAGAGTGGGTTCCCCCCCGCCATCTACCAGATGTTCAGTGGCCGGGTTGCGTTTGAGTGCCTCTTTGAAATCCTCCGGGTAGGGCAGGTATGTGGTACCGCCGTGCCTGCGCCGTGCAATGGCATTCACGTAGCGGTTCAGCGGCACGACAATCCACCCGTACTCTCTGGATACATCGCGGATAATCTTATTATATATATCTACCAGCTGATCCAGCCTGATGGCTTCATCTTTAGTCAGGTGGGGGTGGCGATCGGGATCGAAGTCGTTATCCCACACCCAAAACCGGGTGTAGTAGTCGAAGTAGCCTCTCTTGGGCCGGGACAGGTCTTCATTTACGCCGCGGGTAACCGGTGGAATGGTTACGTACGGTATGGTTTGTGTGATGACCCGTTGCGCCCCTATCCGGCTGACCCGCTCGGCCAGCTTACGGTATTCCAATTCGAAATGCTCGGGGCGGTATACCGTATAATTGCGTTCCGAGGGCATCGCTTCCAGGTCATAATCTTCGGAGTACTGAAACCGCAGATCGGTGACAGCGCCGATGATATTGTTGTGGCCCATCGTCACAATCAGGTTTTCAATACCGCCATTCTGCTGAAGATAGTTGATGTTATCCAGCATGGTATGATCAGCAAACTGTTCACTTAAGACCGGATTTAAGACCATCCGGGCTGTCGTATACATGGCATGATCGGGGAGTACACTGAAGATGGAGTAGGTTTCCTTATAATTCTCGATGAACTTCCGGCTGGTGCGTTCTGTAATCATCCACGCGTCGTTCATTGCAAATCCCCATACAGATTGATTGTGGTAGGGGAAAGAGTATCCGTTCCGCGCTAAAAGAGCAGGTGTGCCTTCCCAATATCTTTTTATCCGCTTAAGCGTGCTAAACAGGTGAGTACAGGCAGGGATATATTCATGCCACTCCAGTGTGTCGCCGTACTGATCCGCAAGCCCGCGCAGCAGCACTTCCAGATTTAGCGGAATGCCGCCCTGAGCTGTAAAAAGAGGTTGGTTAAAGTCGGGAACGGGCTCAAAGCACCGATTTAAGAAAGCGGGAAAGCTTAGATCAGTACGGTAAATACCACCGTTCTGAAAACCCTGGCTTATGCTGTCTCCTATAACCGCCAACTTGTGTTCAGGTTTTGAATTAGTCCAGCGCACAACGTATAATCCTTATTTGAAGTTTCAAACAAAACATAGCAAGCCCTCCTAAAATAACAAAGTTAATCCTGCGAATTTAAGGATGCCCGATTCTCTTTAATAACGATTGTATCTGGATAAAATTAGATGGGAGCACGGTTGCATTGTCCGGTTCAGATCCGCAAAGTTTCTAAAAACGTTGCGGATCTATCTTTGACACCGGCCTCCGGAATATTTAATGGCACGAGCCGCCTTATAAAAATGACTTAATCTTTATCTTTTATTATAGAAGATGCATGACTTATCTTCAGGTGTAGGATGCCAGATTTCAACTGCCTGAGGTCTCGCGCCTGACACCGGGAATTCAACATCCAAGACACTATAACCAACAGATGAATTCAGAAAAGAAAACCAGGCTGGAACAATTCAGGGAAGAACGGGCTGAAATGAATGAAAAGATATTCAACCTGGGCCATCTGGGGATTAAACGGTTCTTCAACCTCGATACCAACACCTATAAAGATGGTGCCCTTCCCGCTCAGACAAAAGAACTGCTGGGCCTGGTGGCCTCGGCCGTACTGCGCTGTAACGACTGCATCGACTATCACCTGGAGCAGTGTGCCAAAACGGGCTCTTCCAAAGAGGAGTTGGTGGAAGCCCTCAACGTGGCGCTGGTTGTGGGCGGAAGCATTGTTATTCCCCATCTGCGCCACGCTGTGCAGACAATGGAAATGCTCGCGGAAGAGGGTATTCTAAAATCCTAACTATTAGCTCAAACTTGTTTGATTCGATATTTACTCTTAATTATCCTGCTCTTTGCCCTATCCAGCTATGCCTCGGCCCAAATACTTTCTACGGAAGTGGGGGCCGATTCTATGAAAAATGCATTTATTCCGGTGTTCAGCTACAGCTCGGATATCGGCTTTGCAGGAGGAGCCGTTTTTGGCCACTACGACTATCGCGGTAATATTCGTCCGTTCAGAAAGTATATAGAGGCTTCAGCCGTTGCCTCCACCAAAGGATATGTTAAAGTAAACGGGATCTATGAGCAGGCGCGCAGTTTCGGCACCAACATCCGCAGCAAAATAAAGGTGGATTTCGACCGGCTGGCTGAGGAGAACTTTTTCGGTATCGGCAACAACACCACCTTTGAAAAGGAAAAGTGGGAGAACGACTATTATTTCTTCAAATCTATTGCTGTCGGGGGAGATTACCAGGCGCGGATGCCTGTTTATCAGAATGGAGACTCCCAATTTGATCTCATCGCGGGCCTGGGCCTGGAATATCAAATACCCTATGTATTACTGGAAACATCCGTCTTCAGGGAAACCATGCCTAACGGCAGCAAGGGAGGATTTATCGGCTATCTCAATGCGGGTTTTGTCTGGGAAAACCGGGACAACGAATTCGACCCGGCCCGGGGCAACCATGTTGCTTTTCAGCTCGCCGCCGCCCCTTCCCTGACCAGCGAGTACGCTCTCGTAACCTACCGGCTGGATCTGCGCCAGTATATCCGCTTTTTCGATCAGGTGACCCTCGCAGGACGCCTCGCAGGAAACCACGCCGCCGGAGACGTCCCTTTCTGGAGGCTCCCTACGCTGGGCAACGACCTCACCTTACGCGGATATCCGCTCAACCGGTTTAAAGGCAATTCCTCGATCTCCTGGAACCTTGAACTGCGAACCTGGATACTCCGTTTTCCAGACTACGACATTAAACTGGGAGGACAGCTCTTTACCGATTTCGGACGGGTATTTACTCGTGAAGATAACCTAAAGGATCTCTTTAACGATTATAAACGGACGTTCGGCGTAGGCGGAGCTTTGTCTGTTTTCAGCCCGGACTTTATCCTCCGCGGTGATATCGGCTTTTCAGAAGATGTCTCCCGCATTTACATAGGAGTAGGATACACCTTTTGACCAGGCCGTAAGGGTGCCACCAAAACACGAAAACACTAAGTTGATTTAACATAAACCGCATAACAGCCGGATTTGGCCACAGAACATCTGTCTGAGATCTGTGCCAATCCGTGGCTAACCAATGAGAAACAGACTGGTATATGAGCACATCGGTATTACTTACATCGGCGCCGGAAGACTCGGAAGAAATCATCAACTGGGCGGAAGGCCGCCGTGTGAAGTTAATGCACCTGCCTCTGGAGCGTTATATAGAAGCAGAGCGCGAGGATCTGTTCGGGCATATTGAAGCATCTGAGACTATTATCTATGGCAACAAGCGCAATGCCATATTCTTTCTTAAACAGGCTGAGCGGCATAGCGCCCTTAATTCAGTAAAACAGCGGGTGAATCTTACGCTCCACAAGCATACCGCCAACTATCTGGAACAGGCAGGGATACCGGCCATCTGCCCATCCGACAGCCCCAAGCCGATAAACCTGGTGGAATTTATGTTACGGTTGCGACGTATCGGACCGGTATTGTACCCCTGCGGCTCGCATACCAAAGAAGAGATACCAGGCCTGCTTGAGGAACTGGACATCCCCGTACATGAGGCAGAATTGTACGACCTGGAAGGGCCCGCGCAGGAGGAACTGGCCTCCTATCGCTCGACTATTTCCAGGCAACAGCCGGGTGTGATTATCTTCCATTCCCGGAAAGCGGTGAACCGTATTCAGGCCGCCTTCCCCGACCTCGACCTTGCCGGCCGAACGGTTATTTCTGCCGATACCGGCGTCACCCATAAGCTGGAAGAGGCCGGAATACCCGTTACTGAAGAGGCCGGGGGAAGCTGGGAGTCTATCATAGAAAAACTGGCCGGGCAGTTATGAGTGAATAGCGCCTGAAAGCCGGGGGGCACTATCCAAACACCCCTGACAGGGTTTGAAACCCTGTCAGGGGTTGGCAGCCTCCCGATAATCCTCAGAAACTTATTCATAGTTTTCGTATTTAACGTGCGTTCGAGATAAATAAAGATAACCTGTAATACCTCTCCCCTGGAGGGGCAGGGGTGTTAAGTTCCTCCAAGTTATAGCGCGAACGTCCGTCCGTGCTGTACCGGGGTGTCATAAGCAGAAGTAACAGCCTTGCCCTGAAGGAGAGATCTCTCCGCGCTTTTAGGCAGCACCCTTAACCCGAACGCACATTACACCTTTACTCCTTCATAAACTCAACACGATACGTTAAACTTCTTACTCTTATGCGACTGATCTTACCCTTACTTCTCTTCTTCCTGAATACCGGTTGCGTGCAAGATGATTCAGATCCGGCCGATAATGGCGCTTACCGGACGGAAGAGGCCTTTCCCGGGCTTTCCTTTACCCGCCCGGTAGACTTACAGCACCCGGGCGATGGCAGCAACCGGCTGTTTGTTGTGGAACAGCGCGGTGTAATCTCCGTCTTCGAAAACGATGCCTCCGCTTCAAACAAAACAACGTTTCTGGATATCCAGGATAAGGTGGATGACCGGGGCAATGAAGAAGGAATTCTGGGCCTGGCTTTCCATCCCGACTATGCTGCCAACGGATACTTTTATGTCAATTATACTGTCGCCGCGGAAGGCGGCCGCACGGTCGTCTCGCGTTTTGAGGTCTCTCAGGATGATCCCAACCGCGCCGATCCGGACAGCGAACTGGAGATCCTTTCCTTCGCCCAGCCTTATGATAACCACAACGGGGGACAAGTCTCCTTCGGCCCGGACGGTTACCTCTACATCGCTGTGGGTGATGGCGGATCGGGCGGCGACCCCCATGGCCACGGTCAGGATCGCGCTACTCTTTTGGGATCCATCCTGCGGATTGATATAGACAATCAGGAAAACGGGCGCAACTACGGCATCCCGGAAGACAATCCCTTTGCCGGTAACAGCGAGGGATTCAGAGAAGAGATCTACGCCTACGGATTGAGAAACCCCTGGCGCTTTAGCTTTGATCCCGAAACGGGTCAGTTATGGACAGCCGATGTGGGGCAAAACGCCTACGAAGAGATTGACATCATTGAAAGCGGCAGAAACTACGGATGGAATATCATGGAAGGCCATCACTGTTTTGAACCTGAAGAGGGCTGCGACCGGTCGGGCCTCGTCCCGCCTGTATGGGAATATGAGCGTGACCTGGGCATTTCTGTTACCGGCGGCTTCGTTTACCGCGGGCCTGCGCTTACACAACTGACGGGCCAATACATCTACGCCGATTACGCCTCAGGAAGGGTCTGGGCGCTGGATAATTCCAATCCCGATGAGCCGGTCAACACCCAGCTGCTTCAGGCGGGCTTCTCCATCTCCTCGTTCGGGGTAGATCAGGACAACGAACTCTACCTCTGCGGCTTCGACGGCAAAATCCACCGCCTGGCGGAGAGGTAGTTGGTGGTTAG
>CALJMB010000218.1 GCA_937982515.1 uncultured Balneolaceae bacterium
ACAAAATATTTCTAAAGAAGTCTAAAAGAGCGGAGTCCCGCCGGGGTTTGGCGGGGCGCAGTCGAGGGATCCCCGTAGCCGTGAGGATGTGCTTGGAAAGAGGCGCGCCCGGCCCGGACTGCAGGAGGAGCAGGTGCCCCCGCGGCATGCATCCTTTGCACCGGGGGATCCTTCGACGGAGCTCAGGATGACAGGCTCTGTTAGGAAGGAAATCCGCACCTCAGCCCTCAACGCGCAGCCGTTTAGGGGTGTAAACGCTTGTTTTCTAGCCTCCGGGTGCCATTTTGGCAGGGGCTGGGCGGGCCTGCCAAAAAACGACCCCCAGAGACTGCAGAGGCCGTTTTTAGCGCTGCAGAAAAATGTGCGCATCTTTGCTGAAAAACGTGCGGACGTTTTGCCGGAAACATGCCTATGTTTTGGAGAAAACATGCGGATGTTTTCCCGGAGACGTGCGCAACGCTTTGAAAGGGGGTGCGTTCTGCCATTATGGCGGGCCAAATTACGCATGTATTAAAGAGCAAAACTTGACAACCTGATCTGGTTTGGTTAAATAGAAACTTTGCACTAAGCCATAAATAAACACCCTTAAAATACCGGCATGAAGCGATAGCCGCTACATCCGCTGGGTGATGTCCGTGAACTTCTGTATGGAGCATTCACCGGGCAGCGGAAATGCCTCAAATCACCCGAATCCTGAAGGCTTTCGGATACGTCGGTTGCCAATACATCGCAAAGCAAATCGGATTCTGATATACACGTTATATTTCTTACCTTACGAGCCTCATTTCTGAGGCTTTTTCTCTGAACACATGCTGACAAATGTCTAAAAAGTTACTCAACATACTGTTTATTGGTGATATAGTAGGCGATCCCGGCCTGAGCCTCCTCGAAACTATATTGCCAAGCCTGATCAAAAAATATAATGCGGACTTTGTCATAGCCAACGGAGAAAACTCTCACCAGGGGAAAGGCATTAACCGGGTAATCATACAAAACCTCTATGATCTGGGGGTTCATGTTATTACGGGCGGCAATCACTCGTTTGCCAAATGGAAAGTGTTTCCATATATGAAAACCGACAACCACATTCTGCGCCCGTTAAATTATCCAAAAGGAAATCCGGGGTCCGGTTACGGCGTGTACGATGTACCGGATACCGGCCTGAAAATCGGGGTGTTGAACCTTCAGGGACGTACATTCATGCAACCCATAGATGACCCCTTCTCCACTGCCGATTGGGCGATAGACCGTATTAAACAGGAGACGGATTTGATATTTGTTGATTTTCACGCTGAAGCCACAGCTGAAAAGCTGGCATTGGCCTGGTACTTAGATGGGAGGGTATCCGTCTTTGTGGGTACTCATACTCATATTCCTACCAATGACGCCCGCATCTTCCCCGATGGAATGGGATACATTACCGATGTAGGTATGACCGGCGCCTTCGATTCTGTATTGGGAATGGACAAAAACACCTCCATGAAACGCTTTATGCTTGGAACGCCCCACCGGTATAAACTGGCCAATGGCAATAATCACATCTGCGCTGTACATGCTGCCATAGATACCGAAAACAGTCAGTGCATGCATATTGAACCTGTTATATATCCTGCCCTAAAAAACAGCAAAATAGAAAGCTGATGAAGGAACGCGATATTATTCTGGAAGGCACCGGCATCACGAAGACCTATCCTGCCAGAACTGGCGATGGGGCCTTAACGGTATTAGATAATATTTCAATATCTATCGAACGAGGCAGCATCGTTTCTGTTATCGGAGCCAGCGGGAGCGGAAAGAGTACCCTCTTACACGTATTGGGCGGACTCAATCGCCCTGACTCCGGAGATGTTACCTGGAATAACAAAAGCATCTACTCCCTGGAAGATGATGAACTGGCCGCTTTCAGAAATAGCCAGCTTGGGTTTGTCTTTCAGTTTCACCATCTGTTACCGGAATTCACAGCTCTTGAGAATGTTATGATGCCTGCTCTCATTGCAGACGAAGATTTTACCGTCGCGAAGCAGCGGGCTATGAGCCTCTTAAAACGTTTTGACATTTCTCTGCGCGCGGAGCACCGCCCTGCTCAGCTTTCCGGCGGCGAGCAGCAACGGGTGGCCATGGCCCGGGCGCTTATGAATAATCCGAGTCTTATTCTGGCAGACGAACCGACCGGCAACCTCGATGAACAAAATACAGAAATACTGCTGGACCTGCTTTTTCAGCTAAGGAATGATGAAAATGTAAGTATTTTGCTCATCACACATGAAAAAGACATTGCAAGACGTTCAGATACTGTATACAGGCTAAGTAAGGGCAAATTACATCCGTTTTAAATTTTGGTAATACCTAAAACAATTATAATTTTCGCCGTCTTACCCAGACCCGAGGATACGGCCTGTTTTTCAGGTGTGTGTAGGTTCTTATAATGACGCGACATGGAGTTGTAAAGCTTCTTAAAATCATAGAACAACGAATATTATAGGTCAAAATGGCTAAAAAACTGACTAAAGAAGAACTTGAACAAGACCCGTTACTGGATTCGTATGCCCGTGTTCAGGATTTTTATTGGGGAAATAAAAAAACCATTTTAATCTCGGCAGCTGCTATTGTATTAGCAATCGGACTTTCCATTGGCTATTACTATTATAGCCGCGCCCAGGAAAAACAGGCCCGGCAACTAATGGGCTACGCCGAACAGTACTATCTGAACGGCAACTATCAAAACGCACTCTATGGCTCCGAAGAGGAATTTACAGTGGGGTTTGAACAGATCATCAATAACTATTCCGGTACCGACACCGGCAATCTGGCCCGGTATTATGCCGCCGTTTGCGAGTATAACCTCGGAAACACGGAGCAGGCTCTCGCTTACATAAATCAGTATAAGGTACCTAAAGGAATTTTAGGCGTTGGCGCTATTTCATTTAAAGGTGTACTGTTAACAGAACTCGGCCGCCATTCTGAAGCTGCAGAAGCGTATATGGAGGCGGCACATTGGGATCAAAACGATTCTACTACCCCCTATAATTTGCTGGAAGCGGCATATGCCTACAGCGAGGCCGGAAACAAAGAGAAGGCTCTTGAACAGGCTGAACAAATCATATCCGATTATCCCGACAGCCCCCAGACAGCCGATGCTCAAAGGCTGTTCGGCCTGTTGCAAACGGCAAGCATGCAGCCGAAATAAAGGTTTCACACAATTAAAAAGGCGATGAACTTAATTCATCGCCTTTTTTTATATCTGTTCGTTGTGGCTGGATACGTATTCTGTTTCATCAGGGTGGAATCGGAAGGACCGCAGACGGATGAGCGAAGACAGCGGAAGCCGCTCCGGCCTCATCCGTGACAGGTCTTCTTTCTAAGCATACCACCGAAATTATGAATGGGAATTCGTAATCCCAGTCAGGGATAAATCAATATTATCCTCCGGGAGGGGTGTAATCCATATCCATCCACTCTTCCTTTTTACCGCTTTCAATGGATTTATGGATGAAATGTACCCCTCTGGCGCCATCCTGAACGGTGGGGAAGTCCAGTGAATGAGCATCGGGGGTGGTATTACTTAATCGTGCACTGATAACATCCGCTACGTTTGAGTAGATGTTGGCAAAGGCTTCGATGAATCCCTCGGGGTGGCCTGAGGGTATACGGCTGGCAAACTTAGCTGCATCGGATAAATAGTCATTGCCCCGCTTGTATATCTCCTCCGGCTTGTCCATATACCTGAGGTGGAGATAGTTTGGGTTTTCCTGATTCCACTCAAGGGCCGCTTTCGTGCCGTAAACGCGTATATTAAGCGCGTTTTCTTCGCCAACGGAGATTTGGGACGCGTACAGAACACCCTTGGCGCCGTTATCGTAATGAACCAGCATATTGGCGTCATCCTCAAGCTCCCGTCCCTCTACAAAGGTCGTGATGTCCGCGTAGAGCTTCGTCATACTCAGGCCCGTTATATATTCAACAAGATTTTCTGCATGCGAGCCGATGTCTCCCACCGCAGATGAAACGCCCGCTCTTTGGGGATCCGTACGCCATTCGGCCTGCTTGGCCCCTTCCCGTTCAATAGGCTCGGCAAGCCAGCCCTGGGGGTATTCTACAACAACCTTGCGTATGGTACCCAGTTTCCCATCGCTGACCATTTTTCTGGCCTCTTTAACCATTGGGTAGCCTGTGTAATTATGTGTCAGGGCAAAAATGACGTTATGTTCATCGACCAGGCGGCATAACTCTTCTGCCTCTTCCAGCGTGTTGGTCATGGGCTTATCGCATACTATGTGGAATCCCGCTTCTATAAAAGCCTTGCTAACGGGATGGTGCATATAGTTAGGAGTAACAATAGAAACAAAATCGATACGCTCTTCTTCGGGAAGATTTTTTTCTTTTTCAACCATCTCCTGGTAGGAGCCATATACGCGGCCGGGATTCAGGTTGAGCTCACTACCCATGGCGCGCGACTTTTCTGCCGTGGATGAAAATGCACCGGCTACCAACTCTATTTTGCCGTCCAGCGCAGCTGCTTTACGATGTACCTCTCCGATAAAAGCTCCCGGGCCGCCACCGACCATACCATAACGGATTTTTCTTTCTAACTCCATGATCATCAATAAATTTTAGATTAGTAATTAACGATTTCGTTCAACCCAAATAAGGCCGTTTACCATAAGAAAAGCAAAATTTGAGACTTCCATAAAAAAAACTTAGTGCAAATATTGCAAATTACTTGCAAAAATGTTTCCCCTAATCTATGTTATTTAAGCTAACAGTAAAACAGATGGTATTCTGCTATGAAAAAAAAGAACTTTTATGTTTCCCGCCAGCCAGAAGAATACGATGCAATTGTTGTCGGTTCCGGCATCTCAGGTGGCTGGGCAGCTAAGGAATTGACTGAAAAGGGGCTGAAAACACTTGTACTGGAGCGTGGAAGAGATGTTGAACATGGAAAAGATTACATAACAGAGCATCAGCCCGTTTGGGAAGCTGAGTTTAGAGGGCGGGGTCCCCGCAAACTGTTTGAAGAGGAATATCCCATGCAGTTTCGGTCTGATGTCATCGATGAATTTAATTACCATTTCTTCGTTAATGATAGTGAATACCCCTATGTAACAGATGAAGAAGAGCCTTTCCTTTGGGTAAGAGGATATCACGTTGGCGGCCGTTCGCTTACCTGGGGCCGGCAGACGTACCGGTGGAGTGACCTCGACTTTGAAGCAAATGCCCGTGAGGGTGTCGCCATCGACTGGCCCATACGGTATAAAGACATAGCTCCCTGGTATGATTACGTTGAAGAGTTCATCGGCGTAAGCGGCCAGGCCGAAGGGCTGCCTCATCTCCCCGACGGGAAGTTCCTCCCTCCTATGGAACTGAACTGTGCCGAAAAGCATCTTAAAGAGCGAATAGAAAGCACTTTTCCTGAACGGAATTTAACAATTGGGCGGTGTGCCGTTTTAACACAACCCCATAAGGGCCGCGGAGCCTGCCACTACTGCGGACCCTGTTCCCGCGGCTGCTCGGTCGGGGCCTACTTCTCCAGCCAGAGCAGTACCCTCCCTGCCGCCCGTGCCACAGGTAATATGACGCTGCGCCCTGACAGCATCGTTCACAGCGTTATATATGATAAGGAGAAAAAACGGGCCACAGGTGTACGGGTCATAGACCGCAACACTAAGGAGGCCATTGAATACCATGCGAAGGTTGTATTTTTATGCGCCTCCACACTGGGCAGTACTCAGATTTTATTGAATTCAACTTCAAATGAGTTTCCTAACGGACTGGCTAACTCCAGTGGAGTGCTGGGCCACTACCTGATGGACCACCATTTCCGTGTCGGCGCCGGTGGAACCGTTCCCGGTTTTGAAGATCAATACTATTTTGGGAACCGCCCAAATGGTTTCTATATACCCAGGTTCCGGAATATCAGCGAACAGACAAAAATGGCCGGTTTTACCCGAGGGTATGGTTTTCAGGGCGGCGCCGGACGTGCCGGCTGGAGCCGCGGCATCGGTATGCAGGGCTTCGGTGAGGAACTGAAAAATGAGCTGAGAAACCCCGGCCAATGGAGTGTCGGGATGACCGCATTCGGCGAGATACTGCCTTATTACGATAATCATGCGAAATTGGATCCCGAAAAGACAGATGAATGGGGTATTCCACTGCTGCAAATCAATGGGACCATTCATGAAAATGAACAGAACATGCGGGAAGATATGGCGAATACGGCTGCCGAGATGCTTGAGGCGGCCGGATGCAAAAACGTAAGCCCCTATTTTAGCGAGTATCTTCTTGGAGAAGGGATTCACGAGATGGGAACTGCCAGAATGGGTAAAGATCCGAAAGAATCTGTCCTCAACGGATATAATCAAGCCCATGATGTACCCAACCTTTTTGTTACAGACGGGGCGTGTATGACATCAGCCGCCTGTCAAAATCCATCAATCACTTACATGGCGCTCACCGCCCGCGCGGTCGATTATGCCGTTGATGAAATGAAAAAAGGCAATATTTAACACTCTGTCATGAGTCTTAAGTACTGGGCCATCTTCTGTTGCTGATCAGTTTGCTCACCTCTCAAGACTCATCACTCAAGACTCAAAACTATTATTATGAACAGACGAGAAGCTATAAAACAATTAGCATTGTTAACCGGTGGCGCCCTGTCCATGTCCACTGTTTCTGCCATACTGGGTGGATGCTCCTCATCAGGCTCCGGCTCCTTCTCCCCGCGAACATTGAGCGATGTGCAGAATCAGCTGGTTACGGTAATCTCCGAGTTAATCATACCAGAAACCGATACCCCCGGAGCTAAAGCTGCCGGAGTAAATCGATTTATCGACCATATGCTTACGGAATGGAATACAGAAGAGGAACGCGACCAGTTCCTTAACGGCCTGGACCACGTAGATGAGGTGAGTGCAACCGAGTTTGATAAAACATTTCTGGAACTCAATGGCGCCGATCAAACAAGAGTGTTGGAACTGCTCGAACAAGAGGCGCAGGATCAACCTGTTGATGTTCCTGATGCCGGCGGTACCGGTACCAGCCATTTCTTTCCTATGATGAAGGAATATACTATTGTTGGATACTATACCTCCGAGATCGGCGCTTCCCGGGAACTGAAAACAAATATTATACCGGGCCACTATGACGGGTGCATGCCTTACGAGAAAATAGGGCGTGCCTGGTCTTAACAGGAAGCCACAAAAGCACAAACACACTAAAGGAGGAGCTGGAGATTAGTTGATCAGGCAAGATGCTGACTTCGACATTCAGGCAATTTCTAATTCGTCGTTTTACTGTCAGCCGTGTGTTGACTCAGTTCCTTATCCGGTACACGTTCCGCAAACTGAAAGAACCGTAAGGGTTTGTTATTCTCAGCAACTATTACAACATTTCTCCCACCCACACGTATCGGCTCCAGCCTTCTGATCTGGCCTTCCAGATACCAATTGATTTCATCATTGGGCAGCTGTTTCAGGATACCCCTCCCGTCATTAATCAGAATGTTTCCATAGTCGGCGTCATATCTACCCCGCTGGATATTGGCTTCAAAAAAGTTTCCGGCTGAGAGCAGATCGGGATAACGATCTTTGTTAAAGTCGTGGACCAGGAAATCATGAACCGGAGCAAACTGTACAGTTATAGGTAACGGTTTTTTGGTAAAGTGACTATTCCTGTTATAGAACATTACAGATCTCAACTCCTCAACAGAATAGGTGTTTGAAGCCTCCAACACATCCTTATCTATTACTTCGTGCAGAGAAGCCCCGGCAAACTCCTTATAGCTCCCGAACTTTCTATTTATAAAGGTAATCTGTTCCGCCAGTTCATCTTTGGTAGCAAAAAGTAACTCTTCTCCCTTGTGGACATACGTGATGATTTGTTCGACCGTACCATTCCCGTCGAAGTCGTTCACATACATACGCAACGGGGCCTCTTCTGAGGCTTTAAATTTGGAATTCAACCCTAAATTTCCCGCTGCGATATCCACCTGGCCGTCATTATCAAAATCGGCTACTTCAATGGTATTCCAAAGCCCGGATGATCCGGGAATTTCGTACACTTCTGCATGTTGGCGGCCTGCTGTATTGTAGACGATCTTCATATTCGACCATTCGGATGCTACCACCAAATCGGGTAATCCGTCATTGTTCATATCACTCCACCGTGCATCTGTAACCAAACCTAGGCCGGAGAATTTTTTTCCGAATGAAGTGGTATCCACCTCAAAAAATCCGTCGTTATTTATCAACAAATAGCTGGTGGGCGGGCTGCCATATTTCCAGGGTACGGCCCGGCTGCCGAGGAAAAGGTCGACATCTCCATCATTATCTATATCGGCCGCAGCAACCACGGAACCTGTGCTGTAAAGTTTGGGCAGCCTTTCCGTATCGCGCACAAAATTACCATTCCCATCGTTGATATATAGCCTGGGCAGCATATATTCGGAATGGCCGTAATATTCATTTCCGCCGCTCACTACTATTAGATCCTGGTCGCCATCTCCATCCACGTCGGCAAATACGGCATCCACATCTTCATGGATGTAGTCATTTTTGAAAGCGGGCGTTTCCTTTTTAACAAACGCTCCGTTGTCCTTTTGTATATACAGGCTTGCCTCCTGTCGCTTGGCTCCTCCTGCAAAGAAATCATCGAGGCCATCGCCGTTTACATCCCCTACGGCAATTGCCGGACCCTCTTTAGATACCATATGCGGAATCAAAGCTTCGCGATTGAACTCCACGAAATCATTCTCTTCGTGCTTGTAGGAAATGCCGAGCTGATCGGTTATTTCAACAAACAGCTCCCGGGGAGAACGTGTACTCCGGTTCCCGACGTTTTTAACGGCATCGTTGTAGTCTGCAATAACGGTTTGGTTGGCCTTAACATCCCTCAGTATCTGTTTCCTTCCATCATACCATGTTATAACCAGTTTGGGAATGGAAGACAGCGAGTTGAGCCCTATATGGAGGGTATAATCCAGTGATGACTGAAAGCCCCTTACGGGATAGAGTTCGCGTACAATCGTGTTATTATCGGAGAGAGGTATTTCTATTTTGGTACCAATACCGAGGCGATTCCCTTCCGGGCCTCTGAACTTCACCCTCAGGTAATTGGAATTTTGAAACTTCTCTACCGTATTATTCCTGTAAATAAAGGCCTCGTTATCAACATTATTTATCACAATATCCAAATCGCCGTCTCCATCTAAATCTGTATATACGGCGCCGCTGGAATAGCTTTTGTGATTTAATCCCCACTCTTCAGAAACATCTTCAAAGATCAGCGCACCCTCATTCTTATACATGTAATTGGGAATTTTAACCGCCGGCATATGATCAGTCAGTTGCAGTTCAGCTTCGGTCATTGTTCCTTCCAGCCGCTGTTGGATATCATCTGCGGAAATGAAGGTTATATAATCCATATCGTTAGACCTCCCTTTAATGCCATTAGATACAAAAAGGTCGACATACCCGTTATTGTCGAAATCGGCGCCAAGGGCAGCCCAGCTCCAGTCGGTGGCATGAACGCCGGCAAGCATTCCTATGTCGCTGAATCTTCCATTTCCCCGGTTCAGCTGAAGCGTATTACGGGAAAACTGATGTTTGTAGCCATATTTTAGTTTACTCTCATAAATACGATAAGGATCTTCGGCCGCAGAAGTTTTTGCCATTTCATAGTCTTCCGGCAACATATCCAGCGAGAAAATATCCATCAGTCCGTCGTTATTAATATCGACCAGATCATTTCCCATAGACGAGCGGCTGGTATGCCGGATCATCTGTTCCAGCGATTCTGTGAATGTTCCATCGCCGTTATTGATGTACAGGTAATCATCTTCATGAAAATCATTGCCAATGTAAATATCCGGGTACCCATCCTGGTTTAAATCGCTGATACCTATTCCCAATCCATAGCCCAGCGCTGAGTTATAGATGCCCGCTTCCTCCGTAACGTCAACGAACCTGCCATTATCGTTTCGCATCAGCCGGTCGCCTGCCAGCGGGTGCGATTCTTCCCGGATGTCAGAGTAATCAAAGGTATTGTTGGAGTGAACCGAATGGTTCATCATATACATGTCCAGGTCTCCGTCCAGGTCGTAGTCGAAAAAAACGGCTTGTGTGGAAAACCCCACCAGATCCAGGCCGTACTCCTCCGCACTTTCTTTGAAAACAGGTATACCCTGCTCATTATTTCCCTGGTTAATGAACAGTTTATTTCTTCCGCGGATGTTGAGATAGTGCCCTACGTTACTCACATAGATATCCAGCATCCCGTCGTCGTTGACATCTGCAAAGGTAACGCCTGTTGACCAGTCATCTTCTTTTGCATCGAAAGAGATGTCGGTAACGTCTTCAAACTCAAAGTTGCCTTTATTCAGATAGAGTTTATTTGCGCCCTGGTTAGCGGTAAAGAAGAGATCCGGTAATCCGTCACCGTTGAGGTCGCCGGCGGCCACACCCGCTCCGTCGTAGAAATAGAGATAGCTAAAGATGTTGAGGTCTGTTGTGGGCTCCAGTTTATTTACGAAATCTACTCCCGTTTTCTCTGCAGATAACAAAGTGAACCGCTTTTCAGGAAAGAAATCACAAGCAGACAGTATCAGTGGTATAACGGTGAATACAATCAGCCTGTTAAAGTTAATAAGGATAAATTTCTGCATCGTCATTTTTCCGGTAAGCAGACCCTGTTATCTTTTGATATTAAGCTCCGCTAATAATCCCCAAACCCAGGGGATTCGGGATAACATAACCGAGTGCCTTAGGTAGAACGTAATAGTCCTTATCTGTCGGGGGGTCAGGCGTGCTATGCCATGCAAAGAGCGTATCAATATCCGCTATTTTGTACCAGATTAGGATTGGTATCCAGCGCCCGTTGCGGGATGGGAAAAAGAACTCTGTACGGCTCTGAAGGCTCTTTTTGATTCCATGCTTCGGTAAAGACTCCAAAGCGGATCTGGTCGTTTCTTCTCCATCCTTCCCAGTACATTTCAAACCCCCGCTCATTCAGCACGGCCTGTTCGTCCAGGCTCGCCAGTTCAGATGCGCCGCGCTGGGTTCTGATGTCATTGATGATCTGCAAAGCATCCCCCGTTTCACCTTTGCGAAAGTGGGCTTCGGCTTTCATCAGTAAAGCGTCGGCATACCGGTAAAATACGTAGTCTGTGGGTGCTTCTTCGGGATTGGCCAGGTATACCAGATATTTTATGACGCGAATACCCATACGCTCGTTAGAATAGAGCAGATCTACATCCGGGGTGAAGACCAGTGGATTCCCTCCCCGATCGGTAAGAGCGCTACTCTCAACAGGATTACCGGGGCCTTCGAACCGGCCGTACTGCTGCCCGATAAGAAAACCCGCCATAATTCCCGATGCGGCGGTCATCTCAGGGATATAGGCGCCTTTTCTTACATCTTCGGTTGTTTCCGGGAATCTGTTGTAAAAATCCTCTATGGTGGTGAACCCGTTGCAACATCCACTTGGGCTGTTGTTATAATGCAGCGTCATATAAAAGTGATTAAAAACGTCACTTCCTCCCTCTACGGCATCAATTACGAAGATCAGTTCATTGGAAAGCGTGGTGTTATCCCAGTGGAAGTTATCGAAATAATCGGTTAATTCCAGATAAGCGTTATTCTCCAGGTTTTCTACTCTGGCAATAACCTCATCCATATCCGCTTCCTCAAATGTATAGGGGCCGGCAGAAGGACTTTCCGATGAAGAAGTGATATAGACGGCTCTGTTCAGGTACAGCTTGGCCAAAAGGAAGTCCACAGCCTCCTGAGAAGCTGTTCCGGCATCGGCGCCGGAAGCGAGATTTGGCAGATCGGGCCTGGCCGCTGTTAAATCTTCCACTATAAAATCAAAGGCCTCTGCCCGGCTGAATACTTGCGGGATTTCATCCGGAGCGGCATCAGAGGGACGGAACGGAACCTGTCCGAAGAAATCCATCACATAAAACATGAAGAACGATCTCAAAAATCTGGCTTCCGCTCTTACCTGTGGATCGGCCGATTCCGCATCTACAACCTGGGTAGCTCTGAATACCCCCTGGTTCAGCTGGTTCCATGCTTCAAGCAGCTCTCTGTGAGAGGCATCCCAGGTATGGGCATGCAACTGTCTCCATACTCCGAAATCACTCCAGTCGGTGCCGCGGGTGGGCCCAATCATTTCATCGGAGGGGTGTTCCATCAGTGCAAACGTTCCCCCCGCTCCCCTGAGGGTATTTAACTGGGTATAGACCCCTTCAAGAGCTGCTGACGGGTTGTCTATAGAGGCGGCGCCTTCTCCACTCTTGCGGCCGATACCGTCTTCAACAACATCTTCAAGATCCGTACATCCTGAAAGGATGAAACCTATTGCCAGAAAATATATTAGTTTTTTCATGGTATTTCCTTGTATTACTCGTTGGCAAAATAATTAAAGGTTCAGCTGTACATTAAATGTGACGGTTCTCGCCCGCGGATAGGCGGTATAGTCAATGCCCAGTGAGGGTACATCATCAATCGCTTTGTTGGTATTAACCTCGGGGTCAAAACCTGAATAATTGGTAATAACAAACAGATTCTGGCCCGTAACAGAAAGCCTCAGTCTCTGAATAGGGTCCAAATTAGTGACATTTACATTGTACCCGATCGACAGGTTGGATAGCCTCAGAAAGTCCCCATTTTCCAGAAACCGGGTAGAAACCTCTCCAAAGTTATTTGCAGATTCGGGTCCGGTAGCAACTTCCCGGGTGATATTTCGTCCGTTTCTGAGGTTTCCCTTTAGGAATATGGCATTGGCTGTATTATTATAGACCTGAAACCCGAATGAACCGTTCAGGAATATGCTCATGTCAAACCTTCCGTACTGAAGGTTATTCGTCAAACCCAGCGTATAATCGGGCAGCGGGTCGCCAACAAAATCAAGAGCGCCTTCATTGGCATACTGGGCCAGTCCGTTCTCATCATATCCGGCAAATTCTCTCATATAGAATGCATACAGCGGCTGTCCTTCGGCAATGCGCTGGGCGTAGGCGCCGGTCAATCCCTGCCCATGGATCTCTCCGGTATTAACATAGGTTCCCAACTTGGTTACTTCATTATGCAGGAAGCTCATATTATACATCACCTGCCATGAAAAGTCTTCGCTGCTGACCACGAAGGCGTCAAGTGCCACTTCCAGGCCGGAATTCACGATATCCCCATCGAGGTTTACCCACTGATACTCTACAGCGGCCGGTTGCGCGTAATCTCTGCGGAACAGCATATCTGTGGTAGACTTGTGGAAATAGTCCACAGAACCGGCGAGGCGTCCTTCCAACACTTCGAAATCCACCCCCAGATTCCATTGGGTAGTTTTCTCCCACTGAATGTCGGGATTTGGGTTGTTTACCTGTGTTAAAGAACCATCGGCATTGGCTCTGAAGATGGCAAGGGAGGCTCCTCCGGGGTATTCCTGGTTCCCTGTAATACCCCACCCCGCCCTCAGTTTCAGATCACTAAACGTAGAAGACAAGCCGGAGAAGAAATCCTCTTCCGACAACCTCCAAGCAGCGGCCAGCGAAGGGAAATAGCCATACTTGTTATTCTCTCCGAACTTGGTGGAGCCGTCGGCCCTGAAGTTTGCCGTCAGCAGATATCGGTCGTCATAATTATAATTAACCCGTCCAAAGAATGACTGAAGCTCTTCAACGCTTCGGTCGGAAGCGCCTGTAAACGCTTTGTTCGCCCCGCTGTTATCAACCCCTCCCAGATTATCTACAAGCGGTATTTGATTTGTGATGAAATACTCTGCCTGGAGCCAGTCACCGCGATTTTCGAATCTCTGATAGGAAAATCCTGCAAGCAGGTTGAACGTGCCATTTTCCAATAGAGGCCGCTGCATGTTTATGGTGTGCTCCATAAGGCTGCTGGTTAAATAGCGGTTGTCAATAACAGCGCGGCCGTTGCTTCTTCCTTGTGCAGGGTCGTAACCAAGTGACGGAAACCATAACAGAGGGTCGATTGCCGTTCGTCGTACTGCGTCTGAATTGTCGTATGCCAGGTTTAAGTTGTAAGAGAGCCAATTGGTAAAATCGTAAGTGGCACCCAGGTTGGCTAATAACCGTGTGGTATTGGCATCATCGTCAATATAAGCGAGCATGGCAGCCGGATTTCTCCAGTCGGCCGATTGACTGTACCCGCCATTATCATTGAATGGAGATCTGGTCGGATTGGCCTGCAGAGCGGCCCCCAGTAAGTCACCTTCAAAACCTGCGTTGTCGGTGACAGGGGCGTAGCTATCATTCAGCCTGGTGGTAATCAGGTTAAAATTAAATTGTAGTTTGTTATCCAGCATGGCATGAGTGGCACTAAGCCGTCCCGTCAGGCGTTCGAGGGCTGAATTTTCTATAATGCCTTTTTGATCCATATAGCCCAGGGACAGGCGGTAAGTGGTATTTTCTGCACCTCCGCCATAACTTACGTTGTAATCTTGTGTAAGGGCTGTTCTGAAAACCTGATCTTGCCAGTCGGTTGCTCCACCGAAGCCGACTACCGCCGGATCTGCACCGGCCGCTTCGGCTGCCGCGATATATTCGTCAGCTTCAAGAAGATCGAGCTTCTCTCTCAGGGTACTGATACTGGTTGATGCTGAAACAGTCAGCGAAGTTCCGCCGGCCTGCCCTCTCTTGGTTGTAATTAAAACAACTCCGTTAGAAGCACGGGCGCCATAAATGGCAGCGGCAGAAGCATCTTTTAACACACTGATGCTGGCGATATCTTCCGGATTAATGAAGCTCAGTGGATTTCTGGAGGATTGAGTTCCCGCTCCAAAATCACCTCCTCCCGGAGTGGTAGCCTCGCCATTCAAAGGAACACCGTCAACAACAAAAAGCGGATCGTTACCGCTGCGCAGTGAAGACGTGCCCCTGATTCGTATATTCACTCCCGCGCCGGGTTCGCCACTCGACGGAGTAATTTGTATTCCGGCAGCACGCCCCTGCAATAACTGTTCGGGAGAGGTAATAACACCTACGTTAAAATCATCTTCTGTTACAGCCAATACCGAACCTGTTGCGTCTTCCCTCCTCTGCGTGCCGTATCCTACAACTACTACATCTTCTAACAGTTGGACATCGGAGACCAAGGCAACATCTATCCGGCTTCTACTACCAATGGGTTCCCTTTTGGGAGCGTAGCCCACAAAAGAAAATACCAGGATCTCTGCATCAGGTGGTACATCTAACGAATATCGCCCTTGCGCATTGGTAGAAGTTCCGATGGTAGTACCTTCCACAGCTATATTTACACCGGGGAGAGGGGTCCTGTCTGTGGAATCCACAACGGTTCCGGTAATTTCTCGGGTTTGCTGTGCACTGGCATTGCCAATTCCCCATGCAAAAACTAAAAAAACTGCGAACCCTAACCCGATCACCAGTGATGTGAATTCGGTGTTAATTTCATGCAGTTTTCTTCTTGCCGGTACGTTATTTAGCGCAATACCACTGTTAAGTAGCTGATTATTTACCATGATTTGTCCCTCTGTATTGTTAATCGTTAGCAGCCCGCTGATCCATCACCATTTAAGCCTGAACCAGGTGGGTTGGTCTGCTATTTGAGAAAAGTCAGCTTATGTGTTCGTCTATCATCAGATGATGTATATACTTTATACTATTCCCTCTCGCGTTTTTTGTTCCGGCTGGTTTTTGTTACAGGTAAACAGTTATTACCCATAAATTTATTAGCCTTCTATGTTGCAATAGTTCCCGGGAAAATGACTTTTTTGAAAAGAAGGGAAATTATAATGGCCCGAAAGGATGAAGCAGATTTGTACTCAGAACTAAGTTTCTGCTTTAAAAAAAGATAGGTATAAGCTAATGTAAACTTTATAGCTTACTGCACTCCTGAGGGTTGGTAAATTCTGCATGCTACCGTTGCAGTTGTACAAGTAACCGGCCCCCTGAGGGGCAGTGAAGCAGTAAGCAGTAAGCAGTAAGCAGTAAGCAGTAAGCAGTAAGCAGTAAGCAGTAAGCAGTGGCGGTGGCGGTGGCGGTGGCGGTGGCGGTGGCGGTGGGCGGAAACACGCTGTGCTCAGCGCAAGGCCTCTCCCCCGACAGGTGCGATGGGTAGGGACATGCTACTGTACGCCCAGAGATGCTACGTTCCATGCAAGGCGTCTCTCCCGACAGGCTGTCGGGGAGGGGTACAAGGGGTGGGTTCGGCCGGGCGATAAACCAAGGTATAGCGCGAACGTCCGTTCGTGCTCCTGCCCGAAGGGGCACGAGCGGACGCTCGCGCCATTAAAGCCACCCCTAAATCCCCTAAAGGGGACTTGCCAGGCTGGCTGCCCCGTGCAGACCCATCCCTCCCCGACAGGTTTGTCGGGGCAGGCTTTGTTCTCCCTTCCCTCCACAGGAGGCCCGCCTGTGCAAGGAAGGGAGAGACGCCTGCCCGGAGTATGGGGCCGGATCTGTGAAGGGAGTCCCCCCTCCTTGCGGCAGCGGTTTTCTGCCGGAGGGAGGGGCCGGGGGTGGGTCTTTTCCAGCGAGAGGTGGAGCCTTATTTCCAGGATAG
>CALJMB010000219.1 GCA_937982515.1 uncultured Balneolaceae bacterium
TCGGAACCGTTATATCCGAAGTTGAACTCAACGTAGTACCGGCTGTCATAAGAATAAGTGGCTCTCCCGGCCAGCCCTATGTTTCTGTGGGGAAGCGAAGACTGCAAATCACTCGCATTACCCGTCACTTCATTCCGCGCCGTAAATACCAGAAGCCCGCTTACATCGTGCCTGCCGGCAAAGCTATTTCGATAGTTCAGCCTGGACTGAAAATAGAATGAGGAAGAAACGGTTTTGTCGCCGGGGTTGTAATCCAGATACTCGGTACCACTCCCCTCGTTGAGCAAGCTCAGACTATAGGTATTGGCAAGTGGGTCGTAAGCAGTTGCCTGATACCAAAACGGCTGGTAGGCCCTGGTTACGTCAAAGTAGGAATTCCGGCGCGTGTTCAACAGCCCATGCAGATTCAAGCCTTCCACCAGAAATGAAAGATCTTGTTTGGCCTCAAACTGAGCCGACATAACAGACCGGGAATACTGCCTGTACCCTCGTACCATCTCTGCATATGGATTCAGCATATAGCCGCCGCTGCCTTCGTAGTTGCCAAACAGCGGATGCTGAACATACTGATACCGCTCGTCGTGCGGATAGTAGGGAGCAAAGTGTACCGGACTTGTCCGCATTACCATCCTGTATACGTTAGCTCCACCGTGCAGCGGCCCCTCATAGTCATCAAAAGAACCGTGCAGCTTAACTGCGATCTCCGTGGTGTTGGTTACGCTGATATCCACATTAGAGCGCAGAGAATAGTTCTTTAAATTGATATTGCTGTTAAAGTTATTCCTGTTGTCTATGTTGAGCACCCCGTTGTCCTGGTCGAATGACCCGGCCACATAATAGCGCGCCACATTTCCACCGCCACTCACGTTAAGGTTAGCCCTTCGGTTCATGGCATAGTCTTTAAAAAGAATGTCCCTCCAATCGGTAGCCGGGTACATGTAAGGGTTCATACCCGCAATAGTATTGTCGATTTTCTGATCGGAATAGGGCAGCACCGCCAGCGGATCACGCGTCAGCGCCGCCTCGTTATGGAGCCTCATATAAGTAATGGGATCGGCCAGCTCGATATTCCGCGTAGGCCTGGAGAGAGAGTTTTCCAGCCTCAGAGAGACCGTAGCTTTGCCCTGATATCCCTCCTTGGTTTTTATCAGGATCACCCCGTTCGCAGCCCTGCTGCCATACAGCGAGGTAGCGGTAGCGTCCTTTAATATCGAAAAGCTTGCAATATCGTCAGGCTGCAACCGGGCCAGTTCTGTGCTGCTCACTTCGATATCGTCAACCAGGATGAGCGGATCTTTCTTATACCCGAATGTGGTAACCCCGCGAATAAAGAAGTCGGCATTATCCTGGCCCGGCTCCCCGCTTCGCTGGTATGAGATAACTCCCGCCATACGTCCGGCCAGCGCCGTAGTGAGGTTGCTGGACGAGGTTTTCAGCTCGGCAACGTTAATGGTAGTAACCGAGCCCACCAGATCCTCTTTTCTTTGTTCACCAAAAGCCACAACAACGGCCTCTTCCCCAACTATGGTCTCCAGTTGCATGGCCACGTCGATTTCCGTGCGCCCGTTTATAGGAATTTCCATAGTCTGGAAACCTATAAAAGTGAACACCAGCGTATCATTAAGGCTGGGGACTGAAATCCTGTAACTCCCGTTAGGCCCCGTAGAAGTTCCCGTGGTAGTTCCTTTGATCACAACATTCACCCCCGGAAGCCCGTTACCACTTGGACTTTCCGTAACGGTACCTGTTACGACCTGTGCACTACTCTGGGCGAAGGAGATGCTTGTAATACTACACAAAGCCAACCCCCAAACCAGAAGTGCCAAACTTTTAAAAATGCTTTCCGAACTCATATTTTAATCCCATTTAATATTAAGCTTAAATTCCTCAGTCGTGTAACTGCGTGTCTGTTTCACTCCTGCAAACGCCCATATTCACTTAACCTTCGTAAGACGGAAGGCGTGAATATTATTTCTAGATTTGCGTAAACGTTTGCACGCATTTATTATAAATGTTAAGGGTAACATGGGCAATTGCTTTTACATTTATTTACAATAAATGTTGGAACGTACTGTCTTATTAAGTACATAGCTGAAACCTAAGGTTATTATACCGAAACGGACAGATATATGGAAGGTTGCCAAACGCTGTAGTGATTAAAAGAAGTAAAAAGCTAAGAGATAGCAAAACCTGTGGACTGGTTGAGACCGGGCGACTAAGAGAAAGGAAAGGGGGAGAGGAATAAGCCAGAGAAAGACAAAATCATTTTCAGCTTTTGCTAAACTTCCGGAGTTTAGTAAATATGATATCGCTCACTTTGCCCCCTAAATCCCCTAAAGAGGGACTTTAGATTGTGCCAGGCCGAAATACGAGTGTATTCTCAGATATAGAACACCCCCAAGGTGCCCTACATCTTTTCCGGGCGGGGCAACGAGCCCAACAAATCCCCTTTAGGGGTGAACCGAATGGTTGAAAAGCCTCATACAAGGGCTGCCCCATCTAAACAACTCATTAGTTCCCTAACCGCAGGTGAACCGGCTCGTTGCTAAACCAAGCCGTTGCATTCTGTTTGAATATAGCCACACCTCCGGTATCACCCTGACAGGGTTTGAAACCCTTTCAGGGTGATACCGGGATCAGGCGTCTTTATACGTAAGG
>CALJMB010000220.1 GCA_937982515.1 uncultured Balneolaceae bacterium
TGACCACTGACCACTGACCACTGACCACTGACCACTCATCACATCCCCACGCCAAAAAACCGTGAGATGCCGCTCAGAATGAATTGAACCCCGATAGCCATAGCTATAAAGCCCATCATCCGGGTCACGGCAGTCATGCCGGTAGGGCCGATGTATCGGGCGGAAATCGGGGCAATCCGCAGAACGACATAAGATATGAGTGCTACAAAGATGATAGCCACCATACCTGCGGCCATATCGATAAAACCGCCGGCTTGTGAAGCCAAACCTATGACAACGGCAATGCTTCCGGGACCGGAAAGCATAGGCATAGCCATGGGACTGAAAGAGACATCATCTTTTTCTTTTGCAGCTTCCCTGTCTTCCTCAGAAAGTTTTCGGCCCGTATTTTCCGGGCTCAGCATAGAGTAGGCTGCGCGTATGATGATAAGGCCGCCTGCTATGCGTATGCCCGGCAGGCTGATCCCGAAAAAGCTCATAATATATGTTCCGGCAATTAAAAATACAGCGAGAATTAAAAACATGTAGAAGGCCGCTTTCTTCGCAATCAATTCACGTTCCCGGTCCGTATTTTGTTCTGTGAGCGACATAAAAACGGGCATCGCCGCCAGGGGATTGGCTACCGAAATGATAGAGGTAAAAGCTGTCACAAAAAAGGTTAATGATCCGAGTAAGTAGCCCAAGTAAGATCGCTTTCATTAAAAGGAGTTAAATAATCGCAACAAAGATAGGAAAACATGATGGGTATAAAAATAAAGGAGGCTTTCTATATCTTTAGTTAAGCCTTAGATTTACAGTGATAATTTTCAATCGATAACCTGAATTAACAAAATGAGCACAACAGATACAGGCGTATATGCCGATTTAGCAGAAAACATAAAGACAATAGTGAATGGAGATGCAGGCCGGGATCAAAAGCTCGGAGAGATTTGCAGGCTGCTTGCAGACGAGATTGAAGTGTTTGACTGGGTGGGTTTTTATCTGGTGGATCCGGATGCGGAACGCGAACTGGTTTTGGGCCCGTACGTAGGTGAGCCGACCGATCACGTTCGCATTCCTTTTGGGAAAGGCATCTGCGGACAGGCTGCGGAAACGGAAGAGACATTCATTGTTCAGGATGTGAGCAGAGCATCTAACTACCTTTCATGCAGTATCCATGTAAAAGCCGAGATTGTGGTACCTATAATGAAAGATGGCACATTTGTGGCAGAGTTAGATATAGATTCCCACACAAAAAATTCTATCACCAATGAACACAGAGTCCTGCTGGAGGAAGCCTGCGCGTTAATCTCAAGATTATTTTAGAATGTTTGTCACTCTGTAATAAATTTCAGACGTTACAGCATGATACAATAAGGTGTTGCTCCGTAACAGCCAGCACTACAAGCGTTTATTAATGATAAAGAAAGCAGAGAGGAAAAAGCTATGAGTTTTGAATTGGATAATGAAAAGGCGATGGGTGTTTTAATCTGGTGGATAGAGGGTTCAGACGGAAGCATAGACTATCGTGAGGATGAAGCGGTAAAACGTGTGCTTGAGGATATGGATTACAGCCTCGACACCTTTTATGAAAATACTCTGATGCACATCAGTGGTCTGAGCAATGAAAATATGCGTGAGCTGATTGATAACTCCATCCATTGGGGAAGTAAGCACTACGATGTGCATCAAAAAAAGCATGCGTTAGCCTTGCTCGGCAACATAGCGGCCAGTAATGGTAAGGTTACAGAAGATCAGCAGGAGAAGCTCGAAAAAATAAAAGCAGAGTTCGGCGTTTAGATCTTCACCACATATCCTCGAGTGCGGACGGGTCATTCCCGGCTGTGGAAAGGGTATTAGTCTGCCTTTAATTGTCCGCCAGGCCTTTAAAGTGTGTAAAGGAGCATGTTCCGGATCTCCCAGCGCACCTGCAACAGAGTTAATCATCTCGGTTTGCAGATCAATCCGTTGTGCGCCTTTATGTATCCGGCACGCAGGATGTCAAAACCATTTTCCCAGGCGTATAGTCCCATTTGATATATATCCATTAATTCCCGGTAACCGTAGTTCATGTAATCGCTCATAATGGTATAAAAGGCCCGGCTTTTCAGCTGATTGCGCGGTGTGGTGAGGATAGCATATCCCCCGGGTTTCAGGAAACGCCGGTGCATCTCGAAAGCTTCGTGCTTATACTCATCAGGGAAATGTTCTATGAGCCCGATACTGACAACTACATCAAATTCCTGTCCATACTTCAAGTTGCGGATGTCATCCACTACAAAATCGATGTTGAAATCGTCACGGTAATAGACCTCATGGTTTCCGGTAGCAGGGTTCATCCCCAGAAAGGGGTATTGCGGAGGAAATTTGCCGAACCGGTCGGTTTTACAGAACGCGTCATAGTCTACCAGCACAGCGTGTCCGCCAGGATATTGGGCCAGCAGCTGCATCGCTTCGTAGCCATCGGCTGCGCCTAGAAAAAGAATTTCCGGTTTATGGAGATCGAGCCCTTCAAACAGTGCACGCTTGCCTCTCGGATCCCAGATAGCATCTTCCACCCGGTGTACCTTATTCCAAACGAGCAGTTGAATCAGCTCTTGCAGGGCTTCGCCGGCACCGTGTACATTCAATCGGGCCAGAGATGCGAAGATGTCTGAACGGGTCTGGCTTAACTCTGCCGGCACATCTTTTGAAAAGAGCTGGTGGAAGTGGTAATTAAAATGCTGCCATCCCTCTTTGACGGGCATCGACCGGCTATGCTCTTGCTCCCACAGTTTTTTGCCTTCAGCCCACTTGTCAACTTTATAGGGGCGGTTTACTTTGTTCCAGGTGAGAGAAGCCCAGTCGGTAAAACTTACGTCTTTAAAGAGATCGGGGGGAGTAGAACGCAGATCCTGAACATGGGTAGGTAGCCTTTCTATATAGCCTTCCTGATGGCCGGAGCGTTCAAGTCGGTAATTGTGAGAGACTTGTTCCATAGCGTCAGGTTTTTATTGGCGGTTGTTTTAATGTACTAAAATAGAAAGGAAAAGAATAGTGGGGTCAGCGCACGGCGCGTTTTGCAGGGTATAGAGTACAAGGTATAGGGAGGAAGAGAAGCCTTGTACCCTATACCTTACACCCGAAGCGAAGCTGAGGAGTAACGCAGAAAGCTAAAAGCCGGAAAAAAAAGTACCCACTACTTTGCCACGGCGTACTCTATACCGCCCCAGACGTGCTTCAGGAACAGCTCCTCTTCGTAGCTCTCTGAGGTGTGCCCGCCGGCTGTATAGAATGCGCGCCCTCCATCGTATTCATGGTACCAGGCTGCGGGATGATGCTCCCCGTTATTGCCTCCCTCATAACTGGATTCATCCAGGTTGAGCAGAACATGAATGTCGGGGTTGATCTCCTTGTAGTTGTACCATTCATCGGTTCTTTGCCACTGTTCCGGCAGAAAGGAGGTAGAAGGGTGATCGGCATCCATCAGTACCAGCGTAGCTTCCTGAATGTGGGGATGGCTCTCGAAATAGGCACCCACCAGTTTGCCATACCAGGGCCATTCATATTCGGTGTCGGCCGCCGCGTGGATCCCTACAAATCCGCCGCCATTTTGGATGTATTGCTCAAACGCTTTCTGTTGCTCATCATTAAGGATGTTTCCGGTAGTGCTGAGAAAGATTACAGCATCGTACCCCTTAAGGCTTTCCGGGGTAAACACCGAGGCATCTTCTGTATGCTCGGAAGACCATCCCTTATCTTTGGCAAGTTGCTGAAGAGCTGCAGCCCCGTCTTCAATAGAATCGTGGCGAAAGCCTTCCGTTTTAGAAAAAATGAGCAGCGTTCCTTCCCCTTCAAGAGATTCTCCGGCGGATGCTTTATCTCCGCATCCGCTTGCTGTAACAAGCAGTATGGTTATCATTACCAATTTATTCATATGGCTGAGTATCATATCCCGTTCGTTTATTTTTTGTGAATGCCCTATAGTAGCCAGAAATTTTATGAAATGAAAAAGCAGTAGCGGGAAGAGCCGCCGTTTCCTTGATAGAAAACAACGTCTGTTATTCTGAGCGGTGGGGTCACAAATGAAATTCTGAACTCCTAAAGCTCATACATCTCAGCCACATCAATGATATTACCCTGTTTGTGATTCAGGTATCGTCTGGCTTCCAGGAACCGGTTCAGGTTGAATTCATCGAAGTTTTCCGCTTCAGGATCTATGCTGCTGGTGTGCACCCGACCGGAGGAGTGGATAAATTCGTTGTTGCCGATCCACATGCCCACGTGCACCACGCGCTGGGGAGATGTTTCGGTAGCAGGGCGTCCGAAAAACAGCAGATCTCCGGGACGAAGGTTGTCAAAGCCCTCTGAAGTATCAATAGATTCTCCCGCGTGCACCTGCTGGGAAGCATCGCGTGGTATGATCCACCCGTTCATGAAGAAAATGGTTTTGGTAAAGCCGCTGCAATCCATTCCTTTGGTAGAAGTTCCGCCCCACAGATAGGGAACCCCTGTCATCGTTTTAGCGGTAGCTACAAGGCTGCCTTCTGTGGCTTTAAGAGAGGCTTTCCACTCATCGAAAGGCCGGGCCTCGGAGCGGCTCACATAGGCGGTGCGTCCATCGGGAAACTCCGCCCTGTAGTAATGGCCTTCCCGGCCGTTTAGCTTCAGAACATTGCCCGCTACCAGATCGGATACCCTGGCGGCGGATACAGAAGGCTCTGCGTAGGCTACACCGAATGTGGACAGGTAAATCAGCTTGGGTGAAGTTTTCCACGCAGCATATTCCTCTTCATTCATCAACGTAAGGCCGCCGCTGTCTATCCAGGAGAGATAGTCGTCCGGTGTTTGAACCAGGTACCATCCGCCCTGCCTTTTCAATACTTTAAGCGGCATACCCAGCAGAGCCTGTGTGGAAAGCTGGGCCGGATGGGAGGGTTCGGACCGAATGTTGGCTACGGAGTTACGGACGATCGCGAAGGTCATTCCCTCGAGGTTTGCGTCCGGAAGGAGCCGGATCTCATCCATGATTTCGATCTGCCGGCTGGCCAGGGAGTCGAGCAGCGCGGCTTTTGCCTCAGGCAGGTTGGTCTCGCCGGTTAAGGTTATGCCTCTGTCATGGGCCTGAGCTTTTACCTCGAAAAGAGCCGTGCGGCTGTCCGGGGCAAAATGAGCTTTTACACTGGTGATGTACTGATCAGCCATAACTTTATTGTTTGAACGGCTGCAGCCAATCAGCGGCAGAGTGGTGAGCAGCAGCAATAAAAGAGAAGCAGTTTTACGCTTTTTCATAGTGAGGCAATGTTTAAGACCAACGTTTTATCTTAATAACATCCAAACGGCCGGAAAGGTAATAAAAGTATTTTGGTTTACGTAATGGTTGCCTTGTGCGTGCTAAAATAGTTGGAATAAGGCGGAGATATTCTTCCTATGGTAAAAACACGCTGTTCTTTTAGAAGGGCATCCCACCCCCTTCTAAAAGAACAGCGTACCGACCGTACAAGGTG
>CALJMB010000221.1 GCA_937982515.1 uncultured Balneolaceae bacterium
TTACAGAGAAGAGGGATCGGCTATAGTGCCCATAAAAAGGGGCGTACCCGATTCCACTTCCCGAATCATATAGAAAAACGGCCGGTTAAAGTGTATTTCAATTGCCTGCGAGACGCTGGTTAAACTTACCTCTATTGAGGTAACCGCAGCAGCCTCAGTCCCTTTTTCATCTACGCGCATAAACGTCTTGTGGCGGGTATCGCTGATGTGCAGGTCGTCGCGGGAGGGATTGATACGGCTGAAGTCAGCAGATCCGGCGCCGAAGGCGTCCGTTATTCCCAGTTCCTGCAGTATCTTTTTGAACTCCTCCACTTCATACTCCATCTCGAACTTTGGCATCTCCAGCGAGACGGTAGCTCCGCTGAGGCTTCCGGTCAGATTCTGCCATTTCTTCCAGTTGGTATCGGTCAGCCAGTTTTCGAGTCCAACTTCTTCGTCGGGCAGTACCAGGGTCATGGCAAATCCCGCGTCTCCGTAGTAGAGGTTTACTGCCTGATAATTCTTTCCGCGGGCATACAGTATATTTTCCTTACGATCCATGCGCATCATCTCTGTTTCTACCCGGCTGCCGTCAGCAAGGTAGAACGGTTTCTTTTCGGTTTTTCGGGGATCGAATTCTACCGTCCAGGTACCGTTGAAGTAGATAGCATTGATCAGGTACATGACAGTCATCGGATCGATGGGACCCTGAACGATCTCCTCGATCAACCCCCCGGTCTTGCTATCCACCCATTCATTTATTTTTTCCACGGCTTCCGGGTCGTCAAAGTCGGTAGCTCTGATCTCTGCATCGTAATATCGCCTGTTGGTTTCGATGAATGCGTCTTCCACATGAAAGGTATCCCGGTACCAGATGGAGTTGGCAATGTTAAAACGTACCTTGTCATCGAATTGAGTTAGCAGTTCCATCAGCTCGCGGGCCGATTGACTGATCTGGTCGCGGCTCATTCCTCCCAGGCCGAAAACTTTCTGCATTTGGGTATAGGTTTCGCCTTCGGCCCCGTTCATGGCCATACCGTAAGCCATGGCAATACTCAGAGGAGAGACGACATGACTTTGATCGGGGTTAGCCTCCAGCAGCTTGTGCATCAGGTTGAAGCCAAAATCGCCGGAGCCGTTTGCAACCTGCACTTCATTAGCAGAGAGTTCTCTGGGCAGAGTATGGCGTTCAAAGGGTTCCGGTTTATCCTGATTTATGCTGTTGACGTTACAGCTAACCATTGGCAACATTAAAGCCAGACAGATAAACAGCGAAAGATTGTATTTCACGGTGTTAAGAGTTTGGTTCATTATGTAGTTTATCCTGACGGCATTACCGCCGCAGAACGCAGACCCCGGACCCGGTTTAGTCATACTACACGTTGGTGACAGGGTATAACTAGTGTTTTTTCAACTTTATTTGTTGGGTAGGCGGCCGTTTCTTTATTCCGGTCGGATTGCTTGCACGCTTCAAGGCTTAAATTTATGCTGGCGGTACCGGAAGGTGTGGAGGGTTTCTCCTGCAGGTATTTCAACTTCGATAGAGGTCGCATCCTGAACCAGAGGGAGGTATACCTGTCCCCGAATATATTCATCCGGGAACAGGTCGGTTTTTCGCAGCGCGTCCAGCTCCCAGATTTGCCGGTGAGACTGAAGGGAGTTCATTTCATACTTATGCTCCTGCTTCCGGACGGCACGTTCCACAGCCCGTTCTTCACGCTCCTGCGATTCACGCACCCGTTCTCCTTCCGTTTCTTCCGTATCTACAATTGCCTCAGCCAGACTCACCGTAACATCCATTACATCCCAAAACCTTGCTGTTCTTTCGCCGGCGCGTTCCCTGGAAATCGCTTTGTCAATTTCCAGGATTTGCACTTCAGGGTCCATAGCCATTCCGCCGGCAATATAATACTCTGAACCGGACTTGGATTTGTAAGCCGTATACCGGAAGGATGCCGGATCAACCCAGAGTACGCTGTCGGAATAGTTGGCAACTTCTACATCCAGAATAGCATAATCGTCAATGTGGCGGTAATAGGCGGTGGTGACTACTACATCCTGCCGGGTTGACTGTACATACTCAACACCCTGATACCAGGTAGAATTACCATTTATTGCTTCTAACCTGAACACCGGTTCAGGGGAACATGAACAACAAACTACAACAGACAGTAACACTAAGAAAATAGTTCTTAAATCCTTCATACAACCCTCATAGTTTTATTCCTTTATTATAAATAGGACAAAAAGGAAGGCAGAGGAAATCACATATTCATGCAGTGCTGCTAAGTTGCCAAATACAATGCCTAATGTCGTGTTGTTCTCCGCCATGTCGAACCCATCCTCCCGATCTTATACAAAGCGTGAACTTGTGGGGGCATATGGCCATACGTCTCTGCCTCCCTGTAATTTTTCTGTGCCTTTCGTGTTTCCGTGGTAAAACCGAAAAGGTGGGCTATAATGAACCTCTGCGCTAGAAGCGCACCTGTACACTAAACGACGGACTAAACCCGGGCATCGTCCTTTCGCTTATCTTGTACTGCTTGCCCGGGCCGGACTCTTCCGGGAAGCGGGGGCGGAGGCTCCAGTCGATCGTGTTATGGCGGTTCAGCAGGTTGATCAGGTCCAGGCGCAGCTCAGCGTTCATAAATTCCAGCCGGGGTTTATAGACGAGCGACAGGTCGAGCTGGTGGAAGGGGCTGAGGCGGTCATCTTCCGGATTTGCAAATGAAAAGCCGTCAAATTGCGCTCCGCTTTCGTAAAACAGGTAGTTGTAATAAGCTTGCCGGAATCCCCAGGATCTCCCGAATACGCTCTGCCACCGGGCAACGGCCGTAAATCCGGATGCCATACGCCACAGGCTTCTGAACTGAAACCGGTGCGGTTCCCCCCAGGGAGCAGGCAGCTTGCGGCCAAATTGCGTCTCCATATCGATTCGGGTATTGCTGTAATCGTACCCGAGCATCAGTTTTAGTCTTGAATCCATAAAAGACCGGTTCAGGCGGATGCCGCCCCCCAAAGCGTTCATTTCTGCAGCCTCGGCAAAGGCGTCGAATCCCGAGCGGTTCACGGCGGTTCCCTCCAGCAGGTTATGGTAGGAGATGATATAAGCCGTTGGCTGCCACTTATAGAACCATTCGAGATGTACGCTCGTGTTTTCTGCCGGTTCCAGATAAAACGATCCGCTTACATGCCAGGCTTTGGGGGCCTCGGAGGTGCCGGCATGAGACCAGACGGTGAAGGAGGGAACCAGCGATGTGGGCCCCGGATTGGTGATCTCGAACTGATTGATGAACTGCCGGTAGAGTCCGCCCGACAAGAGCGCCGACCAGTAGCCGATTCGGGCGTCCGGCCGGTCGTACTGGATACTGGCGCGGGGCTCGGTATAAAGGCGGCCGGCTGAGTTAGCCAACGTAGCGCGGCTGCCAAGTATAAGTTTCCAGTATTCGCCCATCACCCAGTTGCCGTTCAGGTAACCGCTGAAGAGGGCAGACCGCTGATCGGAGAGGGTGGGCAGGTAGAAGAGGTCGGTCAGGTCTATGTGCGTCGTAAGATAATCCATCCGCAGCCCGGCATCCAGGGTCATGCGGGGGTTAAAGCTGTAGGTGCCGTCGCTGCGGAGGATGACGTGCCGGATGCGGTTTGTGTTGCGTTGGGTCGGAACCCGGCGCTGAATGCTGCTTTCCTGAAACCGGCTATAAACGATTGAGGCGTCGGCGCTCAGGTTGCCGATATGTGGGTTGTGGTTGGTTCCTATCTTATAGTAGTGTCGGAACCGGTTGGAGCTTAAACTGACCTGGGTACTCAGATCGAGGCGCGGAGACACCAGCTGGTTATACGTGATCTGGCCCATGATGTTGTTCCAGTCATATTCATCGCGTGCATACAGATACTCCGGCAAGTCTCCGCCGGGCGGAGCCTGCCTGAGCAGGTCGGTACCCACAAAGTTTTTCCCCGTGTACAGAGAGGATGAAAGTGTGCTGTAGGGGTTGATCTCATAATGCGCGGCCATATGAAGATCATAAAACCGCACTTCGGAATGGTGCTCACGGGGCTCATACAGCGAAGCGTCGTTGTCCGAATCGATAAGGAGATTGGTGATCAGCGGATCCAGATTATTCCATTCGCGGAGTGTTTGGTCCAGGCGGGGCTCTTTATAGATATTCCAGTAGTTAGACCTCGCGGCGGTCATAATCTTCAGGGAGGATTCCCCGCTGTCGGGAAAGACCAGGTCTCCCCGCAGGTTTACGCTCAGCGGATCGGCCTGGAACAGCGCCCGGCTCCGGTCAAAGCCGTTGACGTCATGGCTCAGGTTGATGAGCCCGGCAATCTGGCTCCCTTCCGGCACGCCGTAGCCCGCCTTATGCAGCTGAACCTTGTGGATGGCATACGGGCTGAAGGCGCTGAACATCCGCCCGAAGCTCTGGGGGTTATACACCGGTACCCCGTCGAGCAGGATGCGGTGGTCGCCTCTCTGCCCGCCCTGCAGATGGAGGTCGGCCACCGGCAGTCCGTACTGAACGCCCGAAAAAAGGCTGAGGCTGCGTATGGCGTCTTGCATGGCTCCCGTTATTTCCCACTCGCTGAAAGGATGGACAGACTGCCCGTTACTTCCGTGTACGGGCAGCTGCGGCGTATGGCCTGTTACAATAACGGGGGCCACATCAACCGGCCCGGGCTGAAGGGAAACCTCTTCCCGCAGATCCTGGCCGGGGCCGATGTGGATGGTCTTGTAGACAGGCTCGTAGCCTACGTAGCTGAAAATAATGGTGTATGAGCCGGACATCAGTCTGTTTAAAGCAAACGTTCCGTTTGGCCCGGCGCTGGTTCCGCCCGAAGCATCGGCAAGCATGACGGTGGCGCCCGGCAGGGGCCGGCCGGTCTGGCGGTCGGCCACTCTCCCGTAGTAAGAGCCGTAAGAAGGGCGGTCCTGCACGGTACGTACAATGACGATGGTGCCTGTAGAGAGAGTAACAAAATCGAGGGAAGTTCCCTCCAGTATACTCTTCAGCACCTCGGATACAGACTGGCGCTGCACGCGTTTATAGACGCTGATACCGTCTGCGAGGGCCGGATCGTACACCATGTTTATCCCCGCCTCGTTTGCAACCTCTTCCAGGGCCTCCGTCAGGGTTGCCCCCCTGAACTCGAAGGAATACCGTTCCCCGCCGCGGCTTTGCGCATGTAGCGATGCTGAATACAGCAGGGGGAGCAGAAGAAAAATACCCGTAAGAACCAATCGGTAACTCATGTTAATCCGGATGTTGAATTTGCCGTATCTAAATGCTGAGGCTGTTGCGTTGCGGCCGCCAAACAAACTTATATCTATATCTCGTCCCGATGCACTGCTCCGGAACGCAGAACTCTGGCTGCTCGGCTGCGCGGCAGAGTATTCCGAGTCCGTCCATCCAGACTTACTGAGTTTTTAAAACTTAGGAAGTCTTTGAGCTGCACGCCTTCTCCTTTACCTGTATACCCGAAAGCCGTTGGCGGTTTTGGCGTAGCGGAGGCCTTTAAGCCGGCATATATCTTTTATGACGGTCTCCGCGCCTTCGATTTCCGCATAAAAGGTGGTCAGCGTTTCCCGGGCAATCTCCTCATCATCCAGCTCAATGGAGATGTCAAACCGGCGCTCCAGTTCATTAACTATAACGGCCAGCGGCCTGTTGTTAAAAATCAGCTTGTGATCGCGCCAGCCCAGCACTCTGTCTGTATTAACCGGTTGGGGCGGCGTCGGTTTTGCAAGGCCGGAGTTCCACCGGCTCAGCTGTCCGGCGGCAACCGTTACGGAACTATCCGGCGAATGGAGCGAAGCAAACCGGACGTGGCCCTCCGAAACGGTGACCTCCGTCTCTACACCGGGATCGTCACTCCACGAGCGGACATTGAATTTTGTGCCCGTTACTTTGACTATAGTATTGTGGGCGTGGATAATAAAAGGGCGCTCTCCTTCTGTAACCGAAAAGAAAGCTTCTCCATCCAGCTGAATGGTCCGGTTGGTATGAGAGAAAAAGCGGTTATACCAGATTTGGCTTCCGCTGTTCAGTTCAATTACGGAACCGTCGGGCAGGGCCGTGGTGGTTATCTCACCATAGGGAGCGGTTTCCGTTTGAGGAGTAAAGAGGATGCCCGTTCCCAGAATCAGGAGAATCACCGCGGCGGCCAGGATCCACCTCCACGTGGCGCTGCCGGCTACCTCTTTCCCGGTGCCGGAGGCTGCCTTGCCGATGCCTATGCGCCGGTGGACATCCGATAAGGCGCTTTCAACTTCAGCGGCCGTTACATGAGGGCGGTGGATATCGGCATGAGCGCTGGCCCTCCACAGATTCCTGATCCGGTCCCTTTCGCCGGCAGGGAACTGTTCAGGCACCTCCCCGCGGGCGGGCCCGCCGTTGTCGTTATGTCCGGATGTGTCAGTCATAACCGTTGCTCTTTGTTTAGTTCTTTTTGATACGCATGGTAGCGGTCTCTTAAAGTATATAGTGCCGCTACGATGTGATTGTTCACCGTATGTGAGGAAACTTCCATCACTCCGGCAATTTCTTCATGATCCAGCCCGTCGAAGCGGCTGAGTTCGAAAGCCTCGCGCTGGCGTTTGGGAAGATCCGAAATCCAGCCATTCAGCAGTCGTACAAGCTCTTCCGGCTCCTCCCCGGTCCCGTCTTCATCAGCCGGCAGGGAAAGCCGGGATTCACTCATCGGCTCCAGCCCGATGGTTTCGCCGGAATGGTCGCGGAGGTAATTCAGCGACCGGTTGCGCACACTTCGGTACAGGTACGCTTTAGGGGATTGCTCAGGATCTATCTCCCTCCGCTTCTCCCACAGCATAACGAACACATCCTGAACGATGTCGCTAGCCACGGCTTTACTTCGTGTATATCTGAATGAGAAATGAACGAGCCGGGGATACAGAGCCCGGAACAGGCTGTTAAAAGCCTCCTGATCGGATCGCGCCATTTCTTTAATCCAGATACGTATTTGTTCAGCCGATGGTTTTGCCATGAGTCGATGTATTAGTTTATACACGTGCAACAGCTAGTATAACTATTCTGAATTAATATGGGTAGTCCCGCCCGGAGAAGAGTCTTTAGCTGATAACACCCGAAACTATTTAACCTTTTCGTATTCCCCGCTGTTTGAAAGGCAGGGTTGTTGTGTTCTGGTTTTCAACCCACCTTCCAGCGGTTATCCCGACCGGCCTGTCGGGAGAGAGACGCCTGCCGGGACTCCTCATCAGCTTTACTAAACGTTGAACGTCTGGTAAAGCTCTTAGCGAGTCAGGATCTGTGGAGTGAGTCCCCCCTCCTTGCGGAATCCGGTGGGCTTACCGGATGACGGAGGAGCCCCTTATGATGTGGGAAGTCTCCAG
>CALJMB010000222.1 GCA_937982515.1 uncultured Balneolaceae bacterium
CACAAGGTAATCAACCTAAGTTGCTTTTTTTATTAGGAATAGATAAGGTGGAAGAGGTAAACAAACGTATGTCATACCGCTGAATACCGGGACATCAACTCATAAACTTCAACCATCAGACCTTTTAATATGAATTCCAGACAATGGGAAAAGCTAGAACATTGGAGCCCGGTTTTGTTGTGCATAACCGGTGGTTTTCTTGTGTTGATAGTACTGCCGACATTCATAGAATTTAAACCTGCTGCATTAGATCTATTCGGATCCATTTCTAAATTTTTAATACCTGTCAGTACTGTTTTGGGGATTGCAGGGGTTGCAGGACTTTATCCCAAACTATCCAAACAAGCTCCTCAGCTCTCATGGGTTGGGACAATATTTTTAGTGGTTGCGGGAATTGTTTTTGTGGCGAGTTATGCCGGAGATTACCTGGTAAAAACCACCCAAAACCAGTCATTAATACCACTATTATCATATACTCTGTATACTTCAGTTGCTACACGATTCGCAGGACACTTAGTATATAGTATCGCTGCCTTTCGCTCCGATCATTATCCCAACACTCTTGGATATCTGTTGTTAATTTTAGTGGCTTTAACAGTTGTTGGGATTCCATTTATGATTCTACAGTTACAGGGAAGTACCATTAAATGGATCTTTGCAGCAGGAACAATCATAGAAGCACTAGCCTATTTAGCCCTGGGATATCTTATTAAAGAATATAATCACATTACTTATCCTCAATTTGCTGCCTTTTGGTCAACGAACTAAAAAAGCCGGTGTAACCCGCGTTTCAAACGAACGTACCTCGCCCGGCCATAGCCTCCGCCGGCCAAACGGTATTCTCGATAGCCATGCACGCTCTCCGTTCCCTATCGGGGGTGGTGGCATGGGTGGCGCTGATAAACGCAGTCCCTATTAACACAGAAAGGCAGGAACCGCTTTTTGCGGAGAGTATTCAATATGTTACATTGTTATGAAAGGACGCGTAAACCAGAGAGTTAACCTTTTTATGCCTATCTCATGCCCGTACTTATCAACATCGGTTACCTTGCCACCTGCAAAGACGAAGGCGCACAGGCCGACATCCACCCTATAAGAGATGCGGCGGTTGTCTGGCAAGGCGAAGAGATTGTCTGGGTGGGGGAGGAAACCGACCTGCCCGAAGAATACTTCAGCGACGAGACCTTTAACGCCGGAGGACGCCTGGTTGTGCCCGGACTGATAGACGGCCACACGCACCTGGCTTTTGGCGGCTGGCGGGCGGATGAGTTCGAGATGCGTCTGCAGGGCCGGAGCTATCTGGATATCGCCCGGGCCGGAGGGGGGATTCTCTCTACCGTCGGGGCCACGCGCCGGGCCTCCGAAGAAGAGCTTTACGAGAAAGCAGCCGGACTGTTGAAAGAGATCTCCCGCCTGGGCGTGACCACCATCGAGTGCAAAAGCGGGTATGGACTGACAACGGAGGATGAGCTCAAAACCCTGCGCGTATACCGGCGCCTGCGGGAAGAGCAGCCGTCTTTGCATATCGTTTCTACCTTTCTGGGCGCTCACGCCATCCCCGAAGAATTCAGAAATAACCGGAAGGGATACATCGAGCTGCTGACCGAAGAGATGATCCCTGCCGTTGCCGAAGAAGGCCTCGCCGACTTCTGCGATATTTTTGTAGAGGACTCGGCATTTACGGTTGATGAGGCACGCCGGATTTTGATAGCCGCCAAGGTTGCCGGGCTGACGCCTAAAATACATGCCGACCAGTTCACTTCTTGCGGCGGAGCCGAACTGGCTGCCGAATTAGAAGCCGCCAGCGCCGATCATCTGGAAAAGGCTTCGGATGAAGGAATCCGAGCCATGGCCGAAGCCGGGGTCATTGGAGTGACGCTCCCGCTGGCTTCGCTGTACACACAGCAGGAGCCGCTCAACTGTCGCAGGCTCGTTGACGAGGGTGTGCAGGTAGCCGTGGCCACCGACTTCAACCCGGGATCGGCGCCAAGTTATGACCTCCCCCTGGCGATGATGCTGGCCTGTAATCTGGGAGGATTAACTCCGGCCGAGGCGCTAAAAGGAGCCACGATTTACGGGGCCAAAGCCATCCATCGCGATATTCATACGGGTTCCATAGAACCGGGCAAATCGGCTGATTTCGCCGTCATCGACGCCCCTAACCCCAACTTCTGGCTATACCACCACCGCCCCAACGCCTGCCTGTGGAGGTTTATTAAAGGAAGGAAGCTGGTTTGACAGGTATAGCCGATAGTAAC
>CALJMB010000223.1 GCA_937982515.1 uncultured Balneolaceae bacterium
AGTAGTGATCAATAGAGCAGAAAGGAGCCGCGTTCTACGCAAGGAGCCTCTCCCGACAGGCCTGTCGGGAAGGGGAACAAGGGGTGGGTACGATAGAGCACTCTTTCGAATGTTGAATTAACCCAGCCGCCCGGCTGTGCGGGCACGCCAAAAATTACACTACTTTCTACTTTCTGCTTTAGACTTTCTACCTTCTACTCTTTACTTTGAAACCAGAAGACCGACAACAAGTTATGAACTATCAGAGCGGTGCCTAGTAATAATCTTTAAATCAACAAACACATCATGCTAAAATCACTTAAATTTTTTCCACTTGCGTTAGTAGTAGCTATAGTAGTGCAGGCCGGTTGTGCTCAGCAATCCGGGCAGGAAACAGCTAATCAGGCAGAAGTAAATATAGTTTCCGGTACCAGTATCGGTCCTTTGGTTGCCGTTGTTCATCCTACCGAGGGAAATAATGCAGCCGGTACCGTCATTTTTGAGCCGGCAGATAACGGTGTGCGTGTCCGTGCAGAAATTGAAGGCCTTTCGGAAGGCAAGCACGGGTTCCACATCCACCAATATGGCGATTGCACAGCTAGCGACGGAAGCTCAGCGGGCGGACACTACAACCCGGCTAATAAACCCCATGGCGCTCCGGACGATGCCGAGCGGCATATGGGAGACATGGGCAATATCGAAGCCAATGCTCAAGGCCTGGCTACAATAGATTATGTGGATGACACTATTGAGCTGAACAGCATTCTCGGCCGGGCTGTGGTCGTTCACGGAGGCGAGGATGATCTTACTTCTCAGCCTTCAGGTGATGCCGGCCCCCGCCTGGGTTGTGGCGTGATTGGTGTAGCCAGTACAGAATAATAGAACCGCCCGCGGATGGACGCGGATATACACGGATTGATTATGGCGGTGCCACGATATAAGTGGCGTCGCCTTTTTATGGAAGGGTGTGGTGCCCTTGTCCCGTACAGCATTCGTTCCATGGAGAGGCTTCGACAGGCCCGGGAATAGGCCCTTTCACTACGCAACTCTCCTCACGCCTCATAAATCATCTTACGGGTCATCCCGCCATCAACAATGAAATTTTGCCCTGTGACGAACTCTGAGCGGCGGGAAATAAGATAAGCTGCCATACCGGCCACATCTGCAGGAGTGCCCACTCTTCCGGCGGGATGTTGCCTGTGGTCGATTTCCCGGAGGTCCGGCACTTTTCGCGTGGAAAGCTTTTGCCAGTCGCTCACTTCTATCCAGCCGGGGCTTATGGCATTGACCCGTACATCCGGCCCCAGGCTATTGGCCAGAGCGTGGGTAAGAGCAACGACACCGCCCTTTGAAGCCGTATAGACTTCTGTATCAGGCTCTGACATGACCGCCCGGGTAGATGCAATATTAACGATGCTCCCCCGACAGGCTTTCAGCAAACGGGCGGCATATTTTGTGCAGGCAACTACACTGCCCAGGTTGGCGTTCATCTTACGCTGCCAGCTCTCCTGATCCAGGTTTTCTATGGAGTAGTTATACGGATCGGCGTTGGCCGCATTATTAACCAGTCCGTCCAGCCTGCCGTGTCTTTCAGCTACAGCCCGGAAACCTTCGCGCACCTCTTTCCAGTCAGATACATCTACCGATGCGCATTCAACATTAAAAACCTTTCCGTAGCTTTCTGCAAACTCCCTTCCTGCTTCTTCATCTCTATCGGCGACGATCACATGATACCGCTCTTCCATCAGCTTCATGCTGATACCTCTTCCGATGCCCTGTGCCCCACCTGTTACCATAACAACTCTGTTCTCCTGACGATGTGCTTTCATCCTGATGCTCCTCTGAATAATTTTTTCCGGTTCCTTTCAGGCTCTGAACCTCGCTCTTGGATTTAAGTTTCAGGGAGGCGGAAAATTCAGAATTCAGAATTCTGAATTCAGGAGTCAGGAGTCAGAATAATCAGGGTATGGTTAGAGGGGGGACTGTAGTCAGGCAGGAATCCGCCTCAGATCCGCAGAGTTTTCTAAAAACTTTGCGGATCTGATTTCGGCGACCGCTCCGGGATCCGCCGCCCGGCGGAACGTTCATCACTTCCCGGGGGAAGGTTCCGGTTTCCATGATTTCATCTTCTCATCGATAACCTCTCTCAGGCGGCTAACGGCAATGCGATCCTGGCTCATATCATCACGGTAACGGATGGTTACGGTATTTTCTCCTTCCGCTTCCACACCGTCGAAGTCTATGGTAATACAGAATGGGGTACCCGCTTCATCCTGGCGGCGGTATCGCTTACCGATGGAGCCGGATTCATCGTACAGCACCGTGTAGTCGTTGCGCAGGTCTTTCTCGATCTTGCGCGCAAGATCCTGCAATTTGTCATTTTTGATGAGCGGAAATATTCCCACCTTGGTAGGTGCCAGCTCGGGATTGAGCTTGAGTACCGTCCGGCTGTCTCCATCTACTTCCTCTTCCCGGTAGGCATCGCAAAGCACCATGAGCACCGTTCGGTCCAGTCCGACAGATGTTTCTATGACATAGGGAATGTACCGTTTCTGCGTAGAGGGATCATAGTATTCCATCTTCTTACCGGAAAACTCCTGGTGCTGGGTAAGGTCGAAATCAGTACGGTTGTGGACGCCTTCTACTTCCTGCCATCCTATGGGGTATTCGTATTGAATATCGGCAGCGGCGGCGGCATAGTGAGCCAGTTTCTCTGTGGGATGGGGCTCTGTGCGCAGCTTGTGTCCGCGTATACCGAGCGCTTTGTGCCAGTTCAGGCGCTCTTCCAGCCACTGTTTGTAGCATTCGGCATCGGTGCCCGGCTCTACGAAATACTGCATCTCCATCTGTTCAAACTCGCGCATGCGGAAGACGAATTGCCGGGCTACCACTTCATTGCGAAACGCTTTCCCTATCTGTGCAATGCCAAACGGTATTTGCTGGCGGGAGGTATCCAATACGTTTTTAAAGTTAACGAAAATACCCTGAGCCGTTTCGGGACGCAGAAATATGGCATCGTCTCCATCGCCTGAAGAGGTTGCACCGAACTGGGTCTTGAACATCAGGTTGAACTGGCGTACCTCGGTCCAGTCGAAGGCCCCCGATTCCGGCGCGCGGATTTCATTGTCTATGATAAGCCTGTGTAAATCTTCGCAAAGCCCTTCGCGGCTTCCGGCGGTGTTCAACTGGCGCTGCAGTTCATCAGCTTCATCTTTCTTACCGTCTTTTCTCAGCCTGGCAATGTGGCCTTCGATCAGCATATCCGCCCGGTATCGTTTCTTTGACTGTTTGTCGTCAATCATCGGGTCATTAAATCCGTCCACATGTCCGCTGGCTTTCCATACTTTTGGATGCATGAAAATGGCGGCATCCACCCCTACAATATTGTCATGTTTTTGGGTCATGGTTTTCCACCAGTGGTTCCGTATGTTGCGTTTCAACTCTACGCCGAGCGGCCCGTAATCATAGACGGCGCCAAGCCCTCCATAGATGTCTGATGATTGAAAAATAATGCCCCGGGCTTTGGCCAGGGAAACGATTTTATCTAAACTGTCAAGTTCGGTAACAGACATGTGGGTAAATAATACTTTAAATTTCAGGGAAGATTTAATCAGAGCCTAAGATAGTAAAAAAAGCCGCTTTAATTAATGGCCAATTTATCGCTATATTTAGCGCTCATTTTAAACCAAGGTACAATCGACAAAATACCCTCTTATACTACGGTATCTCCAGGTTATAGCTCAAAAAGTGGTACCGCAGAGAAGGCGCAGAGTTACACGAGGGCTTTCTCTGTGAAACATAACCGATAGTTCCATATAGCTGGCTAACGATTGTATCATAGAACGTTTGGACCCTAAATCTTAGAACTCATGAGATCTTTTCAAATAGGCATACTCGGCGCCACCGGTGCGGTTGGACAAAAATTCATACGACTCTTGCAAGGGCATCCCTGGTTTAACGTTAAAGCACTGGGAGCGTCCAAACGTTCTGCCGGTAAACCTTATAAGGAAGCTGTACACTGGATTGAAGATGTGGAAATGCCTGAACACATTGCCAAAACTGAGGTTTCTGAGTGCGACCCTGCCCTGTTCGAAGGTATCGATTTAGTGTTCTCCGGCCTTGATTCGTCGGTTGCTACAGATATCGAACGCCGCTTTGCAGAAGCTGGCATACCGGTTATTTCCAATGCGAAAAACTACCGGATGGATGAGTCTGTTCCGCTGCTTGTGCCGGAAGTGAATCCCGATCATACAAAGCTGATCGAAGCCCAGACCTTTACCAAAGACGGAAGCGGATGGATCGTCACCAATCCCAACTGTGTGTGTGTTCCTTTGGCTATGTCTCTGCGCCCATTCTACGATGCTTTTGGCATAGAAGCGGTAATCACTACCTCTATGCAGGCTGTATCAGGCGGCGGGTATCCGGGCGTTCCCAGTCTGGACATTATGGGCAATGTGGTGCCGTTTATCGGTGGTGAGGAGGATAAAATCCACACTGAGCCTCTGAAGCTGCTGGGCACGCTTAATGCTGCCGGTAAAGTAGAAATGGCCGACTTTGATGTGCAGGCCACAGCTGTCCGGGTTCCTACCATAGAGGGACACCTGCTTTCAGTTGCCGTTAAATTGGCCAATGTACCTAAATCTATCGAAGACGTACGTGAAGCGGTTTTGAGCTGGAAAAACCCTATCAAAGACCTGGATCTTCCCTTTGCTCCTGCTGAGCCGATCCGCCTGTACACCGAAGACCACTATCCTCAGCCGCGCCTGCACGCGGGGCGGGAAAACGGCATGCAGATGGGTATCGGCCGGCTCAGAAAATCCAATATCTTCGACATCTCTTATATGGCGCTGGCCCATAACACGGTACGCGGAGCTGCCGGAGGAGCTATTCTGAATGCAGAGCTGCTCGTTGCAAAGAATTACTTGTAATTTGTGTAGTGCATAGAGCAAGGCGCATAGCGTTCCCCGCAACGCCATGCGCTCTGCGCTATGCACTTTTCTAACCCTCTCCCAGTTGGTTCAACCTGTATTCCGACAAGTACAGGCGGGCCTTCGATATCAGATTTTCAGCCTCCTTCCTGTGCGAGCGTTTTATCTTGAGCGTGCATGTGGCGTGTTCCGTACCCGGAATATCATCAAATACTTTCATTGAGATACCGTTCAATATAATTTTTGAGCTAAACCAGCCCTTCTTAAAACGGATCGACTCCAGGTCGGCATAGGATATCTGCACATCCCTTATCCCCGACTTAAAAAATCCCACAAAGCTGTCCTGCACTTCAAATTCCAGGGTTATACCATCTCTGTTCAACTTCATCAAGCCCTTCGCTTCCTGAAATCCGTGGTTGATGTCGGTTATCTCAAAAGGCACCGATCGATCTGTCGCATAATCCATAGTAAGAGGTTTTTTCCTGTTTGATTCCCGGTTCAAGGGGAATGATATAAAAAATATTTAAAAAATTTTGTAAGGAATGGCTTCCAAAACAGTCTGTATAGTATACGATGCAACGTGAGGCATGGTAATGAGAGTACATACGAGGTACGGCCGGGGCAGCATGACCGATCCTTTTCTGCCGCCCTCCCATTCTGGGACCTATAGAGTAAGAGTAACCTTTACATTAACATAAATAAAGCGCCATATGAGATTCTTTGTTCCTTTATACCTGCTCCTGTTCACACTGTCAGTTGTATCGGGCAGGGGTCAATCCATACTATTCGAAGATGGATTTGAAGACGGGGAGTTCATCTCAAATCCGGAATGGACCGGAAATACGGATGAGTTCGCCATAATAAACATAAACGGCAACCATCTGCTTCAGCTTGACGCCAAAAGTGCGGGCAGCTCTTACCTGAGTACTCCCTCCACTAATACAGTTGGCTATTGGGAATTTTACATAAATCTGGATGGATTTAGCCCGTCAAACAACAACAATGCATTCATCTATCTGGTGAGTGATATTGCAGACCTCACAGGCCAGGTAAATGGTTATGCCCTGCAGGCCGGAGAAAATTCATCAAGTGATGTTTTTCGGTTATTCAAAATAACAAATGGCGAAAAAGATAAAGAGATACTAACAGGAATCACCAACATTAGTGCCGGCGGTGATTATCGGGTCAAAATATCCAGAGATATATCGGGAAACTGGGAATTGGAAGTTGGAACAGGTTATATAGGAATTCTTAATCCCGAAGACACAGGGACTGATAACGATTACCCGAGTACATCCTATTTTGGCATTAAAGTTAACTACACCAAATCCAACATTAAGAAGTTTGCTTTTGATTTTAGGATAGATATCCCTCCGTTGTTGGTTACAGAAATATCTGCCGATGTCAACTGGGTGGATGTATCACTAAACCGGGCTTATAATCCTGCCACAGTGCAGGCTTATGATTTTTCTATAAACGATGATATTGGCTCACCAGCCTCTGTCAGTTTTCCCGAAGATAACACTATTCGTCTGATCTATGATAATCCTCTTCCCAGCGGTAAATATATGTTAACAGTTCAAAACGTAGAAGATTTTAATGGTGAGGGAATAGCAACAACCACTACTCCCTTTATACAATTCGATAAATTCGCTCCCGGCGACGTCATCATCAATGAATTCATGTACGACCCGCCAACAGGTGCAGCTGAGTATATTGAGCTTAAAAACACCTCGGCCAAATACCTGAATATCAAAAACTGGCAGCTGGGAGATAACAATTCATTAAATATTATTACCGGCACCGTCCATACTCTGGAACCTGATGGTTACCTCGTCATCGCTGCCGATACCACGGTCCTCTTTAATACCTTCGGATACAGACCGTATGTTCATATGAGCTCTTTTCCCGCTCTTAATAACAGCGGCGATGCCGTACGAATCGTTACACCGGAAGGAGAAACAGCTGACTCCTTAACCTATACACCCGTCTGGGGCGGAAACGACGTGGCTGTTGAGCGCAGGTCGGATTCCGTTCCGGCTCTCTTCCCTGAAAACTGGGCAGACTCCCCTCATCCACTAGGAGGAACGCCCGGCCTGCCGAATGAAGCAGAAGAAGATCGCGCGCCCCCCGGCCTCACCGACATTCACATCCCTGACAACCGACGCCTGATCCTGGCATTTGACGAACGGCTCGAGAGCAGCTCCGCATCCGACAAATTACATTATTCTGTTTCGGGCGATGTAGCTATTACCTCTGCAACCGTACTCTCTGCCGACAGTGTGCAGCTGGCCCTTTCCTCCTCGCTAAACAATGCGGTAACATATACCCTAACCATTGACGGACTGCAAGACATATTCGGCAACGCAACAACCGGGCTGGATTCGGCCTTCACCTACTATGAAATTTCAATAGCCGATTCAGGCGATGTCTTTATCAATGAATTTATGAGCGACCCGCCCGGCGGTAGCTCAGAATATGTAGAAATCTATAACAGCTCTGCTAAATCACTGGATCTCAAAGGGTGGACGCTTAGTGACAACACCGGTCAGCTTCAAATCATCCGTTCTGCCAGCTTTATACTGCCTCCGGACAGCATGGTTGTCATCGCCCCGGATCAAACGCTGCTTGCTGCGTATCCGGAAATATCCCTGATATCCATGGGTACGCGTTTTCCTTCGCTAAATAACAACGGGGATGCTATTGTAATACGGAATGCTTCCAGCGTACTACTGGATTCTCTTTCTTATTTTTCTGGCTGGGTAAACGAAGCTACCGCCCTGGAACGCAGAACCACTGCCGTCTCCGGTGTCTATTCCTCCAACTGGGGTCCGGCACCCAACGAGTTGGGTACGCCGGGACGAACAAATGAAATTGGCCCGGATGTAACCCCTCCCGGAATAGCTGATATACACATTCTGGATAATCATACCATTCGTCTCTCTCTGGACGAACGACCAGACCCTGGCACTTTTGTACAACCTTCCGGATATTCCATCACAGACGGCATCGCAATAGACGCGGTATATCTTCATTCTCCAAACACCGTTGACCTGTCTCTGTCTTCAGCCCTTCAGAATGCCTCCTCCTATACGCTTACCGTCAACGGAGTCAAAGATATCTTTGGGAATGTAGCCTCAGGGCTGGATACAACCTTCACCTACTTTGAGATTTTACCCGTAGATTCGGGAGACGTCTTCATCACTGAGTTCATGTATGAACCGCCTCCCGGAGAGTCGGAATATATCGAGCTTTATAACCGATCAGATAAATCACTGGATCTGAAAGGCTGGACCATAAACGACAACACAGGTAATGCCAGAGTAATAATTAGTGAACAACATATCTTTCCACCCGACAGTTATGTGGTCATTGCTCCGGACCAGACCCTGCTGAAGGAACACCCTGATATTTCACTAATTACAATGAGTAACAGGTTTCCGGTATTGAATAACAGCGGAGATGACCTCGTTATCAGATCCGGCAGTGGCCAGGTACTGGATTCCCTGAGGTATACATCCGCCTGGGGCGGTGCAGAAAAAGCCCTGGAACGCCGGACAACCCTTGTCCCTGGCATCTGGCAGGGGAACTGGGGTGAGGCTTCCGCCGGCGGATCTCCGGGCAGGCCGAATAGTATCCCTCCCGATAAAAGCCCTCCTGTCTTGGAGAAACTGACCATACTCAGTGATACCTCCCTGCATCTACAATTTTCCGAAAGGATAGAACAGCATAGTGCCGTGCTTACAGACAATTTTACCCTGGAACCGAAGCGGGATATAAAAAACATCTTAGCAGAACGAAACACCGTTACTTTGTTTCTGGCACAACCGCTCCGGTCGGGACAGCATTACCGCGTCCGGGCAGAAGGCCTGCAGGATCTATTCGGAAATACGATGCCGCCTGCTACTCTTGGAGAAACCTATATCCGGTTCGGACAGGCACAGAGGGGGGATATTGTCATCAATGAGATTCTGTTCACACGTATAGACGGCGGAGATCCCGAATTTGTCGAGCTCTACAACACGTCCGGAAGCAATTTCAATCTCTCCGGATGGAAACTGGGAGATGCGGCGGGCACCGTTACGCTGGGAGCAGACATGCAACTGCAGGCCGGTGAATATCTGGCACTGACCGATAACCCCGCCTTTGCCGACAGCCTGGACAATGTCAGGTATCTCGCGGGCTTTCCTTCGTTGAACGATGCCGGAGATGCCCTATATCTCCAAACAGATGCCGGCCTTACCATCGACTCCCTGTTTTACCGGGCAAACTGGGGCACTGCGGGAAAAGGCATTTCGCTTGAGCGCATAGATCCGCTGGCGGCTTCCGGTGATCCCTCCAACTGGCAGTCTCACCCCGCATCCATGCCCTATTCTCCCGGCAGAGAAAATACCTCCTTCCTGCCTGATGAAACGCCTCCGGAAGTAATCTTCTCCAAGCTGATCTCCGGCAACCGGATTCAGGTACAGTTCAATGAATTCATCGCCCTTACACCTGAGCTCTCCTTCTCCTCAGACAGAACGCCAATGAGTGTTGAATCCTTCAATCCGGCTCAGGCCAATAAAGTTACGTTACAGCTTGCTCCCGCCAAAGCAAGCACTGCAGAGACAGCCGTAACCCTGACGATACAAAACCTGACCGATGTACGTGGTAACACAACCCCTGCAGCTGAAATACCCATCGCCCGCCGGCTTGAGCCTTCTTCGGTAGTTATCAATGAAATTATGTACAATCCTCTCAGCAATCCAGATGACAACCTTCCCGACCAGAGCGAATATGTGGAACTCCGAAATACAAAAGATTTTGCCGTATCGCTGGAAGGCCTGTACCTGCACGACGCTCCCGATGAAGACGGCGAAGTCCGTTCCCTCGTACCAGTTGCCACCACTACAAAATGGATCCCTGCGCAGGGTTTTGCTCTGATTTATGCAGATGAAGAGCCGGTATTCAACCGAAGTAAAACAGCCGGATTTTTCGGGATTGAACATTCCCATGCTGCCTCGACCATTCGTATTGACAAAAGCAGCCTCAGCCTGGCTGCCACGGGCGATGCAGTATTCCTGGCCGACAGCACCGGAACGGTTATCGATTCTGTGTACTACAGTGAAAGCTGGCAGAATCCCAACCTGATCGACACAAGAGGCATTGCCCTGGAACGGATCCATCCGGCAGGGCCTGGCAATGACCGCTCCAACTGGAGCTCCAGTGCCAGTGAAAAAGGAGGAACTCCCCTCTCGGAGAACTCGCTCTACCAGATTCCGGATCAGGCACCGGCTCAGGTAGGAATCCGTTTCTCTCCCAATCCGTTCTCTCCGGATAATGATGGGTTTGATGATAATCTGTTCATCAACTACAGGCTGGATGAACCAGATTACCTGGTGAAGGTTCATATTTATGACCGGTACGGGCGGCTGGTGCGCAAGCTGGCGGATGGGCGACCCGCCGGTTTTGAAGGTTCTCTGATCTGGGATGGCCGTAGAGATAATGGAACCAGAAACCGGATTGGAATTTATATTGTCGTCTTTGAAGCCTATAACAGCACCAACGGGAAAAACCGGGCTTTCAAAAAAACCGTAGTACTGGCCCGCATGCTCAATTAAAAATTTAGAATTAGTAAATTAGGAATTAGAGCTATTTTCTTTATCATTCCTGATTCCTAATCCTAATTGATTCATCTGCCATGACCAATACCTCTCCCATAGGTATCTTCGATTCCGGGTATGGCGGCCTTACGGTTATGAAAGAGATCGTCAAAGAGCTGCCGGATTATGATTATCTATATCTGGGCGATAACGCCCGCGCCCCTTACGGCACCCGGTCGTTTACTACCATTTATGAGTATACGCTGGAGTGCGTTAAATACCTCTTTACACAGAACTGCCATCTGGTGATCCTGGCCTGCAATACGGCCTCTGCCAAGGCCCTCCGAAGTATTCAGCAAAAAGACTTGCCGAAGATAGATCCGGAACGAAGAGTATTGGGGGTTATCCGCCCAACCGCGGAAGTTATTGGCCGGCATTCCAAGACGGGACATGTCGGTATTTTGGGTACAAGCGGTACGGTTAATTCAGAATCATATGTCATAGAAATTAAAAAACAGTTTCCTGGCCTGCATATTTACCAGGAAGCCTGTCCCATGTGGGTGCCACTGGTGGAGAACAGAGAATATGATCGTCCCGGAGCGGACTATTTTATAAAACAGCATGTAAACCGGATCATGACGAACTCAAATGAGATCGACACCCTGCTGTTGGCCTGCACCCACTACCCGTTGTTGATAGATAAAATACGGATGCATGCCCCGGATCACGTCGCCATTTTAAGTCAGGGAGAAATTGTTGCTAAAAGCCTGGCCGACTACCTGAACAGGCATCCGGAGATAGACGAAAAGTGCTCTAAAAACGGAGGCAGGCGCTTTCTCACCACCGACTCCACTGAAGATTTTGACACACAGGGCCAGAAGTTTTACGGCACGGAGCTCTGTTCTGAATTTGTGCATCTTCAGGAATAATTATGGAAGGCCACGAAAACACAAAAACACGAATTCTTGTTGTGATAAGGATCTTCTTCGGGTATAAGATATAGGGTAAATGACGCCAGCTTCCCCTTATACTCTGTAGCGGCGAGCCGCGCTGTTACAGTATATTTCGTGTTTCTGTATCCCCACAAAGGCAATCTCAGCCAGAGAAGGCGTACAGAGCAATCGAGAGAGCTATAGATGCATTCAGGCTTTCCACGCGGGGAGAAGAGACCGGTGACGAAATGCGGGTTTTCATTCGTCCATCCGCTAAACTACTCCGGATTCCATTGGCTTCATTGCCTACCACCAGTATGGTTTTTCCGGTCTTCTCTGCCGACCGCAGCTCCCGGGACCCCGGTCCGGCATCCAGCAACACCACCTTCCACCCCTGCTGCTCAAAAAGGGGCAGATCGGCATCCAGATCCGCATTCAGGTAAGGCAACGAGCCTGTAGCGCCAGCCGTACTCCGCACCACTTTGGGGTTAAAAAGATCTACCGAACCCTTGCCGGCCAGTATACCTTTAGCCCCAAACCAGCTCGCTGTACGAATAATTGTGCCCATGTTACCCGGATCCTGAAGCCCATCGGTGGCTACAATGATACCCTGGGCACCGGCCAGATCCTGTACCATACTCTCCGGCGGCACTTCACATAATGCCAATACTCCCTGAGGATTATCCGTATCCGCAATCTCCCGGAAGGTTGTACTCTCTATATTGAATGAATCGACCTGAGCAATTTCTGCTTCCCAGTCCGGTTCATCGAAGAAATTACTTTTTTCATCAAAGTATAAGCTATCCACGCGGATCAGACCGTTTTTAATGACCTGCAACACAGCCCGTTCTCCTTCAATGATAAACAGCTGTTCTTTCTGGCGGTATTTTTTACGGTACAGTTTACGAAGAAGGGTTAATCTGGTATTTGAGGCCGGGCTGAGCTTCATGGTTAATATTATTTGATCATTGAATTCTGTTACCTATCATTATTTTATCCCTGTTTAAAGAATGCACAGCATGAAATACTACAGCTTCAAAGCATAAAAAGTATGCTTATTTTAAACAGGAAAACATAAATCAAGACCTAATATACACTATCATTATGGAATTTTTACGCAACCTGGGCATCGAAGGAAAAAACCATGGAACCAGTACCGGACAAAGGTTTTGGGGTACTGACGGAGGAGAGATCATTTCAAGCACTACGCCAATCGACGGATCACATATTACCGATACGTCGGTAACCACAAGACAGGAGTATGACGAAGTAGTGGAAAAAGCACAGGAAGCCTTTACTTCCTGGCGAATGGTACCCGCCCCTAAGCGGGGCGAAATTGTTCGGCAAATCGGGCTTGAGCTGCGAAAATATAAAACGGATCTCGGCAGACTTATTTCTTATGAAATGGGGAAAATTTACCAGGAAGGATTAGGCGAAGTACAAGAGATGATCGATATCTGTGACTTCGCCGTCGGTTTGTCCCGGCAACTATACGGACTTACGATGCAATCTGAACGGCCGGAACACCGCATGTATGAGCAGTGGCACCCGCTGGGTATCTGTGGAATTATTTCCGCCTTTAATTTTCCGGTGGCTGTGTACAGCTGGAACGCTATGATCGCCACCGTATGCGGGGATGTGGTAATCTGGAAAGGCTCGGAAAAGACCCCTCTCTGCGGGGTGGCTGTGCAAAAAATCATTGCCAGAGTTCTCAAGAAAAATAATATTCCGGAAGGTGTTTTCAACCTTATAACAGGGGCACGCGAAGTCGGCGAATGGATGGCACGGGACGAGCGCATCCCTCTTATCTCGGCAACGGGTTCCACACGCATGGGTAAAAAGGTAGCCCAAACAGTAGGTGCCCGTCTGGGGAAGACCATCCTCGAACTTGGGGGCAATAATGCTGTTGTCATAACCAAAAATGCCGATCTGGAGATGGCCATACGTGCTACCGTATTTGGTGCAGCAGGCACTTGTGGACAGCGCTGTACATCTACCCGTCGTCTTATTGTTCAGGAAGAGGTGTTTGACGAGGTGAAAGAACGACTAGTTGAACTGTATAAGAAAGTGAACATTGGCAACCCACTGAATGAGCAGACACTTGTTGGCCCCATGATCGACAAAGAAGCTGTAGAAAACATGCAAAAAGCATTAGAAGAGGTACAGAAAGCCGGCGGAGAGCTGATTTACGGCGGGGAGATATTGAAAGGAGAGAACTTAAAAGGAGGCCACTACGTACGCCCGGCTATAGTCGTTGCACAAAACGACTATGATATCGTTCAGGAAGAAACGTTTGCGCCTATCTTGTATCTCATAAAATATAAAGACCTTGAGGAGGCTGTTGCCCTTCATAACGGGGTCAGGCAGGGGCTCAGCTCTGCTATGTTCACGCTCAACATACGAGAGGCTGAAACATTCCTCAGTGCCAGAGGATCCGACTGTGGCATAGCAAATATCAATGTGGGAACCAGCGGGGCGGAAATCGGCGGGGCTTTCGGAGGTGAAAAAGAGACAGGCGGCGGGAGGGAATCGGGATCTGATGCCTGGAAAGCCTACATGCGGCGGCAAACGAATACCATTAACTGGAGCAGCGAACTTCCGCTGGCTCAGGGTATTGAGTTTGAGGTATAGAACCATAAAACATGGATAACGCTGATCGGACAGAACCTCGCAAATAAGAGAGAAAAATAATAGGGCCTGCGCTTTTCCATCCGATTCGTGTTATCTATGTTCTGATTTACAGGATGCTGAAAGAGAACCCTACCGACAGCACCTGTTTGATCTGTACCTTCCTTGAAAAGTCATCATCATAAATTAGCACAAACTGAAAAATAGTGTTCAGATTATTGTTGATCTTCCCAACTATTTCATTTGCAAAATGAACATCGGTGCTTTTGACGCTCCGCTGTAAATTAGTAAATGTCTCTAATGAGCTCACAAGCCTAACATTATTGGCTATAACCTGATTATAATTCAGTGCCACCGCATAACCAGGCTCAAAACGCAATGTTTCACCGGGGTCCAGCCCGTATCTGGTAGATAATGTGGTATCGGCGACAATGGTTTCTTTAAGAGCCACACCAGCTTCTGCAGAAAACGAGCTAAACGGCTTATAAGAGATACCAATGATTTGCGTCAAATAGGCCGGAGAAAAGAACTTGGATATAAGGATGGGATCTGTACCATCAGGTACATTATAATTAAACCCCTTATCAAACTGAGTTGAGATGTTAATATTTGCAAAAGCGCTCCACTCACTGTGATCAAACAGGTAGGAAAATTTATTATTTACAGCAAGCCGGTCATCCGTTTTTCGTGTATCTTTTCCATCCAGTTGTGCTCTTCCGTACCGAAAATTGGTTGTCAGGTCATAACCGAAAGCATTTCTTCTGTACTGAAGATTAAATATAGTAGAACTGGTAACACTGATGGTATTGACCCCACCACCACTCCAATTCCTGAAGGAAGCCTGTGATCCGTTTAAAGTTCCCCCCCACGTGTGCTTCCATCCCCTGAGGGTATCGCTAATGATGATCGTGTTTTTTATCCGAGACATATCTCTGATCGAGATATCCCTATCTCCTGATAAAAGCCTTCCTATTTCAATTGCTTCCTGGGCATAAGATACCTGTGTTGTACATATACATAAGAGCACTACCCAGAAAAAGCCGCCCGCTTTTCTCATACAAATGTGCCTGCATTTCATTCTTCATAAAGGAGATCGTAAGTTATGATAAAATCTACTTTATAGAAAGTTTAAAAACGCAATATTTTTTCATTCTGAGGTCAACTGTACCTCTAATATATCATTTCCTTCAGTGATTAAGGATACATGTTCATTTAGCTTGGTGGGCAAATTAAGCCCTACAAACTGTGCTTCGATCGGAAGTTTTCGATGCCCTCTGTCAACCAATACAACAGTATGAACTTCGTCTATCCCTACCTGCCGGGAAAGTAATTCCAGAGCTTCGAACATGGTCTTCCCTGTAAAAATGACATCGTCTACCAAAACCATAAATTTATTCTCTAACTCTGCTTTCGAAAGTGCCGGGCGATTCTCGTCATTACGGGGCACTAACAGCGCTAACCTTTTCACCTCGTTAGAATAAACAGCCGAGAGATATATCCTTAATTTCTCTGCTACCAGTGAACCCCTGTTATTAATACCCAAAAGCACCACCGGTTTATCTTTTCTGTTGCTCTCTGCTATTTGGTAGGCAATACGTTTCAGAGAGCGTTCGATACGGCCGGCATCCATCAATGTCAAAGAATTATTTGCAACCATGCAATTTTTTTCGGTTTATATATTATAACTATGTCATCATGATACAAATTAAAGATACTAACGTGCGTTGATATCTTAAAGTATCCGCTTAACCTAATCTATTAGTCATCTAATTATCAAGGAGTTTATTATGATTCAACGTCTTACCAATACTCAACTGATTATTACCGGCACCGCAGTTGCCGGCAGCGCCATGATTGGGCTTCTCCTGCTCTCCAGAAGCAGGAGTACCAACCAGACATCGGTTGCTAGCCCTATCACTAAAATTGCAGACTGGGTCGATGCAAAAGGGAAAGCTCTTATTCCTAAAAACTCCGGCCATTTAGAGCATCTCCACGGTGGTATTCGAAGACGCCTGAAACGCCACATTCCTGATCTTTATGAAGCTACCGAGCATCTCTATCTAAACGAGCCGTATCTTACAGGTGCGTAACACGAAACCAACATATCAGGAAGGGCTGCTGCATTGGATTTGGAAATCCCTGAACCTTGATTTGTCCGGCCTGTATACAGATGAGGGGTTGCCCTTAACTATATTTGATACCGGGATCCTTAACCATTCCGACGGGCCCGACTTCCTTAATGCCTGCATAAAAATCGGCGATGTAAAATGGTTCGGCGATGTAGAAATACACTGGAATGAACGAGACTGGATGCTTCACCGCCATCACAAAAATCCTGTTTTCAATCGGGTAGTCCTGCACGTTGTCTACAACGACAGCGGTATTAAAGAGCGCCCTGTGGTGGTGCGGCAAGATCAAACCCCTATCCACACGCTTCGCCTTAAGCCTTTCCTGACAAAGCCGCTGCAGTCATTCCTGGAGCGGTTTAACCAGCCTGGTACTTTGCCCTGTGCCGGCCATATCTCTTTTATCTCCCAAAATGCTTTTATACAGCAGCTTGGAAAAGCACAAAAACAATATTTTGAGCAGAAGGTCGACGATCTTCTGCAGTGGTATGATTCGGCGCTTCCTCCTTCCCGTGCCTGGGTGGCCATGCTGTCTCTGGCACTGTTTGACGGCCTTGGCATCGCCTATAACCGTGAGCCGATGCAGAAGCTGTGCAAACAGTTGCTGACCTGCCTTTCAGATAATCTTTCCAGATCCGGGCTCATCTGTCTGGCAGAAAAGGCATCAGAAATTAATTCCCCTTCCCCCTCATGCACCTACAGCTGGAAACACAAAAGCTGCCGTCCATCCAATCATCCTGCCGTTAGGATAAAACAAGCCGCAGAATGTTTATGGTTCATACACCGGCTCCCATTCGAACATTGGCTGAAACAGGACAGCTTGCAACTTTGGAAACAGCTTCTAAACCAGGTTCATACCCAACCCGGTATTGGCAGCGAACGAGCCAGCATCTTATTCGGAACCGTCTGGCTTCCCGCCTTCTTCATCCTGGGCAACCTCTTTGGCTCCACTCACATATCTGCCACTGCTTATGATAACTGGCTGAATCACAGAGTAAAGCTACCCCGCTCTCTTTTGCGTGCCTTCCAATCGCTGGATATTCCCGCTGATACCTATCAGAATAATTTGGGCGCCGTCTATCAGCTTCGATCCTATTGTACCCCCCGCAAGTGTGAAGGCTGTGAAGTGTTTAAAACTATAATTTCCTCTTGATTACAAATCAGTAAATTCATATCATCTGAATCTGTCGAAACCAGCAAATATTGCCCGGTCGTCTAATGGCAGGACAGCGGGTTTTGGTCCCGTCAGTGGGGGTTCGAGTCCTCCCCGGGCAACAATAACACTACATATTGATGCCTCAAGAATAGAAGGATGTCTGTAAAGCCATCCTTTTATTTTATTTTCAATAATCGAATAGTTAGCTCTCTTGGATACACCTTTAGCTATATTTGCCGGTCGAAGTAATTTAGCTCTGTCTCGGGCTATCGCCGAACAATATGGAACTAAACTTGGTAAAGTCACCGTCAAGCCTTTTTCTGATGGCGAACTCTATTGTAAATATGAGCAAAGTATCCGCGGCGAAGATATCTTTATTGTGCAGTCGACACCCCCACCGGGTGACAACATTATCGAATTACTGTTACTGTTAGATGCCGCAAAACGCGCATCTGCGAAACGGGTAACAGCGGTAATACCTTATTTCGGATATGCCCGGCAGGATCGTAAAGATCAGCCACGGGTGTCCATTGCTTCAAAGCTGATGGCCAATTTATTGACCAAGGCAGGGGCTGACAGAATTTTAACCATGGATTTGCATGCAGCTCAAATTCAGGGTTTTTTTGATATACCTCTGGATCATCTATATGCCAGCCGTCTGTTCATCGACCATTTCAGAGAAAATCCGATTGAAAATTTGGTCGTCGTTGCGCCGGATGTAGGCAGTCTCAAGATGTCCCGCTCATATGCCAAGAGATTGGGTGCCAGCCTGGCATTCATTGATAAAAGAAGGCCAAAGCAAAATGTTGCGGAGGTCATGAATATTATCGGTGAGGTGGAAGATAAAAACATATTAATCGTTGATGATTTAATCGATACTGCGGGCACCCTGACTAATGCGGCTACGGCTCTTAAGGAACGGGGAGCACTGAATATCGTTGCGACCTGCTCACATCCGATTTTGTCGGGGCCTGCGTATCAGCGAATTGAAGATTCACCTATCGATCAGTTGTTGGTAACCGACACAGTGCCCTTGCGTAAACCCTCACATAAAATAAAAGTATTAAGTGTGGCAGGTATTTTTGCAGAAGCGATTCAACGAATCCATACCAATGATACGATAAGCGCACTTTTTGATGATTAAATGTTTGCGGCGAAAGTACGGAAGCTGTGGCACACTAAATATTCAATTATAATTTCTTAACTGAAAAAGCCCAACATGAAATTCTTGTGATTTTGTGTTTTGGTGGCCTAAATTAATCTGTTAGAACCATGACTACTCCAAAAGTTGTAGAATTAGAAGGGAAATTAAGGGATACCGGCCGTAAAGCGGTCGATGCTTTGCGCGATTCAATGCGGGTTCCGGCGGTTCTCTATGGCCCCAAAGTTGCTGAGAATCTCCATCTCTCCGTTGATGAACTGGAACTGGAAAAACTTCTTTCTGTCAGTAAAAGGCAAATCCTTGAACTTAAGATCGATGGGTCGACGTACAGAACCCTGCTTAAAAAAGTGGAGTTCCATCCTATCAGCGACCGTCCGATTCACGTCGACTTTTATGTCTTGGATAAGGAGCACAAAGTAACGCTGAGTATTCCTATCCTGCTTACCGGAACTCCGATCGGTGTAACTGAAGGAGGCGGCCGTATTTTTCAGCCGATGCATATTCTGCGCATCCGTGTTTATCCCGACAATATTCCCGGCGACTATTCCATCGATATCAGTGAACTGAACATTGGGGATTCTCTGCACGTCAGAGATCTCGACCTTTCGGATATTACTCCTTTGGATGATCTGAGCCGGACTATTGTAACCATTCGTCCTCCGAAATCCGAAGCTCTGCTTACTTCTTCTCTTGCTACCGAAACACCCGGCGAGGAAGAAGAGGAATTTGCTGAAGGAGAAGGACCTGCAGAGGGAGAAGCTCCTGAAGGTGGTGAAGAAGAAACAGAATAAGTTTCCTAAACCAGTGTAGCTATTTATGCCTGTTATTATAGGTTTGGGAAATCCGGGAAGTGCCTACGCTGGTTCGCGCCATAATATAGGATTTGATTTAATCGACCGGCTTGCGGCTTCGCAATCGGTAAAACTAGGGCCTGGTAAAGGCCCTTTTTATATAGGTACAGGGCGGTATCAAACTAAAAAGCTGATACTGGTCAAACCGACAACCTACATGAATCGCAGCGGTGATGCCGTCCGTCAGGTACTAAACTGGTATAAGATGGGAGTAGACCAGTGCCTGATATGTTATGACGACCTGGATCTACCTCTCGGAACTATTCGGCTCAGATCAAAAGGAAGTGCGGGAGGACATAACGGCATTAAAGATATCATCCAAAAACTGGGTGTCAACACGTTTCCCCGTCTTCGTATGGGAATAGGTGATAATTTCCCGAAAGGGCAGCAAGTCAATTATGTACTTTCTAAATTTGATGCCAATCAACGGCCGGTTGTGGAGAGCATGCTGGAAAAAGCTTTGGATGCCTGTCTCTGCTATGTAAGTGAGGGTATCGAAGCTGCAATGAATATGTATAATTAATCGACCACTAACGCTGACAAATAATCAAAAGCTGATATGAATACCTTAATAACCTATTTAATTCCGGTAGCGGGAGTCTTGGGACTGCTGTATACTTTTTTTAGATCATCCTGGGTTTCCAGACAGGAGATCGGAACTGATAAAATGGCAACGATAAGCTCCCATATTTCCAAAGGGGCTATGGCTTTTCTTAGAGCCGAATACAAAGTTCTGGCTGTTTTTGTGATTTGTGTTGCTATTCTTCTGGGCTGGTCTGCAGATTCTGAAACTTCTCACTGGCTGGTAGCCGTTTCTTTCATCATTGGGGCATTCTGTTCCGGACTGGCCGGATTCATCGGAATGAAGGTGGCTACAAAAGCTAACGTCCGCACCACACAAGCAGCCCGGTCCAGTCTGGGAGAAGGGCTGAACATCGCCTTTGCCGGAGGATCGGTAATGGGACTTGGAGTTGTAGGCCTGGGTGTTCTCGGTTTAGGAGTGCTCTTTCTTTTCTTCGAAAATCTATTCGGCACTGATATTGACAGTATCCATAAAGTACTGGCTGTTATCACCGGTTTTTCGTTTGGTGCTTCTTCTATTGCCTTGTTTGCCCGCGTTGGTGGCGGTATCTACACCAAGGCTGCCGATGTAGGTGCCGATCTCGTCGGAAAAGTAGAAGCCGGTATTCCCGAAGATCATCCACTGAACCCCGCAACCATAGCTGATAACGTCGGAGATAATGTGGGTGATGTCGCCGGAATGGGTGCCGACCTGTTTGAATCTTACGTCGGATCGATTATCAGTACGATGGTACTGGGAGCTGCTTTTGTAGGCTTGGCCGGTTTTGAAGAAGCGGGTGCATTCTCTGGGCTTTCTGCCGTATTGCTGCCGCTGGCACTTGCTGCTGTCGGAATATTGACATCCATTCTGGGTACCTTTTTTGTACGTGTTAAAGAAGGGGGGAATCCGCAAAAGGCGCTTAATACAGGTGAGTTTATCTCAGCTTTTATCATGCTCATTGCCTCCTATCTTATCATCACCTGGATGTTGCCTGAAAGCTGGACCAACGGCGAGCTGGAATTTACGGCCAACGGAGTGTTTTTTGCTACCCTATTCGGCCTGGCTGCCGGCCTTTTGATTGGCCTAATTACCGAATATTATACCGGAACAGGTACCCGCCCCGTTACCTCTATCGTCAGGCAATCAGTGACGGGCTCAGCAACAAATATCATAGCCGGTTTAGGGGTTGGCATGATGTCTACCGCCATCCCTATAGTAATTATTGCCGTTGCTATTATCGGAGCCTATGAAATGGCCGGGCTTTACGGAATTGCCATAGCAGCTGTTGGCATGCTCTCCAATACCGGAATTCAGCTTGCCGTAGATGCTTATGGACCTATTTCTGACAATGCCGGCGGTATTGCTGAAATGGCTGAACTTCCCGGTGAAGTCAGAGAGCGCACCGACAAGCTGGATTCTGTTGGTAACACCACAGCAGCCATTGGCAAAGGTTTTGCGATCGGGTCTGCGGCGTTAACTGCGCTGGCTCTGTTTGCCGCCTTTATTACCTCCTACAATGCAACGCATGATGTAGCATTGACAGGTATCGATGTAACCCAGCCTAATGTGATTGCTTCCCTGTTCATCGGAGCTATGCTTCCATTCCTGTTCTCTGCCCTTTCAATGAATGCCGTAGGGCGTGCAGCCATGGCCATGATTGAAGAGGTTCGGCGACAGTTCCGCGACATTCCGGAGCTCCGTGCCGGGCTCGACGCCATGAATCGTAATGAAGGCAAAAAGCTATCCGAATGGTCAGATGCAGACCGTAAAGCATTTGAAGCTGCTGACGGTAAGGCCGAGTATGAAAAGTGCGTGGCTATATCTACCACTGCTTCTATAAAAGAGATGGTTGTACCCGGCGTGCTTGCTGTTGTAGTACCTGTACTGTTTGGCTTCCTGGGCGGTGCCGAGATGCTAGGCGGCCTGCTGGCGGGTGTCACTGCTACCGGCGTCTTAATGGCTCTATTCCAGTCGAATGCAGGCGGTGCCTGGGATAACGCCAAGAAAATGATTGAAGAAGGATTCGAACATGATGGCACATTACTAGCCAAAGGGTCTGAGGCTCATAAAGCCGCTGTTGTCGGAGACACCGTTGGAGACCCCTTTAAAGATACATCCGGTCCTTCTCTGAATATTCTCATCAAGCTTATGTCTGTAGTAGCGCTTGTTATCGCCACCATGATTTAGTGTCATACCTCACTAAAAGGCGGGTTACAAGTGCACGTAAGCAGGTAGTACTAAAGCTTGTATTTTATAATTTAATAACTCCTCTCTTCCCCCCGCGCCGCAAGGTAGCGGGGGTTTTTATTTTATTACATGCATTATATTGCATATTATAAATTCCACTTAATATAAAATAAGCGATAAGCCACATGGATATTTTCAAACTTTTTTTCGATCACGATCTTCGCCTGGACCAACTGGCTAAACGCAATGCTAACAAAACCCAGGAGGAAACAGAGGCCTCCATCGAAGATTTTATGAGGCCTATTCCCACCTATTCTAAGTTTTATATAACCGGTACTCGCCTGGATGGTGAAATGTTTGGTATTAATGTACTGGCTCACTTTGACAGGATCATGGAGCAGATGAGCGATGTTTTCAGTGGATATAATTTTATCAGGGAATACGGTCCTGCGGATTCATTCAAGCAGGCCGTACAGACGGCTGAAATAGGAGAAGCCATTGTTATTACCAAATCCGAAAACCATGGAGTTGATCCGGCCACGCTCCGTGTAGACAGTGAATCAAACGTGGGCCATTTTAAAGAAGAGCTTAGTGATGTATTACTAAGCGGGCATTTGGTTCTATACAAAGAGCATGCACACAATGGCTTTGACCTGCATCTGTTTTCAAAAAAAAATATATACGAATCCCTGTTCTACGCATTTAAAGAATTAATCAGTGACAGCTTCCGGTTCTTCAGTATAAACAGTAAAAGAATGAGAACGGAACAACATTTTTACTTTGAAACATGGACACTGGACCGTCCTCCTCACGGTGCAGAGGAAGTATTTCCAGAAACAGTTTTATAAAACGCTTTACACTTCCACTTCATACTGGTTATCTCTTTGCGGCTGAAGGCAGCTCTTCCACTGCCCAGGCGCATTGTCATTCAACGCGCCCTGGTATTTTAGGATGCGCATACGCATACCAAACCCAAACTGATGTCGGTTTGAAACACTCTATGAGAAGTCCGACAGCTGAAATCGCTTTTTTTCTTTTAGTTTATTTCGGATACCTTCATTCAATTGTTATCTTCCCTGCGAATAATTTTTTGAAGATGACATATATTGATAAACTCACAAAAGCTGTAGCATCAGGAAAATCCTGTCTGTGTGTCGGCCTGGATCCGAATCCGGACCTGATTCCTTCATCCCTGAAAAAGAAATACCCGGATCCGGCCAGACAAGTCGTACACTTTCTCAAAAATGTGATTGATGCAACACAGGACGACTGCGCAGCCTATAAACCAAACCTTGGCTTCTTCGAAGCCCTGGGAGTGGAAGGGTTGCAGGCTTTTCAAGAAGTACTCGATGCCATTCCGCGGGATAAAGTTATAATAGCCGATGCCAAACGGGGGGACATCAGCTCTACGGCTGATCATTACGCCAAAGCCTATTTTAATGCCTTTAACGTCGATGCTATTACCCTAAACCCTCTGATGGGATTTGAAACATTAAATCCTTTTCTGAACTACCCGGATAAGGGTATTTATACCCTGACACTTACATCTAATAGCGGTGCAAATGATTTTTTAATGCAACCGTTCCGCGGGTATGCATCTATGGCTATTTTTATTGCAAATAGCCTTTCCAGGCTACAGCGATCTCATACTACTCATCTGGGCATGGTTATCGGTGCGACCAAGCCGGACCAAATTGCCGATGTCATTGATTATCATAACGAGGCTTCTCTGCTGATTCCCGGTATAGGTACTCAAGGCGGCTCAACATCCAGCCTACCGGATGTGTTGAAAAAACACAGGGGGATCCCCTTAATTAGCTCCAGCCGTAGCATTATTTATGCCGGAAAGGACAGCATTCACTGGAAGAAGGCCGTAGCTGAAAAAGCCAGAGATTTTAAACAGGCACTACAATCCATCTCAAGCAATTATATCTGATCCGGCTACTATGGAAGAAATTATTATCTATACCGATGGCGCCTGCAGTGGCAATCCGGGGCCTGGTGGATGGGCTGCTATATTGATCTGGAATAATAAAGAAAAAATCTTAACAGGAGGAGCACCGGCTACAACTAATAACCGTATGGAAATGATGGCTGTCATTAAGGCACTTCAGGCATTACGGCGGCCATGTCATGCCAAAATTCACAGCGACAGCGCCCTTATTATCAATGCTTTTAAGCAAGGGTGGGTCAGGAACTGGATCAGAAGAGGCTGGAAAAAGGCAGATAAGAAACCGGTTGAAAATAAAGACTTGTGGCAGAAGATGCTCGCAGCTATGGAGAATCACAAAGTTACCTGGATCAAAGTTAAAGGGCACGCGGATAACGCGCTAAACAACCGTGTGGATGCGCTGGCTGTGGAGGCTTGCAAAAAATACCAGTAGAAAGCAGCAAGCCTAAAGTAGAAACTTACCGGCCCTTCTGGCTTAATTCTTTCTGCTACACACTGGCAAATGGCTTCAGATTCATATTGGCATACATCCCTCTTTCTGCCATCATATATCCCGTTACAGCTATCATAGCTGCATTGTCTGTGCAATAGGCAAGCTTTGGAATATGTAAATCAAGACTTTTCTCTGACGCCAATTTCTTTGCTTTACTTCTCAGCATGGAATTCGCCGAAACCCCTCCTGCAAGAACTATCGTTGAAACTCCGGTATGCTCAACAGCTTTAGCCAGCTTTTTTATCAACACTTCAGTAATGGCATACGATACGCTGGCGCATATATTATTAAGATTGTTTTCTACAAACGCTTCTTTGTTTTCTTTCTCTTCCAAATAATACAAAACGGAGGTTTTAAGCCCGGAGAAACTGAATTCAAAATCACTGTCCAAAAGAGCTTGTGGAAAATCGTGAAACCGGGGGTCGCCTTCTTTCGATTCACGATCAATGATGGGTCCGGCCGGATAAGGAAGGCCCAAAATCTTACCAATCTTGTCAAACGCCTCTCCTGCTGCATCATCCCGTGTCTGCCCCAGTAACTCATGATCGAAGGGACCCTTTACGTGAATCAATTGAGTATGTCCTCCGGAAACCGTCAATGCCACAAAAGGATAACGTGGCTGTTGATCGATAAAATTAGCATAAATATGAGCGTCCATATGATTAACCCCGATCAATGGAATACTATGAGAGAGAGAGACTCCCTTGGCGAAGCACAGTCCTACCAGCAGCGAGCCCATAAGTCCGGGACCCTGAGTAACGGCTATGGCATCAATGCTATCGAGTGAGCTATCGGCCTCCTCCAGTGCCTGCTCTACGGTTGCCCATATCTTTTTATGGTGAGCGCGGGACGCCAACTCCGGAACGATGCCCCCGTATTGTTCATGAATAGCCTGTGAGGCAATTATATTAGACTTCAGACCTCTGTCTGTATAGACAGCTGCTGCCGTTTCATCGCAGGAAGATTCAATTCCAAGAATATTCATAGCCTGGATTCGTAATACCTATTTCGTGACGCGTTGAGGTTAAAGGTACAAAATACTGAATCAAAACCAGAGCGTCGAGTGCCAGAGGGAAGCTTCCTCTGCCACGCAGGTTTACAAAACAAATGCATTATGAGTTATATAAAACACACATTACACGTCACGAATTGTGTATTAAAATAAAAAAGCTCCGGAGCTTTTCCTGCCCCGGAGCTGGTGTATATGTAATGAGTACTAAACTATTTATTTACTTGTTATCATCGTCATCGTCAACGACTTCGAAGTCGGCATCTACAGCGTCGTCAGACTCTTCTTGCGATGCCTGAGCTCCGCCGGCTTGTTCACCGTTGCCCGGCGTCTCGCCCTGGGCCTGCTCCTGCTGCGCTGCCTGATAGATCTCCTGTGAAGCTGCCGACCATGCATTATTGAGTTCTTCTATTGCACTGTCAAGCTCATCCACATTTTCTTCTTTGTGAAGCTTTTCCAATTTTTCGAGTGCTTCTTCGATCTTCGCTTTGTTATCTTCAGAGATCTTATCTCCGTGCTCATCCAGTTGTTTACGGGTTGAGAATACCAGGCTGTCTGCCTCATTCAGCTTTTCGGTCCGCTCGCGGATCTTCTTATCTTCCTCGGCGTGTTCTTCGGCAGCCTGTTTCATTTTTTCGATCTCTTCTTCACTCAGTCCGGAAGAAGACTCAATGCGGATACTCTGCTCTTTACCGGTGCCTTTATCTTTGGCGCTTACGTTGAGAACACCGTCGGCATCGATGTCGAAAGTTACTTCGATCTGCGGTACACCTCTTGGTGCCGGTGGTATTCCATCCAGGTGGAAACGTCCCAGCGTACGGTTGTCCTGAGCTTTAGCCCGCTCACCCTGCAGAATGTGAATTTCCACACTCGTCTGGTTATCGGCCGCTGTAGAGAATGTTTCCTTCTTACTGGTTGGAATAGTGGTATTAGCTTCAATCAGCTTGGTTGTCACTCCACCCAATGTTTCGATACCGAGAGTAAGCGGTGTTACATCAAGCAGTACCACATCGTCTACATCGCCAGACAATACCCCACCTTGAATAGCAGCTCCTACGGCTACCACCTCATCGGGGTTAACGCCTTTGCTCGGCTCTTTGCCAAAGAAATCCTTTACAACTTCCTGGATCTTTGGAATCCGGGTAGAACCACCTACCAGGATTACCTGATCGATATCACCCTTACTCAATCCGGCATCTTTCAGCGACTGCCTGCAGGGATCAATAGTTTTTTGAACCAGATCATCAATAAGCTTTTCAAACTGAGACCGGCTGATATCTATATTTAAATGCTTCGGTCCTGAGTCGGTAGCTGTAATAAAAGGAAGATTTACATTGGTTTTCTGAGAGCTTGAAAGCTCGATCTTAGCTTTCTCGGCCGCATCTTTCAGGCGTTGCATAGCCATCGGATCTTTTCTCAGATCAATACCTTCGTCCTTTTTAAACTCATCAGCCAGGTAGTTGATCAGGCGGGAATCAAAGTCATCGCCACCAAGATGAGTATCACCACTGGTAGATTTAACCTCAAAAACGCCATCGCCCAATTCCAGGATGGAAACGTCGAACGTACCTCCACCCAAATCGTAAACTACAATGGTCTGATCCTTGTCTTTTTTATCCAAACCGTACGATAAAGAAGCAGCTGTAGGCTCGTTAATAATGCGACGCACATTCAGGCCTGCAATATCCCCGGCTTCCTGAGTAGCTTTTCGCTGAGCATCATTGAAATAGGCCGGGACGGTGACAACCGCATCCGTTACTTTTTCACCCAGATACTCCTCGGCTGTTTGCTTCATTTTCTGAAGCACCATGGCAGAAATTTCCTGAGGGGCATACTTTCTGTCCTCAATTTGTACACGGGCGGTATTGTCATCTCCTTTTACAATCTTATAAGAAGCCTGTTTAGCCTCTTCTTCTACCTCATTAAACAGACGGCCCATAAACCGTTTAATGGAAGACACAGTTTTTTCAGGATTGGTAATAGCCTGTCTTTTGGCGGGAGCGCCTACAAGCCGCTCTCCATCTTTAGTAAATGCGACAACTGATGGCGTCGTACGGCCACCTTCTGAATTTTGTATGACTACAGGCTCATTCCCTTCCATCACGGCTACACAGGAGTTGGTAGTACCTAAGTCAATTCCTATAATTTTACCCATAATTCGTTATCTGTGATTTTTGATTTAATAGTTAATTTGTTTTAAAAGTCTTAGCTCTTGCTTACTGATTCCATCACGTCAGGTAATGGAACAAGCACTTAATTTCTCTTAGCTATTACTTAATCGGTATGGACTTTGAATCTTTTAGCACATCCGATTTTGGCATTGATACAGTCAACACGCCGTTGCGGAAGCGGGCATCCGTTTCCGCTGCATTAACATTTTCAGGTAATGCGAATGAGCGTGAAAATACACCTGTAGATCGTTCTTGCCGCCGGTACGACTCACCTTCATCAATCTCTTCGATACGTTCTCCTTTGATGGTCAGTACCTGCTCTTTCAACGCTATATTGATCTCTTTTTTCGTGAGCCCCGGCAAATCGAGTAAAATTTTATACTCGCCTTCACTCTCGATAATGTCACATGCCGGCGTAAAGTCATGTCCTCTATCTTCAAGTGGGATTATGCGTTCTACAAAATCCTGGATATCTCTGCCCAGTTTGCTTAACTGTTTTTCTATGTCGATTGTAAATTCGCTCATAAACTTACCCGTTAGTTCACATTTTCTTATAGGGAAGCAATGACAGTGCCAATCTGAAGGACAAGTCTTTATTTATGACGTATTGACACTATCAAAAAACTAAAAGGCGGGAATTGTCAGAATTGCACAGCTATGGTTAGAAAAGTTCTCAATTCGTCAGAACTTTCAGATCATCCCAAAAAGAGGGATACGAAATGGCAGCGCATTCTGCACCGATAATGTTACTTGGCTTCTCTCCCATCATGGCAAGAACGGCCGCAGCCATAGCAATACGATGATCATGATAACTTGAATAATTCGCTGGCCTTGGCTGGAAATGTGGGTTGCCACGAACTTCCAACCCATCATCAAATTCAGTAAAATCGGCCCCGGCTGACTGCAATATTTCTGCCATGGCTTTCAGGCGATCGGTCTCTTTGTGGCGAAGCTCCTGTGCTCCCGATATGGTCGACACCCCATCGGCAAATAGCATAGCCACCGTAAGTATGGGGAGTTCATCTATACAGTTTGGTACCACCTCTCCGGTTATGTCAACAGGTTGCAACACACTGCTTTTAACAGACAAGTCGGCCACAGGCTCGGCGCCTTCTGTACGCTCATTCTCGATAGAAATATTGGCTCCCATATTTTGCAGGATATCAAGAGCCGCCGTACGGGTGGGATTTATTCCTACTGCATTCAGGTAAATAGAAGCATTGGGATGGATACATCCTGCTACCAGCCAAAAAGCTGCTGCCGAAAAATCGTTAGGTACCGCATACGTCTGAGCAGGTATCTCATGATCTGAAGAACTGGAAATAATCCGCTTACGGCCATCCTCTTCCACAGGCAGCTTAAGCAGGCGCTCAGTATGGTCGCGGCTGGGCAGTGTTTCTATCACCCTGGTAGGTTCATCACCAAATAACCCGGCTAAAAGGACACACGATTTTAGCTGAGCGCTTGGAATAGGCAATTCAAATTCCAGTGGATGTACGGGGCCCGTCCTTTTGATCTCAAGAGGCGCGAAATCCCCATTCCGGGCTCTGATTGTGATGCCCATCCGACTCAGGGGATCAATGATGCGCCTCATAGTACGTGCAGACAGCGATTCATCTCCAGTTAGCGTACAGCTGACACCGGCTCCGCCCACTATGCCGCTTAGCAGCCGAATGGTGGTTCCCGAATTTCCACAATCCAGATTTGATACCGGTTGTTTCAACCCGTCGCGCCCTCTTCCCTTTACCAAAACCGTAGTTCCCTCCTGTTCTATATCCACCCCTAACTGACGCATGCAGGAGAGGGTGTCCTGCGGATCGGCAGCGGCCGAATAATTGCGAATCTCTGACTCTCCCCTGTGAAGGGAGGCAAACATGGCGGCCCGGTGTGAAATGGATTTATCAGGAGGAAGTGAGAGCGTGCCTTCAAGCTTTGAGGCAGGTTGTATTTCTTTATTCATGAACTGGTTTTAGGTCATCATTAATTTTTGGAGAAGAGGAATATATGTTTCTCTATGACATAAACCAATATTACACAGCCGTACTCGGCGTACAAAAGTCAGAATATGCCGGTTCTGCATTCAGAATTCTGACTCCTGTATTTCGGTGGGTATGGGTTGATTACCTTTTATACTGCTCAGGTAACGCCTATTCCGATTGCAACAGGCGCTGAGCTTCACTGGCTTCAGGGCTGTCGGGATAATTCTCTACAATTGAGTTAAGAATGTTTCTTGCTTCACCCCGGTTGCCGAGCTGTATGTGGCACTCCGCACTCTTCAACAATGCTTTGGCTACCCATTCTCCAAAAGCCTGGTACAATACCGTTACATTTACATAGGCATCCAGCGCCTGATCATACCGCTTTTGGCGTTGCTCAATAACTCCTAACAGGTACTGCGCCTCTGCCCCCACCTCTGTGGTGTTTGCTTCCGCAACCAGGCTGAGAAGATCCTTGGCCTCTGAATAACTCCCATTTCTCAGTGCCACTTTACCTAGCCCTACATTTGCAGGCGCGTAGTTACCATTTCTGTCTAACGCGGCTTCAAATTGCCTCCGGGCTTCTGCTGTATTGTTCATAGCCAGTTGAGCATTTCCCATACCGATGCGCGCCTCTAAAAAATAGCCCGTTCCTTTTTCCAGCATCCTGTTAAAGTAATCAAACGAGGCCTGATAGTTGCCCCGTTCGTAGGAGATTCTGCCAAGGGCGGCCAGGGAAGGTGCTGCCTGTTCAGAATTAAAATAGTTATTGACTACTGTCTCGTAGGCTTCCATAGCCTGACCGGCCTGACCGGTTTGCTCATATGCATTTGCCAGATTAAAATAGGCATCCGGCAACATTTGCTCATTATTGGTAATTCGAATATACTGATTCAACTCCTTTACAGCATGTTCATAATCTCCCGATTGCATAAGGTTCTCAGCTTTTCGGTATCGGAGGCGGTCAGCTGTGGCAGCCTGAGGATGATTCGCCAAAAATTCCTCCAAAATATCAGTACTTGAATCGGTTTTCCCGGCCGAAAGCTGTGCATACTGGATCCCGTTAACGGCTTCGATGATGTAGTCGCTTTTCGGATATTCATCCATCACCTTTTTATAAGCTTCTATAGCTTTGTCATACTCGCCGGCATTGTAGTAGGCATCACCAATATTATACTGAGATCGGGCAGCCCAGCTGGTATTGGGATATTTATTGATCACAGTCTGAAACTCTTCTATGGCCTGGGTATAGTTACCTGTATTGAGATAGATATAAGCGATGTTATACTGTGCCTGTTCTCTTAACCGGCTGAAGGGATAGATACGCAAAAATCTTCTGAACGTAGTTACCGCTTCGTAAGTCTGTTCTGCACGGTAGTGGCTGTTTGCAACCTGGAACATCGCATAATCTCCCCCCGGTTCCGCACCTATAGCTTTTTGATACTGTTGGATGGCGTTTGAATAATCCCCTATTGCATAATACGCGTCACCCAATCTAAGCCGGGTATCTGTATCGTATGGAAACAGAGCAACAGGTGGTGGTTCATAGTCTTCTATAAAAGTTTGCAGAGGCGGAATGGCCTTTCGGTATTCGCCCATCTTAAAGTAACTCCAGCCCAGAGAATACCGGGCAGCGCCTGATAATTCATGATTAGCGTTATTGCGTAAAAACTCTTCCAGTTGTGCACTGGCAGGGCCGTAGTGTTCCATACTGTAATAAGAGTCGGCGCTCCAGAATAGGGCCTCTTTACCCAGAGGGGTGTTGGGAGCATCTTTGTAAACGCGCTCAAAACCACTCTGAGCTTGCTTATACGCCTGGTTTCTGTATTGAACCCAGGCTCTCTGAAAACGAGCCTGCAGTTTAACTTGCGGATCGATGTTGGTGAGCTTTTCTGCAGCTTCAAAGGCTTGCATAGAACGGCTATATTCTTTGTTGGCAAAGTATGCCTCACCCAGCAAGGTATAAACTTTACCTGCCCACGCGAGTTCTTCCTTGCTTCGAACCAGCGGCAACAGCACTTCAATGGCTTCACTATAATTTCCCATCTCAAAAGCAGTGATGGCCCATTCGTAATAAGCTTCTTCAACCCACAGCCCCTGTTTGTACCGGCTGCCAAATGTGCGGAATGTTTGGATAGCTTCTCCGTACCGGCCGCCCAACTTTTCATTCACAGCTTTATAATAAAGAGCCTTACGGGCAAGTTCATCGTTACCTTCCGCTGCCTTTCCAAATGAGGCAGATGCCCAGTGGTAAATTTGCTGTTTGTTATATATCCACCCCAACCCATAATGAGCTTTTCGAACCTCATCGGTTCCTTTTTTCATATTGGTATATTGCAGATAGTAGTTTGAGGCCTGGTCAAAATTATTCAGATAGTTGTGACTTTCTGCAATTAAATAAACGGCCTTGCCCTTTAACTCCTCATCCAGATAGGGAATAGCGTTCCTGAATGCTTCAATAGCCTGGTGATATTTGCCCTGCTGGTAATAGGATTCTCCTAATGCCGTGCCTATACGGCGCGTCATATCGTGGTGGGGATAGCGCTCTCTCAACAACTCAAAAGCTTCAGAAGAAGAATCAAACTTATTCTCACTTAAATAAAGGCGGCCGCGGGCATACAGTGCTTTAGGTGCCCATTCAGATTTAGGGAACTCATCGGCCAGCTTCATAAAAACAGAACGGGCCTCTTGTTTATCACCCATTGAAATGTAGGCTTCTGCCATCCAATAGTACGTTTGTGCAGCCTGCCTGTCATCTACATTCTGATTCAGTACGCGCTCATAATAAGAGATAGCTTGCTGATACTTAAGCTCACTTTCGGCTATTCGGGCCAGTTCGATCAAAAGCTTTCGCGAAAATGTATTGTCAGGATAGCTCCGGATAAATTGTTCATAATAAGCAGGTGCCTGAAGCGAATCCGTCCTCCCAAGAGCTCTTGCATGATAAAATGCGGCAGACTGGCGTAGTTCATGATCCGGGTGTGCTTCGATAAACCTCTCCAGCTCCCGGGCTGCCTGGGCATATAATCCTTTTTCGAAGAGCGCCACTCCCTGCTCATAATTCTCTGTAGGCGGGTGTTGTATTTCCTGAGCCTGTATGATAAAAGGAGAATTTAAAAGTAAGATACCTAGTACAACAAAAAAACTGCGAGGCTTAAGCATCAGAAGTTTTAAGATTACAATTTTAATTTATTAATAGGACAGATCATACATTTTGATCCTATGCTGTGTAAAAAAAAGAAAGGGTTTATACCCCCGGTTCAGCCTGAGTATCCCGGGTTGCCATTTAATTACATATCCAAATATTTCATAAGCTCGTCGGCACGGGTTTCCAGATCTATGCCAAAAGCCTCGGTTCCTGATTCGGCGCTAACTGAATAGCCATAGCGCCTGAGTGAAGCTGCAACGCGTGAAACATCCTCTATATTAAGTTTGATTGACACTTCATACAGATTACTAACAGCATCTGGTACTTCAACCGTTACACCCAGTATTTTGGCTCCCTCTACTTCTATAAGGTGTACAATTTCTGACAGGCTGAAATCTCTTTGATGAAGCTCTATCGTTACGATAGACCCGTATGCAGTCAGATTCAACATACCTGTCAAGGCCTCCAAAACATCTTGTTTTTGAACGGTCCCCAGGTATGTCATCTGTTCATCAACTACAGGTATGATGCGCATTTCATAGAGCAGCATCAGCCGGATCGCCTCGAATATATGTTGGGCGGCATAAACTTTTACTGCTTCCTCAAGCCCGATGTCCGAAACATATTTGGCGTCATCGGAAAGATTTCGAATGGCTTTACGGGATGCTTGTCCAATCAATTTATGAGTGGTAGAGTCCACAACCGGAAGATAGTCGGTATCCAATAACTCCATGCGTTGTTCAACCTCAGGAATAGAGTCCAGGCCCTTCAAAGGCCTGATATCGGTATTTAATTTTTTACTAGCCAGCATATCTGTTCACCGTTTTCTTTGCAATAGTTAAATAACTGACTCAGCCGAATCTATATTGCCGAGCAGATCTTCTAATCTCATATAATCTTTTTTGGCAATACTGAATGTTAACTCTACACTCAAATTCACATATTTTTGTTCGTGAATATTTGCCACCCGATGTAAAAATGCGACACCTTCATACTTAGAAGCTGGTATTTTTATAGTACGGGTTACAAAATCTTCTTCAACGAGTTTCTGAATACTTTCCTCCAGCTTTCCAAGCCCGATGCCACGCTCTGCCGAAATAAATACCGCATCGGGATACGCTGCTTTAAGTTCGGCTATTTTGTCAGCGTCTATTTTATCCAGCTTATTAAATACCATAAGCTGCTTCTTGCCTTCAGCATGTATTTCCTTAAGCGTATCATTTACGATGTCAATATAATCCTGTATCATCTTTGAAGAAGCATCAACTACATGAAGCAGTATATCAGACTCTCTTACTTCATCGAGAGTAGACTTAAAGCTTTCGATCAAATTATGCGGCAGCTTACGGATAAATCCTACAGTATCGGAAAGCAACATATCATAATTCCCCACAGAAAACCGCCTTACCGTCGAATCCAGGGTGGCGAACAGCCTGTTTTCTGCCAACACACCGGTATTGGTCATGGCATTCATGAGGGTTGATTTTCCGGCATTCGTATATCCTACCAAAGATATGCGAATCATATCAGACCTGCCTTTGCGTTGTATCCGGCGTTGTTTGTCCAGCTTTTCAAGCTTTGCCTTGAGTATGGCTATGCGTCTGTCGATTAAACGCCGGTCGGTCTCGATCTGAGTCTCACCAGGCCCCCGGGTTCCTATTCCACCCTGTTGACGGGAAAGGTGAGACCAAAAACGCGTCAGCCGGGGCAGCAAGTACTGTAACTGGGCCAGCTCTACCTGGGTTTTGGCTGCCGAAGTTTTAGCCCTGGAGGCGAATATATCAAGTATCAACCCGCTCCTGTCTAACACTTTGGCCTGGGTTCCTTTTTCGATATTACGGATTTGCGTCGGCGACAAGTCATCATCAAAAATAACTGTGCTGATATTTTTCTCGTCAACGATTCCTTTAATTTCTCTCAACTTGCCCTTCCCGATGTAGGTTGATGAATCGGGTTGTGTTCTGTTCTGGAGAATTTTATCTATTGTAATTCCACCAGCTGTATCTGTCAACAGTGATAATTCCTCAAGGTGCTCTTCAGCGAGAATACGAGGTATATCCGGGCCATATACCCCCACCAGAAGGGCGCGCTCTTGCTGTATGTCTGAATTAAGTGTTCCGTCTAACAAATCTGTATGTATAAAATGAGGTTAAATAAATGCATCAGGCAGGTAAAAGCGATTATTCAAATTGTTCCACCTTGATAGTTTCATTGGTATAACAACTTATCCGCCGTCCTAGTTTATGCGAAATTAATTTTCTGAAATTATATATCTTGCGATAAGGAACGAGCAACTCTAACTGCACAACCTTACATGCAGAGCCTTTCCCCGTTTCAGTATAAATGAAAATGAATTTTATCCCGTCTTTGTTTTCACGTTCAACAAAATCTCTGATCTGATGCCAGGCTACCGTTTGCGAAGGTTCATTTACATTTTTTGCTATTCCATGATCGGTTACGTAGCGCTTTGAAGTCAGAAAACTGGTAGTAAACCAAGCCAGCCCCAGCATCAGATAAAAGGAAGCGGCCATCAAGTCTGTAGTGGAGTTCTGATACAGGCTAAGTCCGGCCATAACAGCTGTGACACCCAAAAAAATAGTCGAAAACAAAGGATACCCTCTCATCTTTCCGGCTTTCCAGCTCATCCTCACATTACGCAGGCGCAGAACATTTAAGAGCGTCACCCCTGCCTGTATAGAGGCCCCTGCTGTAAACACAGCCAGTAAAATCCAAAATACAATATCTATATTCAGGTTTGACATATCATTAAGATACTGATTCAACTCTGTATAATTTAGAAATCAAAGTTTCGGCAATCAATAATATCAATGCAGACCATATAAACCAATTCCACACTTCTTTGCCGAAACCAGCCGCACTTAACCTTTGACTTAACTGTTCTTCAGAAAGATCATCAGTATCGATGGTGCTATGTATAGTTACGGAGTTACCGAGCATTTTTTCAAGTTGTTTATCTGTTAACGTAGTAAAGTCGGATTCCATTATGTGCTGATTTATAGCTATCAATCTTTTTTCATCTTCCGCGTTTATTTCCAAAATGCCGGGTTCCCATTCCCGGCCTTCGTATCGTACGCGGGTTCCCCCGGGAAGCGCCTGAACTTCCGGTTTCATTACATATCCATCTTTTCTAAGCTCAAGGGCTGTTGTCTTCAACGCGCCTTCCCATTGAAAAGCTGAACCCAATACGTGTTCAGCAACTCCTCCCTGTTCTGACGAGCCCGCATATAAAACACTTCTGTAGTACAAAGGCGCAAAAAGCGGATTTACGGGGAAGTTAGACCAGCCAGGATCGGCACCGATTGCCGAAATTAATATCTTACCGTCTCCAAAACGCTGTTCGGCCAAAAGCGGAGAACCTGTTTCTGTGCGCAAGATAGTATAAGCGCCTGTATTGCCTGATTCGCGGTAGCTATAGAAGAAAAACAATTCCGGCAGATCCACAAAGATCTCATCCCCGGTTTTCTTGTCGAACAGCTCGTCCAGCACCGGATGCCCTTCAATGAGGCTGCCCATCTGCGCAACAGATTTGAAAGAGGCATACTCTCCGTTTACTCCATCAAAGGAACCGGCATTAAACAGTTCTAAAAATGTATTATAATTTTGGATATTGCCCTGTTCGGAAGGAAAGAATAACAGCCCTTTCCCCTCCTGAACGTACTGCTGTAAATCCCGGAACCAATATTCCGGCACTTCCCGAAGGCCATCGAGCACGGTAATATCATGGTTTAGCCACTCAGACTGGTTAACCCTGTCTGCCTGCTTTTCCACAACCTGAAGCCGGGCATTAGACAGTTGAGAAGCCTCTAGCGCCGGCTGCAGATAGGAAACAAACTCCGAGCCTCCCTGTTTCCGGCCGCCGATCAGAAGCACGGAATAGGTTTCGGGGATACGTACAACAAAATACCGGCTGTTATCATAGGTGATTTCATCTCCCTCCAAAACCACTCTCCCTGAAATATCGCCACCGCCGGAAGAGATAATCTCAAATGAAAACTCCTGCGACTGTCCCGGTTCAAGGGTAACCGGATACTGCCCCGCCACCCTGTTTCCCGCTTCAAGAGAAACAAAATGATTTACCGCTGTGGCGCCTCCTGTATTTTTCACTTCTACATGCAGAGTCAGCGGAGCATCCCTGCCCAACATTTGGCTCTCCAGGGCTAATGAAGATACGGCCAGGTTCGGCTGAGCTGTTTCTTTGAGCTTTACCATCTGCAAAGAGACAGGTTTTGATCCGCGATCAGAGCCCCGCTTTTCCAAACCGGAAAACTGGCTTTTCTGCCCATCTGAAAGGATGTAGATCACGGCTTCATTCATCGGCACCTGCTCCAGCTGCTGATAGAGCAGTTGAACGGTCTCGGCTGCATAGTTACCCGTATTGGCTACCTCAACTTCTTTGATCAACTCTCTTGCTCTGGACGCGCCTATAAGAGCGGGACTCTTAACATTACCGTTCGTAGCTGCCACTATAAACCGGTCGTCGGCACGCGCTCCGTCTACTATGGCTGCTGCTATTTCTCTGGCCTGCTCTATCAGCGGCCCATCTGCTCCTATACGGCTCATACTGGGGCTGTTATCCAGTAAAATAACAATAGCTTTAGGATGGTCGTTTGAACCCGAAAAACCACTCATAGCCGGTGGCAAAAAGGGCCGGGCAAGAGCAAGAGCAAGAAGTAGCACAGCTGTTGCTCTCAACACCATTAATATGTATTGTTTAATGCGGATTCGGCGGAGTGTACTTTTTTGCAGGGAATTAAAAAAAGCCAGAGTGGGGAAAGCTAATTTTTCAGGCCTGCGCAGACTTATGAGATGAATAGCGATAGGAATAGCTACAGCAAGCAACCCCAGTAAAAAAAGTGGATTCAAAAAGTTCATTTACTTTAAAATTGTTACCTTTGGGCTAACGTTAAACTGCAGGTATCTGGTCAAGCTGTTTCATTCCTTGATAATAAAACAACCATTGTAACTGTTGAGGTATACTTAAGGCATAAGACATCCAACCGCCAATGGCCTTAACTATATAAATTAAACAATCGTTGGTTCATAATATTACTGAGAATTTTGAAAATACACCTATGTACTTTCTTAAAAAATTAAGTAGTCTTCTTCTTATCCTGGCTTTTCTCTCTTCATGTAATAAAGAAATTCCTGATCTTGACTGGCCTGCGGCCGTGCCTGCCCAAACACCGTTTGTCATTATTCCCGCACAGTCGGGCATAGATGCCGTATTGGAATCGTCTTACATACCCTTTTTAGAAGATATAACCTCCTCAGCTATTCCGTTGATTTCTCAGGTTAATACCGATAACGCCTTCATCTCTGTGCAGGCGATTTTTCTTTACCCCGGAACTGATAATAAGCTACAACCTATTTGGGTCACAAGAGCCCCTTACAACTACACAGACGCCCTTCAAACCAGGTTTTATCGTAATTTTACCCAAAACGAGTACCATTTTCAGGGCACAACCATTCACAAACTGCATGTACAGGATCGCACACTCTTTGCGTGTCAGCTTCACGATTTACTCCTGCTATCTGAATCCAGCCTCGGTATCGAAGATGCAGTACGAACGTACCTCGGTGTACAACCCGCCGCCGATTTGCCCGACGGCAAGCTCCAGCCCGGTTCTGTTATTATGAATACCCCCTCTCTGGACAAATGGGTAGATCAGTTGTCACAGGTTATTTACCGGCCATCTATAACGGGCGCCTTTGAAGGAACGAAGCCCGTAGTACTTCAAATGACCACATCTGCCGGAGAGGAACATAACAGCAAAATGCAATTCTCCGGGACATTGCCCCTGGCCGACTCACCCAAAAGTAAACTCATTGCCGCAATATCAGAAAAGAATGCACCCATACAGCTCGATCGGTATATCTCTTCTAATGCGGCTGCTTTCGGAATTTTCCGGATGAGTCCCGCCCAAACCCCTCCCGCATCTGTATCTGAAGCAACAGCTCTGGATTCCACGCTGATAAAAGATAATACCCTGTATTCAGATATTGCCGGCAGCCTGCAGACGGAATTTGCTCTGGTAACGTTTGCAGAGTCCGGATTCCTCTCCACCGGCGAACATCTGTTTATACGCGCCCTTGACAACCGGGCTTCTTTGCAGTCTGCACTTAACAGATTGGAAAGGGATAAGCTTATCCGGCGGGTTGGCAATACTTACGTCATTAGCAGCCGGATTTTAGCTCAATTAATAGGTTCCGAGTTAAGCACCTTCCGGGATTTCTACCTGAGTATTACGGGAAATGCCGCAGTCATATCTCAGCGCCGCGGATTGGCGGAAGTTGTGGCCTCAGACCGAAGCCGGCGCCGGGTAATCTATTATGAGCAGAACTATATGGATCTCAGAAAAGACTTCCCGGAGGATGTCAGCGGCCTGTTTGTTGTTAATAATGAATTTGACAAGTTTATAGCTCCTTTTTTGATACCTGACAATTATGCAGGCGCCATCACTTCCAAATTCGATTTCCTGACCATATCCACCCGGCTGGATCAAACCGGAAAAAATCTTGCCTTTAAGCTGACAACACATACATCCAGAGAAACCAGCGCCCCTTACAGAGAACAATGGCTGTTTTCTACAGGCGGGGCTGAGCTTTCAGGAAAGCCTGTACTGGCAGACATAGGCGGCAGCGCCCGTAATGAAATCATCTTCGCTACAAAATCAGGCGGTATCTACGCCCTGGCGGCCGACGGAACCGTTGTAATGCAAGTATCTACAGGCGACGACACCCCTGTAGGCTCTCCCGTTGTATACGACTGGTACGGGACCGGCCAAAATGTAATTTTAATTGCTGCCGGCAACAAAATATACGGTTGGAATGATACCGGAGAACCTCTCCCGCGATTCCCTTTTGTACTTGACGAAAATATTACCACGCCATTGACTGTAAGCGATATAGACAGAAATGGTTTACCGGAAGCCATAGTGGCAACATCAGCCCGCAAACTGCACGCCCTTGACGGCCGCGGCGACAACTTAAAAGGATGGCCGCTGACAACTAACGCAGTTATACAGACACAACCTTTGATTGATCATTTTCAGGGAAATCTTTCGGTACTGGCTTTTTCCGAAAACACGGTCCATGCCTGGCAACCGGACGGTATACCCAAACCGGGCTTTCCAAAGTTTGTTGATGCCACCCTGACGGGCTCTCCGATTATTTTCAAAGACAACATCCTGGGAGGTGCTGCAAACGGCTATCTCTATTCGATAGGTAATAATATCACCTTTACAGATTCACTCAATGTCTATAGCAACACTCCCGATTCATCAGGTGTTGGTGCCGTATATGTTTCTAACAGCCCTCTGGCAGGCTCGCCTTCCATATACAATGGAACCATACGAACCGAAGCAAGCTCCTATAGCGGATCGTCAATTCTGACCATGAGTGACAATGGTTCTGTTTTTCTGCTTAGTGAGGATGGACGGTTATTGTTTAACCAGAATATGGGTCAGCCAAGCGCTGCCAATTCCTTACCTTTAATTACCGATATAAACGGAGATAATCAGAATGATATAGTTGCCCTGGCAGACTACGGCCGGTTGTATGCCTGGAGAACAGATAATGGGGAGCGCATCTATTCTATACCTACCTCAGGAATTGATCATTTTATTATTGAGGATATTGATGGAAACGGATATAAGGAGCTTATAGCCCAAACCAGCGAAGGCGTGCGCTGCTGGACAATTTATGGGGAATAATTGAGGGACCAGCAACCAGGGAAGGTGTGGTGGCTTTAAGTACCTGCCAAACTTTACCTCTGTTTTCTGTTTCCCATACTCTGTTATAAAATTTCGCTCAGCGCCTCATGCAGGTTTTCAAACTCAAACTCAAATCCTGACTGTTGCAGTTTCTCAGGCTGTACGTTCAGGCTATTCACGATGGGGCCGGCTGCTTCACCAAGTACGAGGTTCAGGGCAAACTCGGGAACCCTGAAAAAAGACGGCCGGCCAAGCACCTCTCCCAACGTATCGGCAAACTCACGCATAGTAACAGAATCCGGCGAACACAAGTTGTAAACCCCATCGAACATCTCCCGCTCTATGGGATAAAGAAGGCCACGGCATAAATCATGCATGTGTATCCATGGAAAAAACTGTTTGCCGCTGCCAACCGGCCCGCCGGCAAATAGTTTAAAGGGAGGGAGCATCTGCTGAAGAGCGCCACCTTCTGTTCCCAAGACGATTCCCAGCCTGGGTATGGCCACCCTTACTCCCATTTTTTTTGCTTCCAAAGCCTTTTTTTCCCAGTCGATACAAACCTTGCTGAGGAAATCATCTCCCGGGGGTTCGTTTTCATCCAGTAAAGTATTCCCTCTGTCTCCGTAATATCCTACGGCAGAGGCCGAAATCAACAGTCCCGGGCGATGGCCTCCGGCTTTTTCAATAGCTTCAACAAGTGTATGTGTACTATCTATACGGCTGGAGTAGATGCGCCTTTTTATATCCTCCGTCCATCTCTGCCCAAAAATACTCTCACCTGCCAGATTGATTACCACGTCTGCCTGCTCCATATGAGCAGGCAGATGAGAATCCCAGCTTATAAATTGCTGGTTCGCTGCCGTCTCATTCTCATACTTATTCGGCGAACGGGTTATTACCGTTAGCATATGTCCCTGCTGAAGAAGCCTGGTTCGGAGTTCACTGCCGATAAACCCGGTTCCGCCTGCCAGTAATATATTCATAATCTATTTTATTTCAGTTAAAGCATGAAAGCCGTTCAGTACCTGGGGCCTGCAGGCAATTAGCGTGTAGTGCATTTGGGGTTGATCTGCCAGCAGAGTCAGACAGGTTGTGGGGCATCACTACGTTCGGCCCATGCACTCTGTGAATCACTCACCCTCAAACCTGCATGCACACGTTCCTTGCTCACATGCCCTGGACCCACCCGCAACATAAGGTAATTATCGAATATTATTTATACGTTTTGCGGCGGGGTGAAACAATCCGGAGGGAATTGCCCAGGATAGCTACCTATAGCGCAACACCACCCTTTACCATAACACCTGCCATGCCGGCCCCGCCGAAGGATCTCCACAGCCGGTGAAGATATACCGGAAAAGGTACCCGCTCTATCCTCTCTGACAAAACCTCTCATCCCGGGCTCCGTCGAGGGATCCCTGCAGCAGTGAGGAAGTACCGGGAAAGGGCACACGCCCGGCCGGAATGTGGAGGCCGGGCTGTTCCGTTCTTTAATCAACTCCTATGTATGTCATCCCGAACCCCCTGGGTTTGGGAGTGAGGGATCTCAAACGTTGTCCAGGCTCGGCTATAAGTACTGAGAAGCTGCTTTTATGGCATGTGAGATCCCTCGTCGCCCAACCCACTCCCCGGGATGACAGGGTTGGGAGGTTTTAGCTCAAAGAACGTAACAGCCCTGCCCTCTCCCCGGGAGGCCCCACTAAAGAGCGTTAGAATTAAAGAACCGGGCAGCCCTGCCAATAGCCCCGGATGCAATCCGGAGAACAAGTGGAAAGGATATCCACAACTCCGAAGGAGTTGAACCCCCAATAGCCCCGGATGCAATCCGGGGAACAAGGTGGCAAGCACACCCACAACTCCAAAGGAGTTGAACCGGCGGCCGCCCGGTTCAACCCCTGGCGGGGTTGGCGGTGGGCGTACCCCCGAACCCCCGGATTGCATCCGGGGCTACCGGGGGTTATCCGCCTCCGGCGGACGGGCTGCATCCGAATGAGCTTGCAGCGGTGAGCCGGCACGTGGCCCAAAGTCCCCTTCAGTGGACTTGCCAGGCTGCTCGTGCCCCTTCGGGCAGAAGCACGAACGGGCGTTCGCGCTATACCTCAGAAGAACGTAACAGCCCGGCTTCCCTGATCGGGGAGACCAAAAATCATGAAAATCTATACTAATTTAGAGTATAACAATATAAATAATAAACATTATACCCTATTATGTTCCCCAAATGTGGCTTGCCCTGTCCAGGCCCCGCTGTATCGGAGCCCAATTTTCCTCATACCAGCTTTGGCAGAACTGCGTATCAACTCCGTATAGTCTCCGTATGAACTCCGTATCAACACCGTATATAAGCGGAGTTGATACGGAACTGATACGGGCTTGGTTTGCAATTGTGCAGGTGATAATACGAGAAGGGTATGGCGGGGACACAAAGATAACGATGAGAAATACCGGGCACAGACAGAATGGCAGTCAGAACAAAATAAACATATATAATATCATAGATTACAAAAGATACAGTCGTGATATCAATATATATACAGACTTTCGTATTCAGGCCTCATGGAGCATAATCGGTATGCGTTCCTGTATGGGATACGGATTTTACCGCTCAGTATCAGGCCGATCGGAATCGGCTGCCATCCTGTATTCCAGCTTTAAAGCGCTCTCATACCTCTCAATCGCTAAACGCCTGCGGAGTTCGGGGCAAGTGTGTAACCGGATATGATACAATGTAGCCTGTACCATACAGATGGCAATAAAAAAAGCCTCACCCTCCTGTTGGAGAGTGAGGCTTTATATCGAGTTAATCGTCTTCCGACAATCGGGGAATCAACGGATGATTACATCATGCCGCCCATTCCACCCATTCCGCCGGGCATTCCGCCACCCATGCCACCGGCCATTGCATCGTCGTCATTGCCATCTTTAGAAGGCTTTTCTGAGACAACGGCTTCAGTAGTAAGCATGAGACCGGCAACAGAGGCCGCATTCTCAAGAGCGGTTCGGGTTACTTTGGTGGGATCAATCACGCCGGCCTTGATCAGGTCTTCGTACTTCTCTGTACGGGCGTTGTAACCGAAGGAATCTTTACCCTCTAATACCTTCTGTACAACAATCGATCCTTCCGAACCGGCATTGCTGGCGATGGTTCGAAGCGGCTCTTCAAGCGCGCGACGAATGATATCAAAGCCAACTTCCTGATCCTGATTATCGCCCTTCAGTCCATCGATGGCTTTCTGAGCGCGAAGCAGAGCCACGCCACCACCGGCTACGATACCTTCTTCTACAGCTGCACGGGTTGCATGCAAGGCATCTTCAACACGGGCTTTCTTCTCTTTCATTTCTACTTCAGAAGCAGCGCCTATGTACAGTACTGCCACACCACCGCTCAGCTTAGCCAGGCGTTCCTGCAGCTTCTCACGGTCGTAGTCTGAAGTTGTGGTCTCGATCTGGCTCTTCAGCTGATTGACCCGGGCCTTGATATCGTCTTCGGCACCTTTGCCGCCAACGATGGTCGTGGTATCCTTATCGATGTTGACACGGTCAGCGGTTCCCAGGTAATCCAGTGTTGCGTTTTCCAGCTTAAATCCACGCTCTTCAGATATTACCGTACCGCCGGTCAGTATAGCGATGTCTTCCAGCATAGCTTTTCGCCGGTCACCGAATCCGGGGGCTTTGACAGCGGCAATTTTCAGAGAACCGCGCAGCTTGTTGACAACCAGTGTTGCCAGGGCTTCGCCTTCCACATCTTCAGCGATGATAAGCAATGGCTTTCCGGTTTGAATGACTTTTTCCAGAATAGGAAGCAGATCCTTCATGTTGGAGATCTTCTTATCGAAGATAAGGATGTAGGGCTCTTCCATTTCCGCAGTCATACTCTCGGAGTTGGTCACGAAATAAGGCGACAGGTAGCCCCGGTCGAACTGCATACCTTCTACGGTATCGAGGTACGTTTCTGTACCTTTAGCTTCCTCAACGGTGATTACGCCATCTTTACCAACTTTTTCGAAAGCTTCGGCAATCTTTCCGCCTATCTCTTCATCTCCGTTGGCAGATATGGTACCAACTTGCTTAATGCTTTCCAGGCTGTCGCTGACAGGCTTGCTCATACTTTTGAGCTCTTCGACTATGGCTGATACAGCTTTGTCGATGCCCCGCTTCAGATCCATTGGGTTGGCTCCGGCAGTAACGTTTTTCAAGCCCGTTTGAATAATAGACTGGGCCAGTACGGTAGCCGTTGTGGTACCATCACCGGCGTTATCACTGGTTCTGGAAGCCACCTCTTTTAACATCTGAGCTCCCATATTTTCTACTTTTTTAGAAAGCTCGATCTCCTTGGCAACGGTAACACCGTCTTTGGTTACCGTTGGTGCGCCAAATGACTTTTCAATGACTACATTACGTCCCCGCGGACCTAACGTAACTTTGACAGCATTTGCGAGCTTGTCAACGCCACGCTTAAGAGCATCGCGCGCTTCGATATCGTAATGAACTAGTTTTGCTGACATAGTTCTCCTGTAATTTTTATTTAGTTTATAATTGAATTCGTTATGTAATGAAAGGTCATGCTTAAGAAATGATTCCCAATATGTCGGCTTCACGCATAATCAGGTATTCCTCCCCGTCAAGCGTGATTTCGGTACCGGAGTACTTACCATAGAGTACGGTATCCCCTTCCTTTACCGACATATCGATCTTGGTTCCGTTTTCAACTTTGCCTGGCCCTGCAGCTACCACTTTCCCTTTTTGTGGTTTTTCTTTTGCTGTATCAGGAATGATTATACCGGAGCTGGTTTTTTCTTCAGCAGCTTCCGGCTGAACCAAAACGCGATCGCTCAATGGTTTTATTTTAGTTTTAGCCATATGTATGACTCCCTAAGTTTAGGTTAATAGTTAAATTTTAAGTTTCATTATTGATTTGAGTCGAAATTCATTTATTGAATTCAGACTTAATTTTTTTTCAGCTCCCCAGAAGCTCACAAACTTCTGCCTGACAGATTGTTAAGGAAGCAAGTTCCATACCAAAATGGTAGTAACAGACATAATAACGTTATATAATGGGGTTAAGTAGAATTTTCGGGACTCTTTTTACCTGAGCAAGTCATTTTGGAATGATAGAAGTCGAAATTTCAGGTCAAAATGCCACCTTGTTCCAAATGTGCTGTCAACTTTTCATATGTTGAAGGAGGCCAGGCTTCAGCTCGCTTGTCAAAATCAAAACCTGCCGGCAGATCTTTGCCTAAAAGGGGCTTCAGGGCGTTCCTCAATTTTTTGCGTCGCTGGTTAAATGCCATGCGCACTACTGTTTTCAGATGAGCGTCACTGCAGCTTAGTTTTCTCTTGTCGAACTGCAGATATACAACAGCGCTTTCAACTTTAGGGGGAGGGTTGAAGCAATGTCTGGATACAGGAAACAGTATCTCCGGCCTGCTCATTAACTGGGTTTGCACACTCAGAATTCCATATTCCTTGGTTCGGGTCTCCGCTGTTAAACGTACAGCCACCTCTTTTTGCATCATTAGTATGGCATCCGCCAGGACTTCCCGTGCCTCTAGTAATGCAAACAAAATCTGACTGGTAATATAATAAGGCAGGTTGCCAACCACATGGGTCAGAGATCTTCCTTTAGATAGTTCCTGCCAGTTTATATCCAATACATTTTGATGATGTATGGTAAGATCCGGATATCGTTGTCGTAAAGCCTCTACAGCGCGCCGATCGATCTCTACAGCCTGAACATCTTTGAACCGTTCCAATAAGGCCCCGGTCAACGCACCCGTGCCTGCTCCGATTTCAATAATGCGGCTTTCTTCTGCGGCATGAACAGAAGAAACAATTTTTTCTATAATGTTTTGATCGGCTAAAAAATGTTGACCTAAGCTTTTTTTAGGACGTATGGACATATTGCTTTTAAATTTCTAATGGTGGACAAGCACACAATGGATACGAATTCCATTTTAAATGTCGATATAAGTGCCCGGCTTTTTTAAACCGGGGTTAGTATGTAAATTTTCAAATCAAGAGAGCTCCCGTCCTTTCAGCGTACGATAACAGGCTGAAACCCTTCCGGCTCAGAGCCACGCCTCATCCCCGCCCCGAAAGCCTTCGGAACGGGATAATAATGTGAGCCGGTATATTGAGATAGAATCCGTACAAAAATGAACCAGCCCGAGTCCGGCCGACCTGTTCCCATAAAACTAATCATAAAATCATCTCCATCCGGCCTCTCATTTCTAACCCAATGTTTTGCTTAGACCTTCCGATTGAATTAACTTAGGTTAAACGTCACCTAATGGATGCCTCAAATTTGCCATGGACATCTCTTCACTCGAAACCGAACAAATTGGGATTAAGACTTTAGAAAAACACCTTATGAAGTCGCAATCCAAAGTATCCCTTAAAATAGGGCTCCCCAGGGAAGTCTCCAATGATGAACGGCGTATTTCTTTAACTCCCGGTGGAATTTCTATCTTAAAAGCCAATGGCCATCATATTATTATTGAAAATCAGGCTGGGGAAGAAGCCCGGTTTTCGGATCAGGAATATGCAGATGCAGGAGCGGAAATTGCCTTAAGCGCCGAAGAACTGTATAAAAAATCGGAATTAATTGTAAAAGTTGCACCTCCCCGTCAGGATGAATATGAACTGCTTCAACCCAGGCAGACGTTGCTTTCAGCTCTGCACCTGGGCAACACAGGCGAAGAGTACCTGCATCTGCTCATTAAAAAAGGCATCACTGCTATCGGCTATGAGTTTATCCAGGGAGAAGACAAAGAATTCCCAATAGTACGAATGATGCATGAGATAACAGGTTCGATGGCTGTTCAGATTGCCGCCCACTATCTGGAGAAAAGCGGGGGAGGGCAGGGAATTATGCTGGGGGGTATATCAGGCATTCCTCCTGCAACTGTCGTTATACTTGGGGCGGGCATCACAGCTGAATACGCTGCCCGGACTGCTTTGGGCTATGGCGCACAAGTGTTTGTAATGGATAATGACCTTACCCAGCTTCGCCGCCTGGAAAATTCATTAGATCGAAGAATCATCACGGCTACTGCCAATTATCAGTATCTGTCGTCAGCTCTCCAGTACGCTGACGTAGTAATTGGTGCCGCTTTGTTTGAAGGGGAACGCGCCCCTATCTGGGTTACGGAATCTATGGTGGCCAGTATGAAACCAGGAAGTATTATTGTAGACACCGTTATAGATCAGGGTGGATGTGTTGCTACCAGCCATGCCACCAGCCATTCTAAGCCTACATTTGTGAAGCATGGCGTTATCCACTATTGTGTGCCAAATATACCCTCTAATGTAGCACGCACGGCCACTTATGCTCTAAATAACGTTATCGTCCCGTACCTGCTGGCCATCGGCGATGCAGGGGGAATTAAGGAGTGCCTTTGGTCTAACATCGCTCTTAGAAACGGAACGTATGTTTATAAAAACAATTTAACTAAAAGATCTCTCTCCAGGCTGTTTAACATGCCATACCGCGACATTGAAATGTTGATTGCAAGCCAGATTTAGCCAGTGTCTGCCGGGTTTGGGAAGCAAAGTCAGGCATAAAACGGGACTACCAGTGTTAGTCAGCTACATCCTGTCACTCCCACAGAACGCAAAGGCCACAGCCAGGGCCGATGAGCACAGATAAAATGTGACGTCGGATATCATGATCAGCGAAGACCGATCTCATTCGTAGCTCCCGTGTTTCCTTTTATGTGGCCGTTGAGCATGGACACGCTATCAGCAACAGACAACCAACAACATACCGCAGCCTAATTACAATGACTAATTCGGAGCTTAGCGAAAAAAATTTCAAACGTATTTCTTTTCTTAACTGGGCAATGAGCCTGCCGCTTATTATTCTCTTTGCCTGGCCGTACTTGTATATCTGTGGGTTTCTTAGTGTAAAAGAAACAGTAGCTTACCTCGGATCCATAATTTTTTCGATCCCATTTATGACCACCATCCTACACGGTAATGTTACAACGGCACTGGGTAGTGCACACAGACACCATTATTATAATTGGTTGTGTGAAAAGCCTGTGACCTTTGGGCTGTTTTTTAGCCCTCTGTTTATGAAGACCCGCTTCAGGCTGGTGATGGTACTGATTAGCCTTGTCCTGCTGGCGATAGAGTACTTTATTGGTTTTGGTTGAGGTGCAAGAGATGTATTAAAACCAGGAAGCGGGCCCGGTTTTGGTCAGGACGCGTTGACATTCAACCTGGAAATGTCAACACCCCCGCTATTAATATGCTTTTCCTTTTTTAATCTCCTCTATCACACCCGGATCCAGCAGAGTTGAAATATCTCCGAGATCATCTGTGTCGCCGGCTGCAACTTTGCGGAGTATGCGGCGCATGATCTTGCCAGACCGCGTCTTGGGAAGCCCCTGCACCACCTGTATTTTATCCGGCTTGGCTATAGGGCTGATAAATTTGGACACCAGATCGTTTACCTCTTTCTTGAATGCGGCCAGGTCATCTATACCATTTTCGCAAATGGCGAAGGCAAAGATACCTTCCCCTTTTATATCGTGTGGATACCCAACCACGGCAGATTCAATAACCAGCGGATGCTCGTCTATGGCATTTTCAATTTCGGCAGTTCCCAGGCGATGGCCGGAAACATTCAGTACGTCATCCACCCGTCCGGTGATACGATAATATCCATCTTTATCGCGCCGGCTGCCATCGCCGGTGAGATAATATCCTTTGTGCTTGTTGAAATAGGTCTCCATGTAGCGTTCATGGTCTCCCCAAATACCACGCGTTACCCCCGGCCATGGATACTTAATAGCAAGGTTGCCCTCTGCCTCCTTATCTTCGATTTCATTCCCTTCATTATCTAAAATAGCAGGCTGTATTCCCGGCAGCGGCAGCGTAGCATACCCTGGCTTGGTAGGGGTAATACCGGCAAGCGGTGAAATCAAGATGCCGGCCGTTTCAGTCTGCCACCAGGTATCCACAATCGGACAGTTTCCGTTCCCGATCTCTTTGTCGTACCAGTGCCATGCCTCTTCATTAATGGGTTCTCCAACACTTCCAAGCACTTTAAGACTGCTTAAATCATATTTTTTCGTGTATTCCAGGTCTTCTTTCATCAGGGCACGAATTGCCGTCGGTGCTGTATAAAAGTGTGTTACATTGTATTTTTCGCACACCTCCCAAAAACGACCCGCATCCGGATAGGTAGGTACTCCCTCAAAAATAATGCTCGTATTTCCGTTGAGCAGTGGCCCGTAAATTACATATGAGTGGCCGGTAATCCATCCGGCATCGGCGGTACACCAGTAAACATCGTTCTCTTCTACCTGAAATACGTTACGCAGCGTATAGCTGGTAAAGACCATATAGCCGCCGCAGGTGTGCACCTGCCCCTTTGGTTTACCCGTTGAACCGGATGTGTAGAGAATAAATAATGGATCTTCGGCATCCATCTCGGCCGCCGTATGTTTCTTTGACGCATTGCGGATGAGCATATGCCACCATTCATCCCTACCTTCTACCCAATTAATTTCACGGTTTGTTCGCTGACAAACAATTACTTTCTCTACAGAGGGGCAGCTTTTGAGTGCTTCATCAGAAATATCTTTTAGTGGCACGTGCTTATCACCCCGGCGCAGTCCGTCATTTGTGATTAACATTTTGGCCTCACAATCCTGAATACGGCCTGCCAATGATTGGGCGGAGAACCCCGCAAATACAATGGAGTGTATGGCACCAACACGGGCGCATGCCAGGGCAGCAATGGCCAGTTCAGGTGTCATAGCCATGTATATGGCTACACGATCGCCTTTTTGGATGCCCCGTGACTCCAGTACGTTGGCGAACCGGCAAACATCTTCATGAAGCTGCCGATAGGTAATCGTCCGGCGAAAGGAATCAGGGTGATTGGGCTCAAAAATAAAAGCGGGTTTATTACCCATTGTGTTCAGGTGCCGGTCCAGACAGTTTTCGGTGATGTTCAGCTTACCCCCTTCAAACCATTTCACATCGCCGTTTACAAAGCTGCCGCTATGAGCTTTGTTCCAGTGTTTCCGCCAGTAAAATGTACCGGCTTCATGCTCCCAGAATGCCTCAGGATCATTGATACTTTCCTGATATACCGCTTTATACTCTTCGAGTGAGTTGATATTAAGCCACATCTTTGGATCCTTTTTGTCGCGATTACTGGTTTTTACTTCAGGGCGTGTGGGAAATTAACGTGAGTGGCGCCTTTGGATTGATTCGCTCCTCCAGGCCAATTGTCCATACGCCTTAGTTAAATATAAATAACAGAAGTTCTGTAAAATTTCCAATCCTGTAATGGATTATACTTTTATTTAGCGGCTGTAATCTGTGCCATTTCCCGGAGAGATTATGTACCAGACTTACACATGGAGTTGAGAGCACCAGCCTGTGGTATTATCGCTGATAACATGTCTAACCCTTCGTTCCTCCCGGATAACGGATATTTTCAATCATTAAACCGATCTCTTCCGGCGGCTCGGAAGTCAGTCTTGAAATAATAATTGCAACAATCATATTAACGGCCGCGGCCACTGCTCCAAATCCTTCAGGAGAAATACCAAACCACCATCCTTCGGGGCCTCCTCCTCCGAATCCTCCCAGCTTATACTTGATCATGTAAAAGAGCATCAGCATTATGCCTGCTACCATTCCCGAGATGGCACCTTCTCTGTTCATCCTCTTATCAAAAATACCCAGAATAATAGCCGGGAAGAATGAAGCGGCAGCTAAACCGAAAGCAAGGGCCACTGTTGCCGCCACAAAACCAGGCGGATTTATGCCAAAATAACCTGCAACCAGCACAGCTCCCCCCGCCGCAACCCTTGCCCATGCCAACTCTGCTTTCTCTGAAATATCCGGGTTGATCTGTTTCTTAATAAGATCGCGCGATATGCTTGTTGAAATTACCAGTAACAGTCCGGCTGCCGTAGACAAGGCGGCTGCCAGCCCCCCTGCTACAACCAAACCTATAACCCAGTTGGGAAGATTGGCGATTTCCGGATTGGCCAGAACCATAATATCATGATCTATGATCAGTTCATTGGCATCTTCATCGGCAACATATTGTATTTTACCATCCAGGTTTTTTTCATTGTATGTAATTAATCCGGTTTTTTCCCAGTTGGTAAACCAGGCAGGCACCTCGCTGTATTCACGGTCAGAGACCGTTTCAATCATATTTACCCGGGCAAACGAAGCGATGGCCGGCGCCGTTGTGTAAAGTATAGCAATAAACAAAAGAGCATAACCCACCGATTTTCTCGCATCACGAACCTTGGGAACGGTAAAAAATCTCACGATCACATGGGGGAGGCCCGCCGTTCCAATCATCAGCGCCAGTGTGATGGCAAATACATCGATCATCGACTTGGTTCCGGCGGTATATTCAGCAAAACCCAATTCTGTATTTAGCTGATTCAATTTTTCCAATAGATAGGTGCCGGAACCATCCGCCAGTGTACTGCCAAATCCGATCTGTGGGATAAAACTGCCGGTCAGCTGGAAAGAAATGAAAAGAGCGGGAACCATATATGCAAAAATAAGGATGCAATACTGGGCCACCTGGGTGTAGGTGATGCCCTTCATTCCTCCCAGTACAGCATAAAAGAATACAATGCCCATTCCGATATAAACCCCGGCATCGACCGAAACCTCCAGGAACCTGGCAAATACCACTCCTACACCTCTCATTTGTCCTGCCACATACGTGCATGAAACAATAATAGCACAGATAACGGCAACCGTCCGCGCCACATCTGAATAATACCGGTCTCCGATAAAATCGGGTACGGTAAATTTCCCAAACTTACGAAGATAAGGTGCCAGTAAAAGTGCCAGAAGCACGTAACCTCCGGTCCATCCCATGAGGTAGACCGCCCCGTCGTACCCCATAAATGCAATCAAACCAGCCATGGATATGAACGAAGCGGCAGACATCCAGTCTGCCGCTGTAGCCATACCATTGGCAATGGGATGAACCCGTCCCCCGGCTATATAAAAATCACCCGTGGATGCAGCTCTCGACCAGATTGCAATACCTATGTATATGACAAAAGAAAGCCCCACTAAAATGTAGGTCCAAAGTTGGATATCCATCAGTCTCTCGTGTAGCGGTTAATATTAATCTTCGTAAACGCCATACTCTATATCCAGCCGGTTCATAAGCCAGATATAGATAAAGATAAGAATAACAAACGCATAGATAGATCCTTGTTGGGCAAACCAGAAACCTATTTTAAAACCGCCTAAGCGTATCTCATTTAACTGTTCCACCCATAATATTCCAAATCCGTAGGATACCAGAAACCAGATCCCCATAAGAATACCCACGTACTTCAGATTGGCACGCCAGTACTTCTTCATTTTGTCTTCTTTGCCCATCAACCCGTATGTTATATTTGCCTAAAGTATTGCTGCACAACACAAACCGGTGCAACTTTTATAAAGCGTTCCTATCTCATCGCAAAATTTGCAGGTTGTAATTTATCAGTTAAATAGTGAATAGCAAGAAAAAAAAATAACACATCGACAGACGATGTGATCAAATCAGAACGCCTTGGTTTTTCCTCTACTGTTAAACAGGGACGGGGCAGCGAAATGAAAATGTGTCAGCTTCCCGGCCTGTTTACCCTCTGACTTCTGTCTACTTTTCCCACTTACGCTTGAAACAGTAGTGCAATCGGTCGATGATCCGTGATTTTCTGGTCCTGACATTTGCTCCTGAAAGCTTCAGATGTTTACTGGCGGCTTTTGTCGTTGCGTCGGGATTGCTGAAAAAATATTCGATGAATGCGCGCGACTTTTTATCCAGTTCTGCCAGGCATTCCTCCAGAATCTGCTGCCGCTCTTCATCCAACAGGCTGGATACCTGGTCTGCAGGCTCCACCAGATAATCCGAGGCATCCTCGATCGGTGCGCTAAACCGATGTTGACGTCTCATGTAACGGATATACTCATGCTTGCAGGTACGAACCAGATAGCTGAAAATGTATTTCTCTTTCCGGATATTGTCTTGCATGATCTGCTCATAAACTTTAAAAAACGTCTGATGAATGCATTCCTCTGCATCCCTGTCTGTTGCATTCATCGTCACTTTCAGATAATCCTTGAGGCGTGGCAGCAGTTCTTCCAGAAGCTCGGCGGCCCTTCCTTCCTTATTTTCCTGCAGTGCAAATACTAATTCCGAATAATCAAGTCTGGGTGTATCCAATGGTAAAAGCTTAGCCTTCGTAAAAGTTGCAGATGTGGGTTTAGTCTGTAAATCTCTTCATACTTCTTTATGTAAAAATGTATGGGCAAATATATAAGACTCTATATAGCATACAAAGAAAACACCTGAAATTTCTTTATAAACCTGTCTCCCATTCCTATTTGTCTTTAAAAACTCAAACATGTAGATTCTTATAAATACTGAATTTACAAGAAATTTTGTAACAAATCCCCAGAAATATCTCTTGTTAATAGAAGCAGATAGTATCTCGCTGGTTACAGGAAGTTATTACAGATCCTGTTACAATTTAATTTTATACAGTTAATAAGGACAGGCTGGAAATTATTTTGTAACAAACAGCTGGTACGAATCTCTTGTAATAAAATAGTGATATCCGAAAATAATTCAGTGTTGGCCTTTAAGGCCGGGGAATATCTATAAATAACCATAACTAAACTAAGGAAACATTATGAAATCTCTCACAACCAAACTCTTCGCCCTTACCCTCATCGTAGCCGTTGCAAGTGGATGCGCCTCTGTCACCGACGCCGGCGTTCAGCCCGAGCAGTTACCTGCCATCGAAGAAGTTGCCCCCGATACTACACCTGATAATGTTGTGGGT
>CALJMB010000224.1 GCA_937982515.1 uncultured Balneolaceae bacterium
AATTACGTCCCTACCGGTGCCTTTTACAATTGGCGGGATGGGTTACTGCGACAGGGTACGGAATCCCGCAGGGGGGCCAATCCCGACCTCACGTATGTAAAGCGAAAAGAGGTGAATGCCGGTATAGAAGCCTCATTCTTTGATCATTTAGTTACTGTAAACGGATCAGTCTTTTTGAACAGAATGGATGGGGGAGTAATACAGGCCGATGCCCTGTTTCCCAGTTATTTTTTCACCTGGTGGCCTGATAACTCGTTTATTCCCTATGTCAATTATAACATTGATGAGCGCAGGGGGATCGATCTCAGTATGAATCTGCATAAGAATGTTGCAGGTGTAGACTGGTCGCTTGGTATAGCCGGAACCTATTTTGACAGCAAGGCCGTCAGGCGGGCTGAAAATAATCAATATGCGTATCAAAATAGGGAGGGCAAGCCGCTGGATGGCCTTTGGGGACTCGAAAGCCAGGGCTTTTATATGAGTGCGCAAGATATAAGTGATCATGGCGCCACACAGCAATTCGGTACGGTTCAACCTGGCGACATTAAATATGTGGACCAGAACGGGGATAACCTTATTAATTCCCAAGATCAGGTATTTCTTGGAAAAGCCGGTTGGAACGGGGCGCCATTCAGTTTTGGGGTTAACCTGACGGCAAGATGGAAAAACTTCACAGTTTTTGCCCTGGGAACCGGTCAATTGGGCGCCTATGGTATGAAAAATGGAGATTATTACTGGATAAGCGGCGATGATAAATACTCTGCAGTAGTCCGGAATCGCTGGACTGAAGAAACCAAGAATACGGCTACCTATCCACGTCTTACAACCCAGGGGGGCGATAACAACTTCCGCAACTCCAGTTTTTGGATGTATAGTACCGATCGTTTTGATCTGAGAAAGGTTCAGGTGACCTATAACCTTCCCGAAAGCCTGCTTCAGAACTTATCCATCCGACGACTGCAGGTATACGTAACTGGAGCTAATTTACTGACTGCATCTCCCAACCGAGACATAATGGAGTTGAACATTGGCACAGCGCCACAGACCCGGTTTTATAACGTAGGCATTAAAGCGAATTTTTAACTAAGAATAAGACAGTGAAGAATATGCATAAGAAGATCTTACAATTGTTTGTCTTGCCTGTAGTACTTCTTGCCGGCGGTTGCAGTGATGTGTTGAGTCCTGCCAATGAAAATATCAATGGAATCGAAAACATGTACAATGATCCCGTTTATGCCGAGGGTATCTTGATCAATGCGTATACTCTGTTGCCCGGTAATGGCTGGACATTCAGTGATGTGGCTACCGATAATGCCGTAAGCAATGATAACAGTAATGCTATGCGTCAGATGGCAACAGGGCAGTGGACGGCAGATAATAATCCGCTGGATCAATGGAAGAGTAGCATGGCAGCCATTCAATATCTAAATATCTTTCTTGCAAATGCCGATTCAGTGCATTGGGCCGATGAGGCAGAGGTTAATGAATTATTTGTTAAACGTATGAAAGGAGAGGCGCATGGAATGCGAGCCAACTTCCTGTATTATCTGTTGCGAAACCATGCCGGATGGACCGGGAGTGGTCAAAGCGGAGAGCTTTTAGGGATGCCTATACTGCTGGAACCGCAGGATATGAATTCGGACTTCAATAAACCTCGTAATACGTTTGCGGAGGTTATGCAGCAGATATACGATGATGTAAAGAGCGCCAGAGAGCTTCTTGTTCTCGATTATGGTGATGTGAGTGATGTTTCTCAGCTGCCGGGCAAGTATAGTGCCGTCAGCGTGACCGATTATAACCGTGTATTCGGAGACAATGGCAAACAGCGTATGAGCGGGCGCATTGCAATGGCTATAAAAGCAAAAGCGGCTCTGTTAGCAGCGAGCCCCGCCTATAGTGCCGGCACCAACACTACGTGGGAAGATGCCGCAACTTATGCCGGTGAACTTTTGGAGCTCAACGGGGGTGTAGCCGGCCTGGATCCGGAAGGGGCAACCTGGTACGATAATGACTCCCAGATTAATAGTCTCGGCTCAGGTGCAAATCCGCCCGAGATTATATGGAGAACGAGTCTTGATGGGGGGAGCACTAACCTCGAAGAACAACATTTTCCTCCCACGCTTTATGGCAGTGGCCGTTTAAACCCCACACAAGACCTGGTGGATGTATTTCCCATGGAGAATGGATATCCCATAGAGCACCCAAATAGCAACTATGAGCCATCCGACCCATACGAAGGCCGTATTTCACTGTTAGAAGAGTACATACTGGTAAACGGAGGTACTGCAGGGGTTAATAACACCCAGATTTTCACAGCTGCAGACGGGAATACCAATGATGCACTGACCATGGTGTCCACCTCTACACGTACCGGATACTATTTAAAGAAGCTGCTCCGGCAGAATGTCAATCTTGACCCTACAAGCACTAACCCCCAGATACATTACGTGCCCCGGATTCGCTATACAGAAATTTACCTTGCATATGCAGAAGCGGCTAACGAAGCGTGGGGGCCTAAGGGGACCGGTACCTTTGGCTT
>CALJMB010000225.1 GCA_937982515.1 uncultured Balneolaceae bacterium
TCTCTTCTCTTATCAGCGCACTGAGTGAATGGATAACAACCAGCTTCTTCGGGGTGCTTGATCTCATTTTAAAAGCTATGGATCTGGCTCTTTCGCTGGGCGTTATCACCCTGCTGTTTGCGGCTATCTATAAGATCCTGCCCGATGTCAATATCCGGTGGAAGGATGTCTGGGCAGGCGCTTTTGTCGCCGCACTTCTTTTTGTGATAGCAAAATTTCTGCTGGGGCTCTACTTCGGCATCAGCAATCCGGGTTCTATATACGGCGCGGCCGGAAGCATCATTTTAATTATGTTGTGGACAACCTACAGCGGATTGATACTGCTTTATGGCGCCGAATTTACCCAGGTCTATGCCAGGCGGTACGGAGTGAGGATTGAGCCCTCTGAACATGCGGTTTCTATAAGAGATCAGTAGGGGATTAGGAATTGGGATTCCTGATTAAACAGTATGCGTAGGGGCGGACCCACGTGTTCGCCCCTACGCCACGTGTCCGCCCCCCCCCTGCACTGCTGCCGGCCTAAACAGGGAGGAAACAGAACGCACGTACAGGCGGTAAAAGCAGTCATATAATTGTTCACAATTGAGAACTACATGAAAAAGCGATACTGGATACCTCTTCTCATCGTGTTGATGCTCATCGCCGCGCGTATCGCGCTGCCTTATTGGGTGACCAACCGCGTAAACACTATCCTGCAGGACATTCCCGGCTATACGGGGTCTGTCAGCGATGTAGACCTCCATCTTTATCGCGGCGCCTACGTTATCGACAGCCTGAGGATCGAAAAGATGGAAGGCGATCTTCCGGTGCCTTTCGTTTTCATTGACCGAATCGATTTGTCTGTGCAGTGGCCGGCCCTGTTGGATGGAGCCATTGTGGGAGAGATCGAATTTCTGGCTCCGGATATCAACTTTGTGGCGGGCACTCATGAGTTTGGAGGGCAGACGGGAGAAAACGTCGACTGGACGGAACCCATTAAAGATCTGATGCCCCTTCAAATCAACCGGTTCGCCATCCGCAACGGCACCGTACGGTATATCGACTACGCTTCCGATCCACAAGTGGACATTTCCCTGGACAGCCTGCAAATGCAGATTTTAAACCTTAACAACGCCGAAGACCTGGAAGAGCCGCTTCCCTCCCATCTGGATCTTAAGGCTGTATCTGTGGGCAACGGCAAGCTAAATATAAAAGCAGATGCCAACGTATTGAAGAAGGTCCCCGACTTCGACCTTGCACTCGAATTTGAGCAGGTAAACCTGCCCGATCTCAACGAATTTCTGGAAGCCTACGCCAGTGTGGACGCGGAACGAGGAGCCTTCTTCCTGTACAGCGAGTTTGCCGCAAAAGATGGAATGCTCGAAGGCTACCTGAAACCCATTATTACCGATCTGAAAATCTTGGATATCAGCGAAGACGATGAGAACCCTCTGGCGCTGGCTTGGGAAAGTATAGTAGGCCTTGTAACCGAGATTTTTGAAAATCAACCCACCGATCAGTTTGCTACCAAAGTTCCCCTCGGAGGAAATCTGAACGATGCAGAAGCAGGTGTATTCCCTACCATATGGAATGTCTTCAGAAACGCTTTCATAGACTCGTTCGATAAAGAAACCGACGATGAGGTAACCTTCGGCCTGGAAGGAGAATCCTGATTGGGTAGCCCCTTTGCTCTGTAATTAGCTAACTCAGCTCTATCAATTCTCCCTCTTCATATCCCAGGTCTCTTCCCCATTTAGCGATGGCATTGAGCATGGGAATAGTAGTTTTGCCAAATTCCGTCAGCGAATATTCTACCCGGATGGGAGGCTTCTCTCCGTACACATCCCGGTTGATCAGCCCATCTTCTTCCAGAGCTTTCAATTGCAGGCTTAGCATCTTTTCAGTGATATCCGGAATTTTTCTTTTTAACTCAGAAAAGCGCAGCTTTTCAAACTTCAGATACCACAACACAACCGTTTTCCACTTACCTCCGATGTAATCCATGGCCACATCCATCGCACAATGGTATAGCTTACCATTTAGATTAAACGCTACATTTTCTCCGTCAATAATCATGTTGCTAAAGTTTTTTCCACCTGTCAATATTGACAGTTATTGCCAAGGTAATAGACCGTTATTATGTTAACAAATGTAAAAATATAGTACAATGCGCCCTCAAGCAACCCTAACCAATACTCATAAAACGATGAAGTTATTTAATCTGTTACTCGTTCTCTTTATAAGCAATACTGTGTTTACTTCCGGTGTGAGGCCAGATCCTTCCAATGGAATAAATGATGATATTGCCATTCACACCTATGCATCCGGGGCGGATGGTATTTTTGCCAACGCCTACATTATTGAGCTCGAAAGCAGCCTTGTGCTGGTAGATGCCACGCTGACGGTAAGTACATCAACCGCCCTGAAGGAACAGGCCGATAGCTTGGGGAAGCCCGTTGTGGCTATCCTGATCACACATCCCCATCCTGACCATTATAACGGGCTGGGCAACCTGGGAGGCAGCGGAGACATCTCTATTTACAGCACACAGGCCGTGCTGGATGAGATCACCAAATCTGACGCGGCCAAAGAAGAGCAGTGGAGGCCCGTGTTCGGGAAAGAATGGCCCCGAAACCGTATTTTTCCCAACCATGTGGTTGAAGATGGTGAAACCATTTCTATCGAAGGTGTTGATTTTACCATAAGGGAGCTCGGGCCGGGAGAATCACACAGCGACTCTTACTGGATGATGGAAGCCGGAGACCGGTCATATGCTTTTATTGGAGATGTGGTACTGAACAAAGTTCATGCCTATATGACCGACGGACATTACCGGGAATGGCTGCAAAACATTGCAGTGCTGAAAACTGAATTAAATGGTGTAAAAACCCTCTATCCCGGACACGGAAAACCAGGTGGCCCTGAACTGCTGGATTGGCAGAAAGCATACATAAATACCTATGTTGGCCATGTGGAGGAATTGCTAAAAGGTAAAGACCAGTTAAGTGAGGCGGATAAAGCTGAGCTGACCGGCCGGATGAAGGAGTTCCTGCCTAACGACAAACTGGAATTCCTGATCGGCCTTGGCGCCGATGTAGTGGCTGCACAGATAAGATAACCCATAGAAAACCACCCACCGTGGAGTTCAAATTATCAGGTCAAGCCGGACTACATGTCTCTGAGCTATGTCTGGATATAATGACTTTTGGTGAAGGCCTGGGACTTCTAAAGGAACCTGCAAAACTGCCGAAGCCCTGCCTGGATGAGAGAGAAAATTTTATCGGCACGGCCAATGACTATACCAACGGTAGTAGAGAACACATTCCTGAAGAGCTACCGGAAGGAATCCGGATCAGGTTCTCTGACTCGCTATCAAAGTAAAGCCAGATATTGTTGTATTTTTAAATATTTCCACGATATCGTCCCGGCCAAAATCCAACTCAGGAACCTTGCCTCAACTTTTTAGTATCTATAAACCAGATTACCAATTAGTTATGTATGGCAATCTTCGGTCTTTCCGTGATACCAGGGCGTGTGGACAAGTAGCATATGGCGCGCTTTTTATCCCGACAGCCACCGGATTGACCGGTATGAAATTGCTTTCTAATGCGCATACTAAACCTAATTGTCCACACGCCCTGGATATGGAATTTGTTGTTGAATCCTGAAATCAATCTACCTGATGGAACAATCTGATATCGGCGTCTATGGGCTTGGGACAATGGGGCGCAACCTGGCACTTGATTTAGAAGAAAAGGGCTTCACCGTATCTGTATATAATCAGATGGCGCCTAAAGAAGAGGGCACAGTCCGCTCGTTCCTGGAGAACGAAGGGCGGAATAAAAATTTTATCGGTTCCTATTCAGCCCGATATTTTATCCAGTCCATAAAAAAGCCCCGCAAGGTTCTCATCATGGTGAAAGCCGGTCCCACTGTGGATTATGTTATGCAGGAACTGCGGCGCTATCTCTCTAAAGGAGACATCCTCGTAGACGGGAGTAACAGCCATTACTCCGATACCATCCGGCGCGTCGACAAAATGAAATCCAAGGGTTACCACTTCGTGGGCATGGGGGTGTCATGGGGTGATAAGAAAGGCGTCCGGAGCGGGCCCTCTCTGATGGCCGGTGGCGACAAGCGCGGCTGGAACACCCTGAAACCCATACTGGAAACTATAGCAGCTAAGAACCCGGCCGGAGAACCCTGTTGCGCCTGGCTGGGAAGAGATGGGGCCGGGCATTTCGCCATGATGGTTCATAACGGTATAGAGTATGCCCTGATGCAGCTGCTGGCGGAAGCGTATCACACCCTGCACACCGGGCTCTCTATGCCTGACAGAGAGATCGGCCATACCTTTCAATCCTGGAATGAAGGCTCGCTAAACAGTTATCTCCTGGATATTACCTGCGATATCATAAATAATAGAGGTGCCAAAGGGAATTCCGTGCCGGGCTCTGTACCGGATGTCTCCGTCCAACAGGATCGGGGCCGGCAGGCGGCGCTGGCCGCACTCGAACTGGGAGTGCCCGCACCCCTGATGAGCGCTGCCGTCTATGCACAGGTACTTACCGGCTTCAAAGTGCTCAGGGAAGAAGCTTCTGCAACATGGCCGTCTGTCTCGCCTGAACGGCTCGGCGGTCGTCATCCGATTCTGCAATCGCTGCGTCAGGCTCTGCTTGCTTCTTCACTGGTTGCCTATGCCGAAGGGTTTTCTATGCTAAAAGCAGCAGACAGGGAGTGGGGATGGGAGATACCTCTGTCTGCAGCAGCACGAATCTGGCAGGGCGGATCTGTTATTCGCTCAGCCCTGCTCCAGCCTGTTGCCGGAACGTTTAGGGAGGCGCCGAATCTGTCCAATTTGATGTTGGCACCGGTGTTTAGAAAATATTTTGCCGGCAGCCACGAAGGATGGAGACAACTGATATCCCGCTCAGCGGAGCACGGCATACCGGTTCCGGGGATGTCGGCCGCCCTGGGGTATTTTGATATGCTTCGATCCCGCCAGCTACCCACCAGCCTGATTCAGGCCCAACGCGATTATATAGGAGCTCATGCCTGTGAACGCCCCGGCCATCACATGGACGCGCTTTCCCGCCCCGACAGAAAAGAAACAGCCTCTTCTTCCTGATCCTATCCCGGTCCGGCTCCGCTCCGGATAAACAGGCGGTGTTGCCTACTACCTGAATTTTCATCTCGTTCCGCCGCTTTGCTGCGGAACGTGCCCCTGCGGTGCTCTGCTCCGCACGGGAGGACCGCATAGCAGTCAAACGCCGCGTCCCGGGGCGCGTTTAGCCGTTAAAAAAGAGTGGTACAAAAACAATCATAAAATGATAGTGAGCGCGTTACCCTCATCCATCTGAAAATCCATTTATGCATGCAGCGCACGCCATGCATTTTATTACCTCGGTTAACATGTTTTTAAGAAACTATCTTCAAACTTCAAATTTCATTCAGAATCAGATCAATATTCAATCAAAGTATATCTGTACATTCCAGAGTGTTTCAAAGCTTTATTGAGCCTCAATCGAAGGGCTCACGATCCGGCGCTTGGTATTTTTATCTGGCCGGGGATTAAATCGGCACGATTCTGAACACACGTCCGCGCTACGCCCAGCCGAAACGGGAATGACATGATGGCTTTTTCAGGCCGGTTATGGTTTCTTGTCCACCTGTACTTTATAAAAATTAAATCATCTGCGTTCAATGAAAATAAAACTGCTACTGTTCTTTGCATTAAGCCTTATATCTGCTTTTACTAACGCCACAGCCCAACAACCCATTTCAGATGAAGCTACACTAATAGGAACCATTTATGATGCGAATGGTGAAGCGATTCCCAATGCTACCGTAGCTTTGTACGACTCTGCCGCTATAAACCTGATAAGTGGCACAACCAGCAGGGCGGACGGATCTTTCTCACTGAAAACCCATCCCGGCCGTTATACCATAAAGATCTCCTTTCTTTCCTATCAGACCCACGAGCAAACACTCACCTTATCTGCCGGAGAAACGGTCTCCCTGGGTGAAATTACGCTTGCAGAAAGCACAGAGATACTTGGGGAAGTGGAAGTCCGCGCAGAACGCTCTACCATGGAGATGGACTTTGACAGCCGCACCTTTAATGTAGGACAGGACATCGTCAGCATGGGCGGATCCGCCCTCGACGTGCTCGACAACGTTCCCTCCATTACCACAGATTATGAAGGCAACGTAAGCCTGAGAGGAAGCCAGGGCGTACAGATTCTGATCAACGGCCGGCCCTCCAGCCTGATCCGGAGCGGAACCGATGCCTTAAGCGCCATACCATCGAGTATGATTGAGCGGGTGGAAGTGATCACAAACCCCTCCGCGCGCTACTCTGCGGAAGGAACCGCCGGAATCATCAACATCGTATTAAGAGATAACGCGCAGCTCGGGTTCAACGGAACCATTTCCGCGAATACCGGCCATCCACAGTCTCATGAAATAGGAGCCAACCTGAACTATCACAAAAATAACATCAACTGGTTTCTGAGCACCGATATTGAATACGACAGCCGCCCCCGCTCCGGCGAAGTGTACCAACTGTTCGGCTCGCCCGATACCACCTATATCTACAACCAAATCAGCGATTCCCGGAATTACGAAGTGGAAGGAAGCCTGCGCCTGGGCGCCGACATGTACCTACCTGACGATCAGATGCTTACCGTCAGCAGCCGTATAAATCTGGAAGGCGGAGAAGATAAAGAAAAGGTCGTGTATACCGATTATGCTATTGACGAACCTTTACGCCAACAGTTGATAAATAATAATATCGGCGAGCTGATTATTCCGGATGGAATAGATCAGCGCCTTACCCGGAATGACCGGGAGAAAGCCAGGGAGCAGGATTTTGACTTTTCCCTCCAGTACGAAAACCGGTTCAGGGGAAACGAAAACCACCGGCTCACCGCAGATGCCAACCTCAGCTTTGGCAGGGAGCGCGAACATTCAACCCTGATGCAGTCTACAGAATTTGGAAGTACAATCTTACCCGACCAGCGCACAGAAACCAAAGAGAAATACCGCGACCTGAGGCTGGATGTGGATTATGAGCGGCCCGTCGGGGAAAACGCGCGGTTCGAGGCGGGATACCGGACCAATATCGAATGGATGGACAACACATTCCTGGTGGAAGAAGAGCTAATTAACGGAACCTGGCAGCCACTGCTCAATTTCAACGACAATTTCACCTACTACGAGAATGTGAATTCGCTCTATTCTACCTACTCAGGCAAGGCGGGCCTGTTTACTTACCAGTTGGGATTACGGGCGGAGCAAACCATCATCAAGACCGAGCTTAAAGATACCGGAGAAGGAAGCGATCAGTCGTATCTCAACCTGTTTCCCAGCGCATTTCTGAGTTATCAGATGGACGAACAGAACTCCTTCCAGTTCAGCTACAGTCGCCGGATTCGGCGCCCGTGGTCGCGCATGTTGCTTCCATTCTCCGGCTACTCGGATTCCCGCAACATATTCAGGGGCAACCCGAACCTTAAACCCGAATTCGGCAACTCTTACGAGGCCGGCTACCTGCGCTACTGGGGAAGCGGCTCTCTGCTGACCAGTGTGTACTACCGGCACCGCACCGAGGTCTTTGAGCGTATTACCACTATTGGAGAAGATGGAGTCAGCTATCGGTTTCCCATCAACTTATCTACCGAAGATGCCTGGGGCGTAGAGTTTACAGCAGACCAGCGGATTCTTAAAGACTTACAGCTTTTGGGGAGTCTTAATTTATTTCAGTCTAGTTCCAAGGGCGTGTATGGAAACCAGGTACTCAAAAGCGATGCGGGAGCATTCTTCAGCAGAATCAGAGCCCGCTGGAAGTTTCTGGACGGATGGAATTACCAGGCTTCCTTCTTCTACCGCGGCCCGCGCCAGACCACCCAGGGCCGTCGGGCGGCGCAGTCGTTCGTGAGCTCCGCAATAGCTAAAGAACTGTTCAACGGAAAGGCTACCCTCTCTTTAAATGTCCGGGATCTATTCAATTCCAGAAGGCATGATGAAACTATTAATGAACTCTATTCTTACTCCGTCAGAAACTTCAGCTGGTCTTCCCGCTCATTTTCTCTAAACTTTCGCTACCGGTTCAGCCAAACCAGCAGCTCATAGGATGATAAAAGTACAATTCAGATCGGGAGGATGGGACTTTACGCAGGACGGACAGGCCGCCCGTCACCGCTGGCCGCGGCGGGGCCGGCCGGATAACATGAACTATGGTGCAAGCGCTTGCTATCTTATAAAGGAGTCTCCCCTCCGGGGGCGGGAAACAAGGGGTGGGTCCGGCCGATAAGCTACGGGCCTACTTGATATCCTGCCTCTTTGTGTTTCTTAATAAGGTTTGTCAGGCCTGTCGGGACAGGTTCTTCCGGCATCCGGAAAACCAGCGGATTTCGCAAGGGGGACAAAAGCATGCTGTATTAAACACCCTAATCCTGAAGACACTGGCAATTTCTGCCAGAGTTAACCATATTGGTGATGGAACTGTTGATTCAACACATATGCACATTCAACTAAACATGTAATACGCATTCTGTTTCATCCTGCCGGACTTCTTCATAATCATACCGACATCAGGAAATGGAATCCATATAATAAGTCTATGTCAGGTTTAAATATATATCTCTGTGGGTTTGTGCTCCTGGCAGTGGTAACAGGCTGTGCATCCTACGGAGAGACAAAGCGTACCGCCGATACAAGCAGCGGTGACAAGTCGGTGGTAGAGGTTACCAATACTTCCATCCCTTTATCCGATTACTTGCGGCGTGTTCCCGGTGTTACCGTATACGGGTCGGGATCCGGTGTAAAAGTTACCATTCGCGGAGCGAGCTCCTTCACAGCCGATACAGAACCCTTGTATGTTATTGACGGCCAGCGGATCGGTCGTGCGTATGCTCAGGCCGCCAGCATCGTTTCGGTGGCTGATATCGACCATATCAGAGTATTAAAAGGGGTTGAGGCTTCGGCCCAATACGGGCTTGAAGGCGGAAACGGAGTTATCGAAATCACTACCAAAAAAAACTAAGGCCCGGCAGATAACCACGGAAGGCACGGAAAACGGGCAGGCTGCGGCTGTAGGCGGGGGCGCGAACGTCTCCCCCTTTGAAGCGTTCATCCGTGCCCTTCCGAAGATCCTTCAAGCTTGGAGAACACAGCAAGAAGCCGGAACGCAACCGCCCTGCTTAGAAAAGGAGGATTAAGGGGAGTGTTCAGCATAAGCACTCATCGTAGACAGGAACATTCTGAGTTGATTCTGCATCACATATACAGCAGGATAAAAAATGGTAATCGCCAGGAACTTTATAAAAAATGCTTAATTAGTAACTGCAAGAGTTGAGTTAAAGTACCAGGTCTGCAGAGCTGCCCTTAATATTACGTTTGGCGAGGTAGACGAGGCCGTACAAATGAGAGAAGTTGCTTCTGGCTGCTGCATATCTATAGCCGTGACAGCACGTTTATACATAACATCAAGACAAGGGAGAGTGATCATGCGAGTAACAGACACATTTTTGTATGTTGTTTTATTTCTGTGGGCCTCCGTCATTTTCATCGGCGGATGGGCGGATCGATACGACTGGAACCACGACCACAAGCAAATATCTGTCTACTATGCAAACGGGCATAAAAAGGTGATATATACCATCTGCGGAGATACCGCCAAGGTCCATGCCAGCGGATTACACGGGGAGCTGAGCAGCCGGTTAAAGCATATGATACTAGACGAGCAGGCGAAGCTGGCGGAAATGTCGGAGTAACCAGTGTGTGTCTCTCAAAGAGAACCGATTAGCCCTCCTCATCATTACTTCACATTCTTTTGATATGGTATGCAGCGTGCCGGCCGGGCGTGGATTGACTACATCCGGTTTTGGCTTCTGCGCGGGTACTCAACGTGGCGCGGGCAGACGTTCGCGCTATACCTTATATTCATCCTCTCAATATCAGCCCCTTGTATGGCGCCATGAAATAGAATTCATCTATATAACGTTCATATCCCGAATTCACTTCAACATTCTAAAGAACTTGTAACTATATCCATGAGTCGTAAAGAAACAAGCCGCATCCCCTATTCCGTATTAGATCTGGCCCTGATCACCGAAGGGCAAACGGCCGCCGATGCCATTCGCGGCAGTCGCGATCTGGCCGTACATGTTGAGAAGTGGGGTTACACCCGGTTCTGGATGGCTGAGCATCACAACATGGAAAACATAGCCAGCTCTGCCACTTCCATATTATTAGGCCACGTGGCCGATGCCACACACACGCTGCGGGTGGGTTCCGGCGGAATAATGCTGCCCAACCACTCACCGCTGATTATAGCCGAGCAGTTCGGCACCCTGGCTACCATGTACCCCGGCCGCATCGATCTGGGGCTCGGGCGCGCGCCTGGAACCGATCAAACCACAGCCTTCGCCATCCGTCCGGACCGGATACAGGCCATACGAGAGTTTCCCGAAAACGTACAATTGCTGCAGCATTACCTCTCGTCCGATAACAAAAACGGCAAGGTGCGCGCCATCCCCGGCGAGGGGACAGAAGTGCCTATCTATATCCTGGGATCAAGCACGGACAGCGCCCATCTGGCGGCGGCGCTGGGGCTCCCCTACGTATTTGCCAGCCATTTCGCACCTCAGCAGCTGATGGCGGCTATTCAGATTTACCAGGAAAGATTCACCCCTTCTGAACACCTGGAAGAGCCTTACTTTATGCCCTGCGTAAACGTTGTGGCGGCCGAAACGGATGAGGAAGCAGAGTTTCTCTCAACTTCTATGCTGCAAATGTTCATGGGCGTGGTAACCGGAGACCGGCGGCCGATGCCACCCCCCGTAGAAGATATGAGCAGGGTGTGGGGCATGCAGGAAAGAATGGCCGTACAGCAGATGCTAGCCTGCTCCTTTTTTGGCAGCAAGGCCACCATTAAACAAGAGCTGGAAGAATTCCTGGAGAAGACCGGCTCTGATGAAGTCATGATTGCCTCCTACATATACGATCATCAGAAACGCCTCGAATCGCATCGGTTGTTCGCTGAACTCATGCAGGGAGATGTTTAGCTTAACTTCTGGCTGGTAACCCGTCTCACCGGTTGATCCCCGGCGTCGTAGCCGGGGCCATCAGAGTACGCGCAGGGTAAGTTGCCGGTGATACGTAGCATGATGCAGGCTGAGCCTTCTTCTTATCCATAACCTGCCTCATTCTCATGGGCTAGCGTTACTACCGGTAAAAAAGCAGTACGGATTTATCGCCACTAAACCACAAAACCACAACATAATTCGTGTGTTCGTGTTTTCGTGGCCTCCTGCCAGATCATGCGAATTTTGTGGTTACCACACGCCCTGGATTCCCGTTACATTTTATCTCCACTCCATTGGTTTTATACACCTTGCATGTCATTTTGACAGGGTGCTGGCGCCTGTATAGCCAAGAAAAGCGGCCGTAATGAAAAACGGCCTCTATGGGCTCTAAACGGCTATTTTAGGGAAGGCGAAAAACGACGGTACGTTTTCACAAAAACGTGCGGACGTTTTGGGTAAAACGTCCCGTCGTTTTCTACAAAACCACCGGTCGTTTTTGAAAAGAGGTAAGGAGGCTCTTTAAGGAAGGTAGAAAAAAGCGGGTGCGTGACTTTTTGTCATAGCCGCGCACCCCTCTGGTTAATCTTTACTATTAGATATTACGAACTCAAGATTATGCAGCATATGCTTGAGTGCCGGTCCGGGTGTGAAGATGATGCGGACGTCGGTAACGCTGGCGGCGCTCACCTCGTCTTCGGTCTCGTGTCCCTGGCTGCTGATGCTTATGCGGAGGGAGCCCAGATCGCCCAGCCGCACGATGCGGCCTGCGGCCAGTTCGCGGGGCACCACTTTGATGAAACTTTTGAGTACCCCGGAAATGTCGATATCGCTGACGGTACTGATCATTTCGATCAGCTCGGAGAGTTGGTCTATATCTGCCTCTCCCGTTGCTTTTGTGTAGGCATACCACTTTTTCTCGCCTCCCCCTGTTACTCCGGGTTCACCTTTCTCTATCTTGCTTATCGGAATTGCCATAATTAGATAAGATTTGAATTATGGTTGTATTGTTGATGGAAGGGCTCTCTGTCTTTTCCTCCCTCCTCTAAATAACAAGAGCGTCTGGAAGAGATTTGTTACAAAAAAAATGAAAATTTTCAGAAAGCTGAATGTATGTGATGTGAGAGCGCATCATTCAAGCGGAGTTCCTCCTGCCATTCCAGATTCTTTTATGAGAAAGGGTAATCTCTCACAGCGTGCACGGTCTTTCCCCATCATCTCCCAGGGCCCCCTTCAAAGGGCAGGGCTGTTCCGTTCTATGTGCTACGGCTCTCCTATTCCCTATTCCTTGCCGGGCACCCCCCTTAATCCCCCTTTGCTAAGGGGAGATGGATCGTGCCCGACCAGCAGCTTCTCGCCTCTCCCCCTTGGAGAAGGGGGTAGGGGGATTGACCGAACGGGCGCGAGCGCACATTCGGATACGACCAAACAGAACGTAACAGCCCGGCCTTCAGAGAGGGACACTCCCATAGAAGATCCCTGTCTCGTCCCGGCGCTCCGCCCCGGGGCGCGGCCTGAGGCTGCTCTTCCGCCCCTTCGCACGCAGCAGAGCGCCGGCACAATATAACGCTGCCAGCCCGTAATAAAACCAGCGAAAAATCAGGGTGCCTGTGTACCGAATACACCGTACACAGGGGTCTGTGCACCGGGTGGCCTGTACTAGGATTGAGCTTCCGGCGCGTCCACTTTGGCTTCTGAAGGCAGCGCCTCGGGTATTTCCAGGTACGCCACGCCAATACGGTGGTCGGCCATTCCGTAATACACATCGATGCGGTCCAGGGTACCCAGGTCGTCTCTTCGGTCGAGACCTGTGGGGAAAACAACATCGTCTACCACTCCTACGCGTTCGTGCGGCGTTTCGGGGGAGAGTACAGGGTCTCGCGAACGATATTTTATTTGATGGGGATTCTCGGTGGACAGGACGATGGCGCCGGCCGAGTAGCACATCTTTCCCTCCGTCGTTTCGCTGACGCCGTGGTAGATGAAGAACCATCCGTGCCGGGTGAGGATGGGAGGAGTGCCTCCCCCTATTTTAAGGGTTTCCCAATACTCTACCGGACTCGCCAGCCGATAGTGAGAAGTAAAGCGCCCCAGGTGCTCCTCCTCGTTTTCATCTGTATTCAATGCGCAATAGGAAATCCATATACTCTCTCGGGGAAGGTCTATTTTCCGCTCATGGATGTGAGCAAGATGTGCCGTCTCTTCCGGGTGGGTTCCCTGAAAGATAGGGCGATGCAGCATAGCTATCTGGGGGTGGCCCGTTGGATTGGGGATAGCGATAGGGAAAAAGACCGCATCTTTATTAAAAACGTCTTCAAACTCGATGTCTTTATAGGGTGTAAAAGTAGCCAGGCCCAGGCGTTCCCAGTTCATCAGGTCTTTAGACCGGGCGAAGGCGATACGCGGCCCGTTCGGCCCAAACGCCGTATAGGTCATCATATAGTATTTCAGAGGTTCCACAAAGGTGATCCGCGCGTCTTCACAGCCTCCGCCGTCGGGCCGGAGCTCGTAGTCCATCTCCGGTTCCAGCGCTACTCCGATCCGCTCTACATCCACGGGGTCTCCCTCCTCATCAAATATGACCCGCGCAATGCCGATGCGCGAAAAATTCCCTTCGGCTACCAGTCGCGGGAACAGATATAACTCCCCGTCATGCCCCCGGATCACGGCCGGGTTCATGACCCCTTCCACCTCCATAGGGTTACCCGGTTCCGGTTCCATGATAGTTCCCAGCCGCTTCATTCTAAATGCAGGCATACTTCCTCCTTATTTATGGTTATACAATGGGTTGCGTGTGCGATATAGTGCGCTTAAAATCATGTTCATCTGCTGCATTGGGTTAAGGCGGGAAGCCGATCATCGCCAGGCGCCGGCGCTCTCAACAGATGGGTCGGACGCCATCCGCTCCATAATTTGTGCTCATACATCGGGTTAAACTTTGAAAGATATGACTGAGGAAAACTCATGGTCTCATGCTGATGAATGTATGATCCGAACTATTCGTACTACCTGTGGCTATGTTTACTTTACGGCTCTCTCTTTTCAGGGATGGAACCGTACCTTGCTTTTATGCAGCAACTGCGGCAAAATATCCTGAGGTGTTTGTACACCTTCTTTTACGGTTAATTGTTCCGTGATTACTTGTTTTATGAGGTTTCATTTCATAGCAGCGGTATACTTTTAGACGAACCGCCAAAGGAAGACGGAAGAGCGCCGGAACATTTCGGCCTTGACCCGCCTAAAACCTGACAGCTGAAGCCGGACGGCTGACAACCAGCAGCCATGCGGTTTCCACCCCTCTCACTGTTACAGCTCATCTTCTGAATCTTCCATGCCAATCAGGCTGACGATTCAGTAACAAGCTGATTAAAGAGGGTTAAAGCTGAAATAGTGAAACTTAAAACAGATCGCCCGGTTTAACCGAATAGATCCCCGGCCTCCACTCTTACTCATACAGGCGGAAAAATTAACAGACTGTGAACGCAGCTGCGGCCCGGACAAGGCTATAGAGCTGCGGATTCAAAAAGACAGGGTAAATATTACAGCCCTTATCATATTAACAAACCTATCGCGCAAAAATGGAACGTAGCACAGCCAATTCATCCGGAGTCTTGTTCATCACTTCGTATCCCCCGAGAGAGTGCGGCATAGCCACTTTTTCACAGGATCTGGTAACCATATTGAAAACAAAATTCAGCCGCGCCTTTTCTTATAAGGTCTGCGCATTGGAATGGGAGGAAGACGAATACACCTATCCCGAGGAAGTGGTCTATACGCTTAACACCTCCGTTTCTGAGCAATATGAAGAAATGGCAGAAGCTATTAATCGGGACTCCGGGATCTCCGCTGTAGTTCTACAGCATGAATTCGGCTTGTTCTTCGAGCATGAAGAAGAGCTTCAGTCTCTTCTGTTTGGCCTCTCAAAACCGGTTGTTCTGAGCTTGCACACGGTACTGCCAGACCCGGAAGCATCTATGAAACATCATGTACAGAGCCTGGTGTCGGCCTGTGAATCTGTAATTGTAATGACCAACTACGCCGCGGAGCTGCTGGCAAACGAGTATGGCATACCCCGGAAAAAAACGACCGTTATTCCTCATGGAACCCACCTGGTGCACCATGAAGAAAAAAGCTCCCTTAAAGAACAATATGGCTTAACCGGCAGAAAAGTCCTCTCTACGTTCGGGCTGCTCTGCGAGTGGAAAAGCATTGAAACCACTCTGGATGCCTTGCCGGCCATAGTCAGCGAGCACCCCGAGGTGCTCTTTCTTGTATTGGGCAAAACACATCCCAGGGTTCTGGAGTATGAAGGCGAGAGATACCGGAATATGCTCGAGGCGAAAGTGGAAGCCCTGAAGCTGCAAGACCATGTGCAATTTGTGAACCGCTACCTGCCTCGGTCTGAACTGCTGGAATATTTGCAGCTGACGGATATCTACCTGTTTACTTCCAAGAATCCCGGACAGGCTGTGAGCGGAACCTTTGTCTATGCCATGGCCTGTGGCTGTCCGGTTATTTCTACCCGTTTCCCTCATGCAGAAGAGGTGCTGACGGATGAGATGGGCGCTTTAATAGATTTTGAAGATTCTGAGCAATTGGGTTTGGCGGTGAACCGGTTGCTTGCAGACGAGCCGTTGAGAAAAAGGATGAGCCTGAATGCCTTGCAAAAGACGACATCCGGGGTCTGGGAAAACGCGGCCATTGCCCATGCCCGCCTGCTTACTCAGGTAGCGGCGCCGGATAGCCGGCTAAACTATGACATGCCTCCCGTCAACTTGCAGCATCTTAAAAAAATGACCACCGAATTCGGGATTGTTCGGAACGCCCGCATCAACCACCCTGACCCCGCCTCGGGCTATGTGCTGGACAATAACGCGGAAGCCCTGGTGGCTCTGGTTCAGCATTACGAACAGACCAGGGATGAAGAGGACCTCTCTCTCATCCAAACCTATCTGAATTTTTTGGCTTATTGCCAGCAGCCGGAGGGAGATTTCTTGAACTACGTAAGTTATGAAAAGAGCTTTACCGCGGAAAACAACAGCACTAGCCTAGAAGATGCTAATGGAAGAGCAGTCTGGGCACTTGGCTTTCTGATATCCAGAGAACAGGTGATGCCGGAAACATTGGTATCGTTCGCAGAAACAATGATGCAGCGAATATTGCCTCGTATTGAGGGTTTACACTCTCCCCGTTCTATGGCTTTTGCCATTAAAGGACTGCACTACTACAACAAAAAGCATCATTCATTCACCATAACAGCTATAGTGAGGATACTCGCCGACCGGCTGATTCAGCTCTATATGCGGGAATCAGACCGGGGATGGGAGTGGTTTGAAAGTTACCTTACCTATGCCAACAGCGTTTTGCCCGAGGCGGTACTGTATGCTTATACAGAGACAGGAGATCCTGTCTACAAAGAGATTGCAGCGGAATCATTCAACTTTTTATTATCTACTACCTTCAATGAAGGCCGGATTAAAGTCATATCCAACAAGAGCTGGCTGTACAGAGGCGAGGAGGCGGCTCCGTATGGAGAACAGCCCATAGATGTTGCGTATACCATCCTTACCCTGAACAGGTTTTATAAGGTATTTAAGGAACGGGATTACCTGCATAAAATGGAGGCGGCTTTTAACTGGTTTCTGGGAGATAATCACCTGCATAAAATTATATACAACCCCTGCACCGGGGGATGTTATGACGGGCTGGAAGAAGACCATGTAAATCTGAACCAGGGAGCTGAAGCTACGATAAGTTATCTTATGGCAAGGCTGACTATGGAAGATCACGCCGCCCGGCAGGTGACCCACACACCTCCGCCCGCTGCTACCCCCACAAGTATCCGCCAGCCAACAAACGGATAAAAGCAACGGAAAGACGCGCATGTTTGGCCAGAGGAGTATACATTGCTCCGGAAGAGCTCCTCTGTAAAAACCTCCAGGGTTTTTACAATTTAATGGCGCGAGCGCCCGCTCGTGCCCTTTCCGGCAGGAGCACGAACGGCTGTTCGCGCTATAACTTAGAAGAACCTGACAGCCCTGCTCCTTCAAAGGGGGGCACTCTCGTAAAAGATCTCAAATCACTAAACCCATACAGGAAACCCTGGAGGTTTGAAATAAAGCATTTCTTCTGCTAATTCTTTTACTTTCACCAATCGGATACCTACCTTAAATGATTTCTGTTCAGCGTGGCGTGAGCCCCGATCCGGGATATTTCAGATCATTATAAGACCTGACAGAAAATGTTAAACAGGCGGTACAGGCTGCCCTGTAGAGAATCAAGCCAGTGCCTTAACCAGGCAGGGCATACCAGGCATGCTGGTTATCACCGCTGAAGAGGAAATACTCATCAATATACACGCGTTTTTAATCACCTGAATAATGAAAACTCTTACACCATTTATAACCATCCTGGCCGTCGGCCTGGCGCTGTCGGCCTGTAGCAAAACCAGTAGTAAATTAACTCATATGAACGACAATCCACTCTTTTCACCCAGCACTCTGCCCTTCGAAGCGCCCGATTTTGACGCTATTGAGGTCGAACATTTTCGTCCAGCCTTTGAGGCAGGCATGAAACAGGAACTGGAAGAGATAGAGAAGATTGCCTCCGGTTCCGAACCGCCGACTTTTGACAACACCATTGTGGCTATGGAGAAAAGCGGTGAGTTGCTGCGCCGTACGGCCTCGGTGTTCTACAATCTGACTTCTGCCCATACCAACGATCAAATCCAGGAGATTCAGGCGGAGATGGCCCCTAAGCTGGCCGCGCATAGTGACAACATTTTGCTGAACGGCGATCTCTTTAAACGCGTGGAAACACTCTATGAAAAGAGGGACGAACTGAATCTCGACGCTCCGTCTCTTAAGCTGCTGGAAGATACCCACCGCGATTTTGTACGTGCCGGCGCCCGGCTGAGTGAAGATGAGAAACAGCGCATGCGGGAAATCAACGAACGCATTTCCGCGCTGACTACACAGTTCCAGGACAACCTGCTAAAAATTACCAAAGAACGGTCCGTTCCGGTAAACGACGTAAAAGAGCTCGACGGACTCAGTGACGATCGTATCGCCGCGGCCCGGGAGGCGGCAGAGGAGCAGGGTGGCGATGCACAGTATCTGCTTACCATCACCAATACCACGCGGGTTCCCATCCTCCAGAGCCTGAACAACCGTGAACTGCGGCAGCGGGTCTGGGAAGCCTCCGCTTATCGGGGCGTCGGGCAGGATGGCGGTATTGACAACCGGCCCATCATTCTGGAGCTGGCCGAGCTGCGCGCCGAACAGGCCGAACTGCTGGGTTATCCCACCTACGCTGCGTACCGGCTGGATACCCAGACAGCCCAGACACCTGAAGCGGCACTCGATATGCTGAACGATCTGATTCCACCGGTAATCCAAAACACGAAAAAGGAAGCGGAAGCCATTAAGAAGATGATGCGGAAGGACGGCATAGAGGGTGAAGTTAAGCCGTGGGACTGGGAGTACTACGCCGAGAAGGTCCGCCAGGCCGAATACAACATCGACGAGTCGGGAGTACGGCCCTATTTTGAGTTGAACCGTGTGCTGAAAGACGGGGTCTTCTTTACCATGAATAAACTGTTCGGCATCACTTTCGAAGAGCGTGATGACCTGCCGGTCTACCATCCCGATGTCCGCGTGTTCAATGTGTATGATGAGGATGGATCACAAATAGGCCTCTTTTACGGCGACTATTTCGAACGCGATTCCAAACGGGGCGGCGCGTGGATGAGTTCTTTTGTGTCTCAGTCTCGCCTGCTCGATAAAAAGCCGGTAATCGTTAACGTGCTGAACATCCCCAAACCGGCCGAAGGCGAACCCGCCCTTATCAGTTTTGACAACGTCACCACCCTTTTCCATGAAATGGGGCACGCCGTGCACGGGCTGTTTTCGGATGTAAACTATCCCTCACAGTCCGGCACCTCGGTGCCCCGCGATTTTGTGGAGTTTCCCTCCACCTTCGAAGAAGACTGGGCCATCCAGCCTGAGGTGCTCGAAAACTATGCCGTGCACCACAAGACAGGCGAGCGAATTCCGCAAGAGTTGCTGGATAAGGTAATTGCCGCCCGCGGCTTTAACCAGGGCTTCGACACTCAGGAGTACGTGGCCGCCACTATGCTCGATTTGGAATGGCACCTGCTGGGAAGAGGTGATATTCCTGATGACGTGCAGGCCTTTGAGAACAAAGCCCTTGCCAAATACAATCTGGATATGGAGGCGGTTCCGCCCCGGTATAAGTCGGCCTACTTCGCCCACATCTTTGCGGGAGGATACGCGGCCAGCTACTACGCCTATATCTGGAGCGAAGTGCTCGCAGCGGACGCTTTTGCCTACATGCAGCAGAACGGCGGCCTTAAGCGAGAAAACGGCAACCGATTCCGTAAGTACATCCTCTCCCGAGGCGGCAGCAGCGATGCGATGGAGCTCTACAGAGCATACCGCGGGCAGGATCCGGATGTGAAACACCTGCTGGAAAGACGCGGGCTGGATGCGGGTGACTAACATGTTGCCTGTTGCGGAGTTATCACTCGCGTAACCTCCTCCTGCCCCTCAAAAGAGAACTGTCTCGTGCCGACTCTTTTCTTGTCTCGTCCCGGTGCTCTGTCCCGGGACGCGGCCCGAGGCTGCTCTGCTGTCTTATGTCGGGCCACGCGGCCTCCACGTCCGGCCGGCTTTTGAACCTGAGTTGCATTCGGTTAGCAGGGACGCCTGCTATGTGAGGAATGTCAGGCTTACGCCTTAAGCATCATTAACAGATACCGGGCGATGGCTGCTTTTTAACGGTCCTCAGGCCAAGCTCATATTCTATATAGCAGGTCTATACACTTTAAGGGATTGTACAAACTTATATGGTATAACTCACTTTTTAGCTTCACTCCTGTCTTAGTTATTATTTCATTATTTTTGCAAGCCGGTTGCAAATCCCGTATTTAGGTTCAGGAAATTCACACATACAATTTGAGCAACCTGAATATATTTGTTCAACTCCATCCGTTATGATCTTCAGACGACATATATCCACAACGGGTTTGTTATTAGGAACGTTGTTTTTTTCCCTTTCATTAACTCCAAGTCTCTTGCCTCGTACCAATCTGATGCAAGGCCTGATTTCGGGGCTTGCACTGACTTCGGGCTATACAGTAGGGGTATTGGGGCAGTGGCTGTGGAACTATTTTGAGCTGCCAAAACCCGGCAGGCGAGCCCGGCCTGTCGTAGCGCTGACGGCCGCGGGATTTTGCTTTATTCTTGCCGCAATTTTTCTGTGGGAGGCCAGCGGCTGGCAAAATACGCTGAGAGCGTCGATGGGTCTTGAAAAAACGGCTGTAACGCGGCCCTTTGTAATCGGTGTTGTCGCGGTTCTGCTGTTTTTGGTGCTGTTGATATTAGCAAGATCGTTCCGTGAAACATTCCATTATGTATCAGAGAGGCTGCATCGGTACGTTCCGCGACGGGTTTCCTATCTCTTCGGTCTGATTGCGGCATTTGCCATATACGGGCTGGCGGCTAATGGAGTACTGTTTTCACTGATTCTTCGCGCCGCCGATTCTTCCTACAAACAATGGGACCGCCAGGTACAACCCGACCTCCTGCAACCCGCCGACTCCATGAAAGCCGGCAGTGTGGCATCCTTTCTGAAATGGGAGGAAATGGGCCACTACGGCCGCGAATTCATAGCCGGTTCCGTGGATACTTCCGATCTTAAAAAATTTACCCGGCAGCCTGTAAAGCAACCCATCCGCGTCTATGTCGGTATTCACGCCGGAGACGAAGAAGAGCGTGCGGAACTTGCGCTGCAGGAACTGAAGCGGCTGAATGCTTTTGATCGTTCCGTTTTGATACTTGCAACCCCGACGGGCTCCGGTTGGGTTGAAGAAGACGCCATCGAGCCGGTTGAGTATCTGCATCGCGGCGATATTGCCACTGTTGCTGCTCAATATTCCTATCTGCCCGGCGCGCTTCCGTTAATACTGGAAGGCGAATACGGCTCGGAGGTAGCCCGGGCATTATTCCAAAAAATATATGGATACTGGACCGAGCTTCCCAGAGATAACCGGCCCAAATTATATTTGCAGGGATTAAGTCTGGGAGCCCTGAATTCGGACCACTCATTTGATTTTTTTGATATCATTAATGATCCGTTCCACGGTGCCTTGTGGAGCGGGCCGCCCTTCCGAAGCAGTATCTGGCGGGAGGTGACCACACGCCGCCGGCCGGAATCCCCTGTCTGGCTGCCCCGTTTCAGGGATGATTCTGTTGTGCGCTTTGCTAATCAACACGGAGGGTTGGAACAGGGAGAGGCTGAATGGGGCAACTTTCGCATTGCCTACCTGCAGTACGCAAGTGATCCTATCGTCTTTTTTGACTTTCAGGCCTGGAGGCGTGAGCCGAAATGGATGACCGGGCCCCGGGGCCCGGGTGTCAACGAGAACCTGAAATGGTATCCTATTGTTACCATGCTTCAACTGGTCGCCGATATGATTGCGAGTACCTCCCTGCCCCCGGGTTACGGGCATGAATACGCGTCGGTAGATTATCTGCAATCATGGATGGAACTGACCGAACCGGAGGGATGGAGTGAAGAAGAGTTCAAAAAGCTCCGGGCTCATTTTGCCCAGCGGGATGAAAGGAAGGCGCAGAGCAAAATAAGAAGATAAACCAGGGCGTGACCTGATAGATGGCTGTATTAGTGGAACACGGAGACCACGGATGGAGGGCTGATGCCACAGATCGTACAATAGATACCTCCCACCTATACTATGACCTGTGCAGATCCGCCCCACCCGACGTATCTGCGTTCTATAGATTAAGGAGCGGTTGCGGCATCCTTTCCCGGCCCTCAGGCAGCGGCCTGCCGTTGACCGGCCGGTTAATGGCTACTAAAGCGCCAGGAAGTAGTTATTGACCAGTTGGTTGTTAGCTACTAAAGGAGGAAGAAGTAGCTATTGACTTGTCGGTTAATAGCTACTAAACGACCAAGAAGTAGCTACTACCTGGCTGCATAGTAGCTACAAAATTACCGGGCGCAGAACCTACTCGCCCGCAAGGCCTTGCGGGCAGGCGCCACGGACGCTTAGTAAATGTGGGCCCCAAAAGGGTTAGGCAATGGCTCTTAAACCGGGGGATCTGTTTTTGGGTAACGCCAGCCATCCCGCCGGCCGATGGAGGGGCAGAAGAAAGGATACATCCAAAAGCTGCGCAACCGGTTTCGCTACTATACCAATCAACAGGCGTGTAAATAACAGCAGCTTGTTTTTAAAAGTACGCCCGTAGGGATTCGAACCCCAAACCTTCTGATCCGAAGTCAGATGCTCTATCCAGTTGAGCTACGGGCGCAGGTAGATTCTTTAATGATGAACGCCGAACAGGTAATTTCGAATAATCGGCCATTACCGGTTCAGAAAGCCGGATCATCATTCCGTGGGCAAATATACGAATGATCTGACGAAAAACGAATGTGGAGCGAAAAAAAATAGATTGCTCAGGGAGGAAATAAATAAAAGAAATGCCGGCAACACAGTGATCAGCGCTGCCGGCACTTCTCCGTCACTCCTGACGAATAGTCCAATGCTAAGCTTTGTACTTTGTTTGCCTGTTCAGGTTTCAGGTAATTTGCAAGTTCTTGAGGTAACAATTCATAATCCGTCCACAAGGCGGCGGGCCTCTGTTTAAAGCACAAAGTTGATATAAATCGGGCCAAAATAATCTGCGTTAATTATGCAACATTTATAGCTGAATCTGATTTACATAATATGACAGAGAGAAATCAAGCACAGAACCGTACACAAAAAATATAGTTATGGATTTAGTTGAGACCAGATACACCATAAAACACAGGACGGATTATTCCATTGCGTCGGATGTGACAGGGTTTAAGGTTTTGTTTGTTAATTTTTATGCTATCGGCATGCCGGGAGCAGGTAACAGCTGGTGGCTGGTTGACGCAGGCCTGCCCGGCTCCTCTGCAAAAATCGTAGCCGAAACGGAACGGTTATTTGGCAAGAATAATCCACCCGAAGGTATCATACTTACCCACGGACATTTTGATCACGTAGGGGCTTTACCCGCTCTGCTTAAGCGATGGCCTGAAGTTCAGGTTTATGCTCATTCCGACGAGTTGCCCTTTTTAACCGGCCATCTCTCCTATTCGCCTCCGGATCCCCAAGCCGGAGACGGTGCCATGTCGCGCATGTCCTGGCTGTTTCCTATAAAGCCCATTGATCTGGGCAACCGGGTGCATCCGTTAAGTGAAGATATGGAACTTTCGGGCCTGACTGAATGGAGAGTGGTGCATACCCCTGGCCATACCCCCGGGCATATTTCGCTGTTTCGAGAGCGGGACCGGAGGTTACTTGCAGGGGATGCCTTTGTGACCACCAACCAGAACTCTCTATATGCCGCACTTTCACAAAAGCGGGAGTTGCGGGCGGCCCCCGCCTATCTTACCACCAACTGGAGAGAAGCGAAAGATTCTATCCAAAAACTGGCAGACCTGGAGCCCGATGCCGCCGGCACCGGCCACGGGCTGCCTTTCTATGGCGAAGAGCTGAGGCAGGGGCTGAATGATATGCTGGAGACCTTTGAACTAAGGGAACTGCCTCCTAATGGATATTATGTAAAACATCCTGTAATGCATTCAGACGGTAGAATGACAGCCAACGAACCGCCTCCTGCGTATCAGTGGTCATTGGTTATAGGAAGAGCTGTTGCCGGTTTTGCTGCCGGCCTGGGATTGAGTACGCTGGTCAGGAAGATGAGAAAATCGGAATAGACATGTAAAGAAACGATTACTCTCTCATGCCGACATTTGGTGGCAGGGCTGAGTTGTGTACAATTTTTCTTCCAAAGCTTATATTGTTTCTATGTAACCCCAATAAAATAAGTAAGATAAATGATGGATATAAAGAAAATGCAACTCTTACCGGTGCTGCTTACCCTGCTGGTAGCCGCTGGTTGTACATCTGAGAAAAAGAGTTACGCCGACCGCATGGAAGCCGAGCATAAAAGCGATATTCCGGTAGCAAACGCCGCTTCTCATATTGAGCAGGCAGGGGAAGTGGTAACGGAAATGGTCAGCTATGCCAGGATAAACGGAAAAAATGTAGAAGGATATCTGGCCAGGCCCAAAGGGAGAACTGATGATCTGCCCGGTATTATCGTCATACATGAATGGTGGGGACTGAATGACAATATCAGAATGATGACACGTCGCCTGGCCGGTGAGGGATATATGGCGCTGGCTGTAGATTTGTATAACGGCCAGGCAGCCCAAACGTCCGGCGAAGCCAAGAAGTACATGCAGCAGGTCAGCCAAAATACCCAACTGGCGATAGACAACCTAAGCCAGGCTGCGGAGTATCTGGATGATGAGCGGGACGCGGATGACATTGGAGTGATTGGATGGTGTTTTGGGGGTGGATGGTCGCTGCAAACAGCCCTGCATATGCCGGATGAGATTGATGCTACAGTGATTTACTACGGACAACTGGTACAGGATGCAAAGCGACTCAAAAAGCTGGATATGCCCGTTTTAGGAATTTTCGGAGCGGAGGATGATGGAATACCCAAAGAAGAGGTAAATAAATTTAGGAAGACACTGAACCGGCTAAACAAAGATGCCGAAATTCATATATATGACGGTGCGGATCACGCTTTTGCCAATCCATCCGGCAACCGGTATAATAAGAAAGCCGCTAAAGATGCCTGGCAGAAGACGATCTCTTTTCTTCATACACATTTGGAAGATGATTAATCTATATAATACCATCTAATAGCCGGTACGCTAAATTAACTGATAGCCATACTAAAGTATCAGCATGGCGTCTCCGAAGGAGTAGAACCGGTATTGTTTTTCTATGGCATGGCGGTAGGTGCGGTTCATTTCCTCATATCCCATAAAAGCTGCCACCAGCATAAGTAGTGTACTTTTCGGCAGGTGGAAGTTAGTGATGAGAGCGTCCACGGCTTTGAATTCATAGCCTGGCCGTATAAAGATGTCGGTATCACCTCTGGCCTTACCGAATGCGCGTGGGCTCTGCACACATGATTCCAGCACCCGCACACTGGTGGTGCCAACCGCTGTGATGTGGCCGGCCTTATTCAGCTGTTTGGTTGCCGGTTCGTCAATTTCATACCACTCGCTGTGCATGGTGTGGTGGTCAATGTTCTCCGCCTTTACGGGTGCAAAGGTGCCCAGGCCTACATGAAGGATAACCTCCGCCCTCTCAATTCCATTAGTCTCCAGTTTTGCCAGCAGATGATCAGTAAAATGAAGTCCGGCCGTTGGGGCGGCCTTGCTGCCGGCATCGCGGGCGTAAACGGTTTGATACTCTTCTGCCAGTTTTTCATTCTGACTAATATAGGGCGGGAAAGGAGTGTGCCGGTATGGGTCGAAGAGAGGGTCGTTCAGTGGAGCGGAAAGTTTCAGCGTCCGGATACCCTCCTCTTCTATCGCTGTGACTTCGGCACAAAGATGTTCTGTAAGCTGAACGACATGGCCTTTCCTGAATTTTTTTCCCGGACGCACCAGTGCGCGGACCGTTTGGTTATTCACCGATTCCAATACAAAAATCTCCTTGCGGCTTCCATCAAACAGGAGCCTGCACTTCTCAACTTTGCTGCTATTTAGTACAAGAGTGGTCTGTTTGGGAAGATGATCCGGGAGGTTATAAAAATAGTCATCTGTGATGCTTTTCGTTGCACGATCGTACACCAGCAGCCGGGCGTGATCGCGCGGGCTGGCCGGTTCCTGGGCAATAAGCACCTCAGGCAGATCGTAGTCAAAATCAGAAAGAGAATAATTCATTAATTAGCCACAGATGTACACGGATTAAACAGATAATATGCGCCGAAAGCAGATGAACAAGCCTTAAAAATAAAGAAAAAACCATATATAAATTAACCTGGTTCAGCCTTTAAACCAGGTGCTGATTTCATCTGCTCAGCCTGTACGGATCTGTGGCCAACAATCATTCAAAAGGTATTTCCAGTTGTTTAAATTGTCCATATTCGTGGGTGTTGAGGTTGGAAAGGGTGATTCCTAGTAACCGAACTTTGCGTTTACCCACTTCCGTCTGTTCCAGTAGCTGCTTCGCTGCGTTGGCAATGTGTATGGCGTCATTGATGTACCGGCTGAATGAAATACTCCGGGTAAGGGTCTCAAAATCATCGTAGCGTACTTTTAGGGTAACGGTTTTACCTGCAATACGGCTTTTTTGCATTCCGGATGATATACTCTCAGCCAGTTCTTCCAGGAAGCCGTGGATCCAATGGAGATCACTGATATCATCTGAAAAGGTACGCTCTTTTCCGTACGATTTGCGTATGCGGTCTGGTTTTACCTCCCGGCTGTCTATACCGCGTACAATGCGATAGTAGAACCTGCCCATTTTTCCGAAGCGTTCAACCAGATCGATCTCCGTCCACTTCTTCAAATCTCTGCCTGTATGGATACCCAGAGCCTTCATTCGTGCTTCGGTAGCGCTTCCTATACCGTAAAACTCCCCTATCTCAAGCTCTTCCAGAAAGATTGAAGCCTTATCCGGTGTAATGACCGACAGCCCGTCAGGTTTGTCCAGGTCGGAAGCCACCTTGGCAAGAAACTTGTTAAAAGCTACCCCGGCAGAGGCTGTAAGTTTTGTTTTTTCTTTTATCCGGCGCTTAATCTCTTTTGCAATCAGCGTGGCAGAGGGCAGATTGATGTGATTCTCCGTCACATCGAGATAGGCTTCATCCAACGACAGCGGTTCCACCAGATCGGTAAACTGTAGGAAAATTTCCCGAATTTGTTCCGAGACTTCCCGATAAACTTCAAAACGGGGCTTAACAAAGATAGCGTGCGGACACAGCCTGGCTGCCCTGGAAGAAGGCATGGCCGAATGGACGCCGAACTTTCGTACCTCATAGCTGGCGGCGGCCACAACCCCCCTGCCCCCCGGAGATCCGCCTACTATTAACGGTTTGCCACGATATTCAGGAAAGTCACGCTGTTCTACCGATGCGAAAAAAGCATCCATATCAATGTGGATTATTTTTCGAATGGTTGAATTCATATAGCTTTCCGGTTAGAGTTGAGAGAAGATAAAGGTAATTTGTTCAAAGCAGTATTAATAAATTCATAGATTCTCCTTATGTTAGCCGGCGCCTGGTTTAAGTTGTCGCAGGCCGGAACCGGTTATTCGGGCGGATGCATCATCTTTTCATGTGTTTCTTGCTGCATTCTCTTACATCACCTGCCAATGGTTAGCAGAAAACCTGCAGAAACTGCGAGGGTACAATCTCAGAGTAATATGTTTTGGCATCGCCCGTTTCATCTATCGGATGAACCGGCCACAGGATCTTGTCCGGGCTTTTAATCAAAAAATCAAAAATACAAACCAATAAGTATTTCGAATACAGATGGAAATGTTAGATACGGCAACAATTTTTTGGCTGATAGCCATGGGCTTGGTTATCGGTGGTGCATTAAAAGTGGCTTTAGGCAGTAAAGGGCTTGGCCTGATACCTAATTTGGTAGGCGGAGTTTTGGGTGCTGTTACTGTCGGATTTATTGGCATTTCTATTCAGTTTGCAGGAAGCATGTTCTTTGCTATGCTGGGTTGTATAGCCATCCTGTTTTTGGCTAACGTTTTTAACGTTCAGCCGGAAGGGCAAGACCACTAACTTCCGCGCATGTACCGGCTTTTTTACCCGGCAGGGCGGGAACCTGCCGGCAGAACTTCCATTAAATACAAGACGAGAGGGTAAATTCTAATGCAAAGAAGGTATCTCCATGGAAGGTTCTGTTGGTGCGCAATTATTTTGGATGGTCGCTCTGGGCCTGTCTGTAGGCTATGCGAGTTATTACATTTATGGTAAGGAAGGCATAGACTTTGTGCCGAGTATTCTGGTCGGATTGGCCGGTTCGCTGGTTGTGGGTATAACAGCTCTTATCCTTAAGGTCTCTATGGCCTTGTCCGGTTCGCTTATCGGATCCCTGGCTTTTATTTTTGTAGTGAATGTATTCCGTCAAAAGACCCGCCCTGTATTTGCCGATACAAGCAATATGGAAGAGGATCAATCCTGAAAAAAATCTCTTTAAAAAAAACTGGCATGTTACCGTAAAGTTTTTAAATTGGGTTAGGGATAGTGACAGGATGTATGTAAAGCTCCGGTAACAGCCGGAGCTTTTTCTTTTTCTGGATCTAAAGGTTAAATAAGGGCGGCCGGATCATTCATCAAAAACGCCTTCTATAGGCCGTATTCAATACTTTCTGGTTCATTTTGGCAATTTCTCTTATCTTTGAAGCGTATCTGCTGTGGCAGGATCGCAGTCATGTACAGGTGTAAATCAGACGGCACTCCGCAGACCGTACTCCGAACAATATGGGCTAAATACCTGGGCTTTAAAAAGTTCGGATCAATTTATTTCTTCTAAGGTAAAACCATAACCCAAGGTCTGCAGGTGGTACAATCAACATATAAAACAGCACAATATTGAAGTGACATGAACAAAAAGAATCGGCGCATCAGGCTCTTTTTGCAAATCTTTTTTCTGATAACCGGAATGTATATTTTAGGAATGAAAGCATGGGAGATTTCTACAGGAGAAGTGCCTGGAAATTTTTTCAGCTTTCATAACGGTACCGTACCGGTTTTTAATTTGTTAGCACATCTGTTTGCAGGGTTAGCTTCATTTATTGCTTCGTGGTCGCTTTGGAGCCGGGTTACCTGGGGGCCTGGCTGGTGTATGTTTACCCTCGGGTTGCTGCTTTATGGCAACATCGATTCCATGGGGCCGGCCATTTACAATCAGCCGGCACAGGCTATTCCGATGATAATTATCGTACTGGTTGTCATGCAAAGCTTCCCATTTTTGATAAAGAGCACACAGCGCTATTCATAGTTTTTTAATATGAAACTTTATCTCTGGTTACCAGTCTTACTCAGAGGTAATGAGTACAAAACCATCTATGGCGAATGTCCAAAAATATTCTCTGTGGCTACGCCCGTTCGGGGACGCAGCCTTCAGTCTAAAGCGACGCATACGAGATCTGAGCGCTAAATACGGTTCTCCCTCTTTTGAACCACATGTGACGTTATTGGGTGGATTGACCGGCAGTGAAGCGGTACTCAGGCAACTGACAAGTTCACTTGCCGCTTCCCTGCATCCTTTTGATATAGTATTGACAAGCGCAGGATATGAAGACAGCTATTTTAAGTCATTGTATATCCATGTTCAGAAAAGCAGAGAGTTAATGAATGCCCGGACAAGAGCGGAACAACTTTTTGGCCATAACGCTGACGAGAGATATCACCCCCATCTCAGTTTAATGTATGGAAACTTTCCACAGGAGGAAAAGGAGCGGATCCTAAACAGAATGGGCCGGGAATTTCATCTGCGTTTTAGCGTTCAGAATATAATGCTCATTCCAACCGGAGGGAATCCGGATAAATGGATAAAAATACATTCAGCTGAGCTTAAGGAATGACTCCGTGTTGCTCGTTCTTCGATTAACACTTTGCAATGATATTTCGATTGTTTTGTAATCTTCCCTTCCAACCTGATAATCATGGCCATGGCTGAATATAATTTCTTTGAACAGGTAAACCGTTCATTCGACGAAGCCGCAAAATACACCCGCTTTAGCAAGGGGTTGCTAGATCAAATAAAAATCTGCAACAGTATTTATCACATCACTTTTCCACTGGAAAAAGATGATGGGTCGATTGAAGTGATACATGGATGGAGAGTGGAACATAGCCACCACAAACTTCCAACAAAAGGGGGTGTACGCTTCAGCACAATGGTAAGTGAAGATGAAACAATGGCATTAGCTGCATTGATGACCTATAAATGCGCTGTTGTCGATGTACCCTTCGGCGGAGCCAAAGGAGGTATAAAAATTGATAAATCTAACTATTCCGATAGTGAGATAGAACGTATTACGCGCAGATACACCTATGAGCTTATTAAGAAAGATTTCATCGGTCCCGATTCCGATGTCTCTGCGCCTGATTATGCTACCGGCCCCCGCGAAATGGCCTGGATCTTGGATACGTACCGCCAGTTAAAGCCCGGCCTGGATGCTGAAGCCTGTGTGACGGGCAAACCTGTTTCGCAGGGCGGCATCCGCGGACGTACGGAAGCTACCGGCAGAGGGGTATATTTTGGAATACGGGAAGTCTGTAAAAACAAACAGGATATGTACGAGTTGGGTCTGGATCCGGGGCTGGAGGGGAAGACTTTCGTGATACAGGGCCTGGGAAATGTAGGTTACCATGCCGCCAAATATCTTACGGAAGGTGGAGCCGTCATGATCGGAGTAGCCGAACTCGAAGGCTCTATTTATGATTCGAGTGGGATAGATCTTGAAGCATTGATAGAATATCGCAAAGACCGTGGATCTATAATAGGTTTTGGTGAAAGTAAGAAGCTGCCCGACAAGGCGGCCGTTCTTGAGGAGGAATGCGACATATTGATACCGGCGGCACTCGAAAACCAGCTGAACAGTAAGAATATGAATAAAATTAAAGCTAAAATAATCGGGGAGGCCGCCAACGGCCCTACTACTGCAGATGCGCATGCAGCCCTTAGGGAAAAGGGGATACTTATTATTCCAGACCACTATCTCAATGCCGGCGGTGTAACGGTTTCCTATTTCGAGTGGCTTAAAAATCTTTCGCATGTACGCCTAGGCCGGCTAGAGAAAAGAGCGGAAGAAGCAAGCTATCGCAAAATACTAAACGTAATAGAGAATATTTCCAACCGTACTTTTACCGATATAGAAATGGAAGAATTGGCTCATGGAGCCGATGAAAATGACCTGGTCGCATCAGGACTGGAAGAGACCATGATCAATGCCTACCATGAGATCCATGAACTACACAAAAAGCATGATATCGATTTACGGACGGCTGCATTTCTGAACGCTATAGAAAAGGTGGGCATTCTCTATGAGCAGATGGGGATTTTCCCATGACGGGGGGAGTATTTTACCCTCACAAGGGTTACAACAGGCACATACATCCCAGGGTAGATAAAAAAGCAATCACTTTTCAAGCCTTTATGTAACCGCCGAATACGTATACCACCACACGCGTAACCTTTATGGAGATTGCATTTTATGATAAAGCTGATTTATTATCCTCCTAAATGGTCAGAAAACAATGTGGAGAAATGCGTGTTGCTGTATTAAAATTTAAAAGTCCGACAACATTGCATAGAGTGCATAACGCAAAAAAGGACTACCGTTGTGATGCCGATATTATCTGAGTTTGAACTGGATGAATGGAACAACGGAACCTATCATCATGCCCATAAAAAACTGGGAGCCCACATTAAGAATAAGGGTGTCGAGTTTGCGGTATGGGCTCCCCATGCACATAGTGTAAGCGTGGTTGGAACCTTTAATGGCTGGGATGGGCGCCGGCATCCCATGGAAAAGGATCAGCAGACAGGGATATGGAAGATTCATATTCCTGATGCGGCACATCTAGATGCATATAAATATGAATTGAAGACGGGCCCGGAATCTCAGCCTTTTCTAAAAGCCGATCCCTATGCCTTTTACTTCGAGCTCCGCCCGAAAACAGCTTCCATCGTATACGAATTGAATGGCTACGAGTGGAGTGATGCCAGCTGGATGAAACAGCGCCGCCAAAGGCAGGCTTATGATCAGCCTATATCTGTTTATGAAGTACACGCGGGCTCCTGGAAAAGAAAGGGATATGAGACATCGGAGTTTTTAACCTATCGTGAGCTGGCCGAAGAACTGATTCCCTATGTGAAACAAATGGGCTTTACCCATATTGAACTGATGCCTGTTGCGGAACACCCTTTCGATCCATCATGGGGCTATCAGGTAACCGGCTACTTCGCTCCCACAAGCCGTTTTGGTGAGCCAAAAGACTTTATGTATTTCGTTGATTGTTGCCATCAGGAAGAGATTGGCGTAATTATGGACTGGGTTCCCGGCCATTTCCCAAAAGATGAGCAGGCGTTGCGAATGTTTGACGGTACCCCGCTGTATGAGTATGCCGATCCCCGGCGCGGTGAACAAAAAGAGTGGGGAACCCATGTATTCGATTACGGAAAACCGGAGGTATGCAACTTTTTGATTTCCAATGCATCGTATTGGTGCGAAAGGTATCATATTGACGGCCTGCGTGTTGATGCGGTGGCTTCTATGTTGTATTTGAACTATTCCAGAAAGAAAGGCGAATGGGTACCTAATGTTTATGGAGGTAATGAACACCTGGAAGCTGTTAATTTTCTGCGTGCGTTCAACAATATGCTGAAAGAGCACCATCCCGGAGTAATAAGCATTGCAGAGGAGTCTACTTCCTGGCCTGGTGTTACCCTGCCGACGGAGCGAGGCGGGCTGGGTTTCGATTATAAGTGGAATATGGGCTGGATGAACGACACACTCAGCTATTTGAAGATGGATGAAAAAGGTCGCGAAGCACATCCCCGAAAGATAACTTTCCCGCTGACCTATGCTACACATGAAAAATTCGTATTGCCCCTTTCGCATGATGAGGTGGTACATTTGAAAAAGCCGCTGGTGAAAAAGAGCCCGTTCAATGAACCCGCTCAATTAGCCAATCTTCGTTTATTGTATACATATCAGCTTGGACATCCGGGAAAGAAACTACTGTTTATGGGAGGAGAATTCGGCCAAACCAGCGAATGGGCGGAAAACAGAGAGCTGGACTGGCACCTGTTGCAGCACAGCGGCCATGCAGGAATCAAAGCTCTGATAAGAGATTTAATGATACTTTATAATAATGAAGCCGCACTTTATGAGTGTGATTATGATGCAGAGGGCTTTGAATGGATCGATTTAAGCAACCGACCCCGGGGTTTGTTTTCCTTTTTGCGCAAGCCGAAAGATCCTTCCAATCATTTATTTATTATTCTTAACTTCAGCAATCAAAAAATCGACAGCTATACTCCGGCACTTTTTAGCGATATCCAATATGAATTAGTAATAAACACCGAATCGCACTATTATGGGGGTACCAATACAGGGGGGCACGGAGGAGAGGGCGGGAAACAAACTGCCTGGCTGGCCCCTTTTTCAGGACTGATCCTGAAATCGATTTCGAAATAAAGTTATAACAACAGCGTCCATCCGGGATCCATACACAGCTGCGATATATAAATCTCTCAGTGGTTGCTTTATTAAAAAGCTTCATTTTAGTATCTTAGGGCGTTTGATTTTTAAAAATAATTTATTCAATGGCTTTTAAATTGAACCATCTTCCAAAGCGTACAATAAAACCTCGGGAAAAGGGAATTACTCTTGTTCTGGATAAAGGATTGAGCGTTCGGCAGGCAGAAGACTACTGCGAATCATGTTCAAAGTATATAGATATTGTAAAGCTGGGTTGGGGTACCAGCTACGTTACACAGAATCTGGAAGATAAGCTGGCTGTTTATGCAAACGCCAATATCCCGGTCTATTTCGGTGGAACTCTTTTTGAGGCCTATGTACTCCGGAATCAGCTGGATTCTTACATGAATCTGCTGGACCGATTTAACATCGAATATGCCGAAGTTTCTAATGGAACAATATGGCTTTCCGATCAGCGGAAGATCGAGATTATCAAACAGATGAGTAAGCATTTTACCATACTTTCCGAGGTGGGGAGTAAAAATCCCAACGACGTCATCCCCCCTTACAAATGGGTAAATATGATAGAGCAAGAGCTTGATGCGGGCGCGTGGAAAATCATCTGTGAAGCCAGGGAAAGTGGAACTGTAGGGGTCTTCAGGCCAAATGGCGAAGTGAGATCCGGCCTGATAGATGAAATAGCCGATCAAATTTCGGTCGACCATCTGATATTTGAGGCTCCCAAAAAAGAACAGCAGGTTTGGTTTATTAAAAAATTCGGGAGTAATGTTAATCTAGGTAACGTTCAGCCGTTTGAGGTTATTCCCGTTGAAACTCTGAGGCTGGGCCTGAGAAGCGATACTTTGTTCGATTTTTACTCCCTCGGCGAAGGAGAGATGAATCAGTTATATCTGGACGAGAGTGATGCAGATCCCCAGGACGAATAACTAAGTCAATTATTAATCAGATAGTTATCCTATATTTATGAAAGTACTATACGCTGCTGCAGAAATATCTCCTTTTGCACGAATGACAAATACTGCAGATCTTTTGCGCTTTCTACCCGCTTCGTTGCAGGATAAGGGATATGAAATCCGTATTTTATTGCCTAAGTATGGTACTATAAACGACCGTCGCAATCGCCTGCATGAAGTTATTAGGTTATCGGGAATAGAAGTCGAAGTTGGTGATAAAGTGGAGAATATGCGCATAAAAGTAGCCAGTATTCCCAATGCCAAGCTGCAGGTATACTTTCTGGATAATGATACTTATTTCAAGCGCAAGGCGCTTTTTTTGAACCCTGAAACCGGCGCGCATTACGAGGATAATGACGAGCGGATTGTTTTCTACAATAAAGGGGTGCTTGAAACAGTTATGAAGCTTGGTTGGAAGCCGGATATCATCCACTGTCATGACTGGCCCTCAGGATTGATTCCTTTCCTGGTCAAAGAGTCCTATAAGGAGGTCGATTTGTTCAGGGAGTCCAGGATTGTATACAACATCCATCATCCTGAAAACAACGGCATTTTTGATGAGAAACTGCTGGATTTGATCCATGTTCCCGACTCGGTAGACCGGGAAACTCTGGTTAAAGATGGCAAGGTTGATTTACGGGATCTTGGTTTACGGTACAGCGACAGTGTGGTAACGGGTAATCAGCTGGGCGATGAACTCGACGAAGAGTTTAAGGCTTTAGGTATAGAACCCACAAAAATTCAGGGATCTCCTGAAAGCGTATCGGATAAATTTGCTGAATATTACGAACACATCGCAGGTAAAAAGGAATAAAAACCCCAAATTTAAAGTGGTATTTCTTTGCAGGTTCTAATGAATGTGACGGATTCTCTGGTGAATCGTTTCTTGCTTGTCTTCTGGGTTTGTGCCATTACTTTGGTATTAGCTGCGTGTGAAAATCCGGGTACGGTTGGAGGATCATTTACGGACATCGGTTCGGAAGTAGTAATAGATACGCTCGAAATCGGGCCTGTTGAAATCGATTCCATCGAGTCTTATTCCGGCCGGCTAAGCTATTTTTCTTCCGGCCGGTTCAATGATCCTCTTTTCGGAAATTTAACGGTAACCGGATTGCTTCGTCCCAGCCTGCCCTCAGCATCGTCTGCAAATGAAATCGAAGATGGCGCCACTATATGGTTAAATCTGGCAATCGATCAAAATGGTGTATACGGTGATACGCAGGCGTCAGCTCAGTTTGACCTTGTTGAAATTGACCAGGTCTGGCGGGGAAAATCCTGGCAGCTCCACGACGAAGTTCAGCTTGCAGAAAGCGATCCTGTCGCTTCCTTTGAGGTAAGCTCTTCCGATACGCTTAAAAGAGTACCCATTGATATTGACCACGAATGGACCCGGGAGTACATTCGTTTCTATGAAAGTAGCGAGGCTGATCGCGATTCAAGCTACACCTACAACTTTCATGGATTGGCGGTTGTTTCCACGGAGGCTTCTCCTAAAATCGTTCCCTTCGATGCATCAGAAAGTGAGTTTATCATAATAAGCCCGGATGAGGAAGATACCACCAGTATAGGCCTGAACCAGTGGGCGTACAGTTTACAACGTACCGAAGAGCTGCCGGCTCCCGAAGGTTCTGTAACTGTACACTCAACACTGGAAAAAGTGCTTGTTTTTGATATGGATCTGACTGAACAGGCCTTCGGAACGGTCAATATTGCCAAAGTCGATCTGGTTTTTTACCGAAACAATCAGGTGTTGAATGAAACAATACAGCAGGCACCGGCTTCTGCTTCCCGCCCTCCTGCCCCAACAGCGAGGCTTCATTTTATCTACCCTGAAAACGCCTCTACAACACTAGATCCCGGAAGTCCCATTGTTGCCGGCCGGTACGATGAAGATGATGAAGCATATCATTTCAACATCACGGCTTATGTTAATAGCGTGCTCATAAATAGCCAGGAAACCGACAGGCGATTTTATGTACGGCTACATGTAAACGATGGAACTGTGCGATCAAGCCTGTTGTACAATCATGAGGCTGCACCGGAAAAGCGGCCCAAACTAATTGTTACTTCAACTAAATCGGAAGGTAGCTTGAATTGAAGCGAGTTTTTGCCGTAATACTGTTTTTAGCACTTGGCTGGTTAACAGCATATGGCCAGACCAGCAATAGTAAAGCCGGTAGTGGATCGGTTTATTCAAAGTTGGGTGTAGGGTTTCCTGTGGATGGCGGAAGCTCAGGGGCAAAAGGGATAGGACTTTGGGGAGTATCCTATGAAGAACCATTCGTGGCAGGTTATGTAAATCCGGCACTATGGGGGAGTACGGTCTACGGAATGGCAGCAGGTAGCGTAAGTTTACAAAGCTTTGAAGCCTCTGACCTTGAAAACACGTCTACCAACCTGCTCTTTTCTCCTAACTCATTTCAGATTCAGCTTCCCATACTTCGGAATGAGCTTGGCGTATCAGCAACCCTGGCGCCATTGACACGCTCCGCCTTTAACCAGATTGAGATTAGAAGCCAGATAATTGGTACGGGGAGTGCCCGGGATACGCTATTTTATCAGTCTCAAAATCAGGGTGGCGGCGGTATCAATATGCTGGAGCTGGGTGCAGGGTGGAGCATCAATTCGAACATTGCAGTAGGATACGCTGCATCGCTGGTTTTTGCTTCAATTGATAATGAGCATTCTACAATTTTTGCAAGTAATGAGTATAACAGCGTTGGATATAACATTCGAACCAGCGGCACCGGTTTCGGAAACAGGTTTGGCATCCAACTAAAATTCCCTTCCCTATTGTCCGGGGGCGACCAGATAAATATAGGTGCTTCGGTAATGCTGCCTGTTAAGATAAATGCAGAACGCATTGAAGAGGCGAATAAGGCTTTACCCAACGGTTCTTTTCAAACTGTAGTAACCCGTGAAGGAGAAGGCCTTGGAGATGGAATTATTGAACTTCCTGCAATAGTTAATGCAGGTATCACCTACCAGGCAAGCCGGCTGCTCTCATTTACTACAGAAGGACTTTATCAAAACTGGTCCGGCTTCACTTATGATTTTAACCCCGACGAAGAGCAGATAGCTGTAGACCGCTATAAAGTTGGTATGGGATTAAGATATTTTCCTTATATTTCGGGATCAGATAAATTTTTATCGGGATTTAAGTACAGGGTGGGAGCTTCCTACGATGCAGGGCACTTAAAGATTAACGGGCAGCGCGTCGAAACCCTGATGTTTTCTGTTGGATTGGGAATTTTATCGCCATCTGCATTCAGGCCTAACTCTGGCACAGCTTCTTCTTTCGATATCAGCTTTGAATACGGTATTCGTGGAACAAAAGATCAAAATCTTGTAAAAGAGAATATATGGGGTTTGCGTCTTTCGTTAAATTTGGCGGAATTATTCTTTTACCGTCCAAAACTACAATAATATCCGATAATAAAAGCACAGCTAAAGCAGTTTTACAATAAAGCGTATAACACAATTATTTAGTTATGAAAAAGTTGTTATTTATAATGGGCCTGGCCTTACTAGGGAACACCATTGTACATGCCCAGTCTTCTGCTCAGCCACCGGGAGGATTAAGTGAAATTCAGGCTTATTCTATTTTCTACGAGAACTATAAAAATGAGGCGTATGAATCAGCTATAGAATATGGCCGATGGATATGGAAAGGCATGCCTGAAACTATTGAAGGCTACCCCAAATTCGATCTTCAGCGTAACCTGGAGCGCCTTATTACAGCGTATAGTGAAGTTTCTAAAAGCTTGCAGGACCCTGCCGAGCGAGAGGCTTATGTCGATACAGCACTCATAATTTTTGATGAAGTATTTACAAATCTTAAAGACAAAATTGACCTTTATGAATGGCACCTGAAACGTGGCCGGTTCTACCAGCAGTATTCCGATTATATAGATAACGCAATG
>CALJMB010000226.1 GCA_937982515.1 uncultured Balneolaceae bacterium
AAAAAGTATTTTAATTTATTATTGACAATGACCCTTGTCAACCCTTATTATTGAGGCCTTACATCGCGGGGTGGAGCAGTTGGTAGCTCGTCGGGCTCATAACCCGAAGGTCGCAGGTTCAAATCCTGCCCCCGCCACTATTACAGGCGGCTTTCTGATATCAGGAAGCCGCCTTTTTTTTAGCCGCAGATGTACGCGGATAGTCCATTGCGTGGCTATTAAAACTTTGCATGGTTGAGGATGGAACCCACGGGCAATTAGCCATAACGTGGAGAGCACAGGGAACTAGTTGATTGGGGAATAAAGAAGGTATCTGGATATCAATCTATCCGCGGTAATCCGCGTACATCCGCGGCTAAAGTAACAGGCGGTGGCAATTCACAAAGAGTTATCTCACAGGCACATGGTTATACTCCAGCATAGTACTGGAAATAATATCGATACAATCCCTGAGCTGTTCTTCGGTCATAACCAGGGGAGGGGCAAAGCGGATAATATTTCCGTGGGTCGGTTTGGCGAGTAATCCATTCTCTTTAAGTTGCACACAGATATTCCAGGCCGTGTCACTCTCAGGGTCATCGTCGATGACGATGGCGTTCAGAAGCCCTTTACCCCTAACCGTTCGTATAAGGCTGGTTTTGTCGGCCAGCCGGTTCATCTCATCCCGGAAGATACCGCCCAGCCGGGCGGCATTCTCTGCCAGATTCTCTTCCTTCACCACATCCAGTGCTGCCATTGCCACTGCGCACGCCAGGGGGTTGCCTCCATAGGTAGAGCCGTGTTCTCCCGGACGGATGCAATCCATGATCTCGGCATCCGCCAGTACGGCCGATACGGGATAAACTCCTCCCGAAAGTGCCTTGCCCAGGATGAGAATATCGGGCCGCACTTGCTCATAGTCTGAACAGAGCCTCTTGCCTGTCCGGGCAATGCCGGTTTGGATCTCATCGGCTATCAAAAGCACGTTATGCTTTTTACATAGTGCTGACGCCTTTTTCAGGTATCCCTCATCCGGCACGATGACGCCGGCTTCGCCCTGTATGGGTTCTACCAGAAATCCCGCTATGTTTTCGCCGGATAGCGCTTTCCGCAGCGCATTCAGGTCGTTATAGGGAATGGACTTGAAGCCCGGCATATAAGGCCCGAAGTTATGGCGGGCGGCCGGATCGCTGGAAAAGGAGATAATGCTGGTTGTTCTTCCGTGGAAATTGCCCTCGGCTACAATGATCGTAGCCTGCTCAGGAGTGACATTCTTCTTCTCGTAAGACCATTTCCGGCACAACTTGATGGCTGTTTCCACCCCTTCAGCTCCCGTATTCATCGGTAGCAGTTTGTCGTAGCCAAAATAGTTGTGCATATACTCCTCATACAGGCCGAGCATATCGCTGTAGAAGGCGCGGGAGACCAGCGTAAGCTTATCGGCCTGCTCTTTTAATGCCTGGATAA
>CALJMB010000227.1 GCA_937982515.1 uncultured Balneolaceae bacterium
ATCACCCGACGCGGGGCCGTAGCCTTGCCGGGGCGCCTCTTCCTGAAACAATCCGGGCAAAGGAGCGACTGAATTTTGACATGTAGCGACGCTTTCCAGACAGATATTTATAATGAAGTGCCTAAGTTTAATTTGAAATTGAAAAGCAATATCTATGAGATTCCCGGTTTTCACAATGCTGGCTCTGCTAATCTCTGGCCTGAATGGTTGCAATCAGGAATATGATTATGAACAACTGGTTCATCAGCAATTAAGTAAAGGAGTAAGATGTGACAGTCTTTTTTTGGGGTATAGCTTCGCTATGAAAAGCAAGGATTTTTTTAAACACAGCTGGGAGTTAAACCAGAAACATATAGTAACAGGTGCCTCACGGATTGAATACGAAATGACTGAGCTATCAGAACCAGCCAGGATGGTGTTCTATCCTGATTTTCATGATGATCAGATATACAGAATGCCCGTTGAAATTTCATTTAAATCCTGGGCGCCGTGGAACAGACACCTGTATTCAGACAGCTTGATTATAGAACTGGTAGAGTTATACAAAAAAAAATACGGAACGGATTTTATTAAAACCATTCATCCCGATTATACAGAAGAATCATGGATAAAAGTTGATGGAAACAGAAGAATCTCAATCTTTCGTAAAGACGATATGACGGTCCGGATTGAGTTTTTAGACTTGACTGTAAACCGGAAAAAATAACAGAATAAGAGTGATGATATTTATTGGGGTTCGACAGTCGGTGCCAATTCGACACGATAGCGTAAACTTTAGTCAGATGATCTCTAATGGAACAGGGCAGGATACCTTTTTTCAGTTGAAATTAAGAGCACATAGTAAACAGAGCCACAGACTGTACAAGAGATGCAGCAGCATAAGCAATCCCGAAAAGGCTAAGGCCTCGGTGAAACATATAAACAACCAGTTTTTGGTTTTTAGTTCTTTTCGAATATTATTTTGCTTGCTGTTATCCTACGCATCCCAAGGACAGATCTTATATTTGCCGATTCTATGTCTCTGCTTTTTTTTATGGTCGTGTTCCGGTGTGAATAACAAAGCAGAGTTTTTATTTGAGGTAATGTCCCCTGCTTTCACCAACATTGACTTTGAAAATACACTTTCTTTCGATTCGGAATTTAATATTTACAAGTATCGTAATTTTTACAATGGTGGTGGAGTGGGATTGGGAGATATCAATGGAGATGGTTTGCCTGACCTATTTCTAACCGGGAACATGGTCTCCAACCGACTCTATCTGAATAAGGGGAACTTTGAATTTGAAGATATAACGGAGCAGGCCGGAGTTGCGGGTAAAATGGCATGGTCAACCGGTGTTAGTATGGTTGATATAAATGGAGACGGTCTGCTGGATATTTACATCACTAACTCAAGTGAAGTCGATAAAGATAAGAGAAGGAATGAGCTTTTCATAAATAACGGAGATCTCACCTTTACTGAACGGGCAGCTGAATATGGACTTGATGATCCGGGCTATGGAGTACATGCCGTTTTTTTTGATTACGACGGCGATGGTGATCTTGATATGTACTTACTCAATAACTCTAATAAGGCTATCAGTAGCTTTGATATACAAAATAATGAAAGAGATATCAGGAATGATCCGGGAGGCGATAAACTATTCAGAAACGACAATGGGTATTTTGTAGATGTATCGGTGGAAGCCGGTATTTATGGAAGTGAGATCGGGCTTGCATTAAGCGCTTCGGTGGGTGATTTGAACCGGGACGGCTGGCCCGATCTGTATATAGCCAATGATTTTTTTGAGCGGGACTACCTGTATTTGAACAACCGGGACGGGAGTTTCCGGGAGGTGCTGCCCGGGCGGATGGGCAGCATCAGCTACAGTTCGATGGGCTCGGATGTGGCCGATCTGAACGGGGACGGCTGGCCGGAGATCTACGTGGCCGATATGCTGCCTAAATCAGAAAGCAGATTGAAAACGATCTCTACCTTTGAAGATTGGAAAGCGTACAAAGGCAAGACGAGATATGGATATGGGCATCAGTATATGAGAAATACCCTTCAACTTAACAACGGGGATGGCAGTTTCAGCGAGGTGGGGCGCCTGGCCGGGGTGGAGGCCACCGACTGGAGCTGGGCGGTGCTGCTGGCCGACTACGATCACAACGGCGCTACCGATATCTTCGTCACTAACGGGATCTTTAAAGACCTCCTCGACCAAGATTATCTTCAATATGCTGAAGATTCAGGGAGGATTAGAGATTTAATCAAATCATCTCCCGGGAAGGCGATTTTGTCTCTGTTAGAGATGATTCCCTCGCAGCCGGTGGGCGATGTGGTTTACGCAGGCCGGGGCGGGCTGGCGTTTGCCGACAGCAGCCGTGCGTGGGGGCTGGGAGCGCCGGGCTTCTCGGGCGGGGCGGCCTGGGGCGATCTGGACGGCGACGGGGCCCTGGACCTGGTGGTCAGCCAGCTAAACGGGCCGGTGCGGGTCTACCGCAACCGCGCGGCCGCGCTCCGCCCGCACCACCGCTGGCTGGTGGTGGAACTGCAGGGGGATGCCCCCAACACCCAGGCGGTGGGGGCGCAGCTGACGGTGTGGGCCGGCGGGCGGCGCTGGTACCGCGAGCACATGCTGCAGCGGGGCTTCCAGTCCAGCGTGGCCCCGGGGCTGCATGTGGGGCTGGGGGAGCTCAGCCAGGTGGATTCGCTGCGGCTGCGCTGGCCCGACGGGCGCATCACCCGACGCGGGGCCGTAGCCTTGCCGGGGCGCCTCTTCCTGAAACAATCCGGGCAAAGGAGCGACTGAATTTTGACATGTAGCGACGCTTTCCAGACAGATATTTATAATGAAGTGCCTAAGTTTAATTTGAAATTGAAAAGCAATATCTATGAGATTCCCGGTTTTCACAATGCTGGCTCTGCTAATCTCTGGCCTGAATGGTTGCAATCAGGAATATGATTATGAACAACTGGTTCATCAGCAATTAAGTAAAGGAGTAAGATGTGACAGTCTTTTTTTGGGGTATAGCTTCGCTATGAAAAGCAAGGATTTTTTTAAACACAGCTGGGAGTTAAACCAGAAACATATAGTAACAGGTGCCTCACGGATTGAATACGAAATGACTGAGCTATCAGAACCAGCCAGGATGGTGTTCTATCCTGATTTTCATGATGATCAGATATACAGAATGCCCGTTGAAATTTCATTTAAATCCTGGGCGCCGTGGAACAGACACCTGTATTCAGACAGCTTGATTATAGAACTGGTAGAGTTATACAAAAAAAAATACGGAACGGATTTTATTAAAACCATTCATCCCGATTATACAGAAGAATCATGGATAAAAGTTGATGGAAACAGAAGAATCTCAATCTTTCGTAAAGACGATATGACGGTCCGGATTGAGTTTTTAGACTTGACTGTAAACCGGAAAAAATAACAGAATAAGAGTGATGATATTTATTGGGGTTCGACAGTCGGTGCCAATTCGACACGATAGCGTAAACTTTAGTCAGATGATCTCTAATGGAACAGGGCAGGATACCTTTTTTCAGTTGAAATTAAGAGCACATAGTAAACAGAGCCACAGACTGTACAAGAGATGCAGCAGCATAAGCAATCCCGAAAAGGCTAAGGCCTCGGTGAAACATATAAACAACCAGTTTTTGGTTTTTAGTTCTTTTCGAATATTATTTTGCTTGCTGTTATCCTACGCATCCCAAGGACAGATCTTATATTTGCCGATTCTATGTCTCTGCTTTTTTTTATGGTCGTGTTCCGGTGTGAATAACAAAGCAGAGTTTTTATTTGAGGTAATGTCCCCTGCTTTCACCAACATTGACTTTGAAAATACACTTTCTTTCGATTCGGAATTTAATATTTACAAGTATCGTAATTTTTACAATGGTGGTGGAGTGGGATTGGGAGATATCAATGGAGATGGTTTGCCTGACCTATTTCTAACCGGGAACATGGTCTCCAACCGACTCTATCTGAATAAGG
>CALJMB010000228.1 GCA_937982515.1 uncultured Balneolaceae bacterium
AAAGCCCGTTACGCGTAATCCATAACCCGGCAAGACCATGTATCTAAAAAAAGAGGCCATTGTAAAGGTTTTATAATGTTCCTCAAATGACTATTTTTATACTGTAAAATAAATGCGTACGTTGAAAATAACGCTAAAAGCAAACTATAATATGGATATCAAAGAGATCATCTATGAAAGAAATAACGCTGAAAATACCGGATAATAAGTTTAGCTTCTTTATGGAGCTTATCCAACAATTAGGCATTGAGATATCCGAAGAAGAGGGAATTACCGAAGAACATAAGTCTATCGTAAGAGAACGGATTAAAAACGCTAAAGCTGAAGATATGATCCCCTGGGAAGAGGCCCGTAAGCAATTCATCTTTAAAGACGAACCTTCATAAATGGCCTACACTGTTAGTATTGATCCCAGGGCTATTCAGGATTTACAGAAAGCCATTCACTATTACGAAAAGCAACAGCGGGGGCTTGGAGAAAAATTTGAACGTGCGGTAAGTAAACATCTGGCAACTCTTCAAAAAAATCCTTTCTTCCAAATTCGATATGATAACGTACGCTGCCTGCCACTGAAAAAATATCCCTACATGATACATTTTACCGTCGATGAAAAGAACGAAGAGGTTATAGTGAGAGCGGCTTTTAATACAGCCAGAGATCCGGAAATCTGGAAAAAGAGATCGTAACGAAAAATCGACTCCCAATCCCAACTCCCCGGACCCCGGTTGTGGGTTGTGAGCTGAAAACAAAACCCTTTCACCTTTCACCGGCTCAGCCAGTCTGGCAGCTTCCCGCGGCGGGCTCCCCTCAGAAAATCAATCACAACTCATAAATGACTCATTATTCAGATGATGAATCATTTTTTGCTATCTTTTCAACGAGAGAATCTTTTTACTTATCTAAAAGTGTTATGAACGATATTGATATTTATAAAAAAATAGCGCGGTTACCGGACGATTTAAAAAAGGAAGCAGAAGACTTTATCGAATTCCCCTTATCTAAAAAAGAAAAAGAAGAGTCCGGATCAAAAAGACCATTGGGGTTGGCCAAAGGCTTAATTGAGATGAGCCTGGCTCCTTGAGCTATACACTGATCCGATCACTCTAAGTGATCGGATCAGTAAAAAGAGCAAAATCTTTGAAGCCTTCAGCATTCAGCTTCCCAAACCGTTCCCGCTCACTGCCCACTGCCCACCGGTTTTTCCATCAAAGAAAAAACGGATGGTTTTGGTTCATGAGGGGTATCTCCCCACGGTCAAACAACGCCACCTGTTCGGCTACCATAGCGGGATAGGCAACGGTTACAGGCAGCGGCTGGGGATTTACAGACTTCCAGTACATGCGGCTGAAGCGTACCATCTGCTCCATAATTTCATGAACTACCTCTTCCGGCACCTTTTGGAACCGGGCACGTTCTTCAGGGGGCAGGTTAAAATACTTTTCCCTCTTCTCCTCACTCCATATCTCGCGGATGGCAAGCTTTAGCGGAAACGGAAATTTAGAGGATGTTTTCTCGCCATCCGGATACCGGTCGTTGTTGAATAACAGATATTTGTTTCTCTGCAAGGGTATATACGTGCCACTCAGAGGCATCTTGTTCTTATAGCCTTTGTCCAGCACCACTTCATCGTGCCTGTCAGACTTGTTAATCGACACCAGGTACAGCGGAACGCCCGGCTGGAGGCTGTTTATAGCCTCCCGTATCGGCTCTTCCTGTTCCCGTCCCAGATCTTTGTAGTAATGAATAAAAACCCGGCGCAGGTTGCCTCGTTTTTCGTGTATATACTGCCGAACGGCTTTTTTAATAGAACCGGCAAGCAAACGGGTATTCTCATGATCGTGAAAACCAAACCCGCGGAATATGCCAGAGCTGTCAAAACTGAATGAACTGCCCACAAAACGGTGAGGCGACCATCTGGGGTGAAACGCGCCTACACCAATAATCAATTCGTCCGCGTCATCTTTACCGCAGGTCCATGGAATACCTCCCATTTTGGCCAGCAGGGCGGCACACAGGTTTTGGTGCCACCAATTGATATTTTCAGCCGCAGCCCGCTCCAGTTTGTCTACATAGAAACCCTGCATCTGAATACCCCGCCGGAGCAGCTCCTCTTTTACCCGGTAAAAGCCGCGCCTCATGCTTACATGCGCGTCTTTGGGAATCATTGAAAAGTAAAAGGCGATAATATCATTCACCCCATGCAGCTCTCTCTGCTGAAGCTGTTCTTGTACTTCGGGAAAAGGATCGCTCGCACTCCTGTAGGTGATCACCTCATCCATTACCCGAAGCGGCATATTTGTAAGTACAGGCGCGCCGGGATAGTAGGTGCCGGTACCTTCCATAAACGGCCTGATCAGTTTGGCCCGGATCATATGCTCTTTCCCTTCAGGTACGATCAGCAGAATGCGCGGGTCCTGAACGGCGGGCGCCTGCCGGGGCCCGTATTTTAACATTCCTGAAGAGGCCTTCTTTTCATACCCCCCACGGGCAAATCTCATGTTGAAGTTTTTCAGATCCACCCGTTTTACCCTTTGGGGGGCAGGCTTATAAAATCCCAGGGGGTTCAGGCCGGTGTGGTTCCGGAACGCTTCATTCTGTATAAATTCCGTATAGAAATGGCTGATTTTCCTGCTGCTTTGGTCATATTTGTTACTGACCTTGCGATAGGAGCTGTCAAAATTGTGGCGTTCCCGCAGCTCCCTGTTTATAACCGGAAAATATTCGCGCAGGTTATGCCCTCCCAATGCTATCACATCTCTATAGCGCTTCACTTCCGGGGCCCCGTTAACCACCCGGGTTATATGGTTCAGGTCATCCTGAAAATACACCAGACTTTTTCCCGCCACATCCGATGTGCCGCGGTAGCTGATCATCAGTTCGGGCGCCGATTTTGTATACCGCCCCACCTGTATGTTCAGGCCGTATACGTCGAACCGTTTCAAAGGCTTATCCGGCTGATCGTCCCCGGAAACTTCCACCCATATTTCAGGATTGTTAATGAAATCTTTGTTAATAATGAACTTTGGGTACTGCTCTCTAAAATAATCCAGCATCTTATATGAGAAGTACGCCTTCATGAAAAGCGGATTGGTATGGTCAGAATCTATAGTGAGTGTTACGTCTGCATTCTGCCTGGCGGTAAAATCGGTATAGAGGTACTCTACATCCCGGCCGTTCCTGAATCCGGATGGAAAGTGAGCGCTGTTTAGACGATTCAGCTTCCTGGCCTGCGCGCCGTTCTCGTGATTGTAGTAAAAGGAACAGCTGAATGTACCCGCGGATGAATCAAAGAGGACGAGATTCAGCCTCAATTCCTGTTTTATTCTCTTTTGTACCTCTGAAGTCTTATTGTATACCATTGTTAACCCTTCGTTTATGCGTAAGTTACACTCTAAGATACTATTGTTATGGTACATTTTCATAACAAATTTTTACCATAGCTGAGGCCATCTCCTGATTAGTGTGAGTTTGAGATAAGGAACAGGCTCGACAAGCTCTCTCCCGACAGCCGTCGGGAGGGGTGTTCCTGTCGTTGAATAGGTGCCTGG
>CALJMB010000229.1 GCA_937982515.1 uncultured Balneolaceae bacterium
ACCCAGAATACCACTTCTCCCGCAGTGGATTTTGCTTTTAGATCGTATATGAAAAATGCATGGGATGAACTGAGAGAATCAGGCATGCAGGATAGTTTGCAGCATGTGTACTCCAAAGAGTTTTATGAATATTATCTGCAAAACCCGGATACCCCGACAGGCACAGACGCCCTTTTGCAGGCTTTCACTCTCTGGGCCAATACAGGGAATGACCAATATGTAACCGGGGCTTTAAACTCTTTGAGCTACGATTCCGGGATATGGGGTAAGATCATTCATTCTGTAGGCAGTATATACCATCAAAGCGACAGCCTGGGCGCCGAAGCGTACTATACTCTGCTCGCCGACTTAAGGGAAAAGCTTACGGATCCTCTTAGTAAGTCCGCCGTTGTTCTGAGCTTACTCCAAAGGGCTAAAGCCGGAAATAACAATAAAAAAGCAATTGAACTGGCCCGCGGGCTTATAGAGATCGATGCGGCAGAGTATTTCACACAACTGGGGTTCGACTATCTGTATGAATTGGAATCCCTGCGCATCGGCCAGGAAGCCCCGCACTTCAGAGCCCGGACCATCGACGGGGAAACCATTTCTCTGGACGATTTGAGCGGACAATTTGTATTACTCGATTTCTGGATATCCTGGTGGAGACCCTGCTTACCGAAAATCCCTTACCTGGAAACGCTGTGGGACAGACATAAAGATTCGGGCCTAACGATCGTAGGTGTTTCGCTGGATACGAACAGAAGTGACCTCACAGCCTATGTGCATGAAAGGGAGATCACCTGGCCGCAAGTATTCGAAGCAGAAGGATGGAGTGGTGAACAGGCCGGTATGTACAATGAGACCGGTATTCCCAGAACGTACCTCATCGATCCCAATGGCAAAATAGCAGCTAAGAATTTACGGGGCGAGGAATTGATCTATAAAATTGAAGAACATATGAATATGTGGAAAACACAATAGACCGGAATCATTCCGGACGAACTTCCCCGCCGGCCTCCCCCCTTCCTGAACCGGGTTGTGACACTCTTGTTTCAGAGTGTTAACAATCAATCTGTACTAATCCATTCGGTTTCTCTCATACTACGGATGTATAAACAGGAACCGGACTGATCTTGATCGATTGTTTATGCATACCGACCCGCCTTCCCTTTGCCTAAGCCCCTGTTCCTAAAGGATTAGAGATCTCTAATGGTTTGTTTATTTCTGTTATACTATTTTAGACGGCGGAAAAACGAGACTATCAGAAACAGTAGTCGCGGGATGTCAAAAAAATGGCAGGTCAATGCTTGTCACCTAATGTGCTGAAGCTTTTTTTTCCGAAGTATCGGCGCTCTTTTGAGAATCGTATGTGAAGTAAAAAACGGATATGTGGTTGCATGGTTCTCATAATTTAGATCGGGGCGCAAGGAGCATTAACGATGGTGTACCTTTGGGTGTATAAGCAACATGCTTGGTGTTTGCCTCTGTCACCATGCGGGTCACGGTCGCTACCGGGACTCACGCCATCTTCCCGCGTCCTGCTGCCGTAATTATCATTCATTAAACCAAAACATTAAAAAATGAAAGCCATACATAGTGTTTACGACTTTGAACAAAGTCTGGAGCGAATAGATAATATTCTAAAAACCGACTACAGGTCATACAAAGTGCTTAAAAGCATACCATCACGAGACAAATTATCTTGTACAAATGGTTTTTATGTAATGTGTACCGCCTTATATGTAGACATAAGAATTCCCGGCAGACTGTCTGAAAGATATCACGAAGCCACGCTTGCAAAAATATACCGGTCGTATATCTCAGAGGTGGTTGCGATACTTAACGGAAATAACAACTGTGCCGAAGTTAATATTGAAGGAAACAGTGTCTGGGGAATATTTGATACACCCCATAAAGAAGAAATGGACTCTGTTTTATGCACGGCTGCAAGAGTTTCTTCAATAATAGATATACTAAATTCCAAGTACCGGAAAAAAGATATTGATCCCATAACCGTTGGAATCGGCATAGACTATGGAAGGGCATTAATGATGAAAGCGGGGCATAACGGCAGTGAAATCGATGAAATAGTGTGGATGGGTGAAGTTATTAATTCAGCTTCCAGATTGTGCAGCTACGGAAATAAACGACGGTATGATAAGGAAGTAATGGTTTCTAATATATTTTACAATAACCTGAGTGCCGACAACAGAGAATTGCTCGAGTGGAACGACACGTACTACTGCTATCATGGAAACATCATGAATGTGTACATGAGTGAGTGGATTGAAAAAACGGCCGATCTGCTTTTGTATTAGAGTACAGAGCATGGCCGAAAACCCGGCTCTCTCCCGCCCCGACCGCTGTCGGGGCTATGCGAAGGGGAAAGAAGCCTCTCCCCTTGAGGGGAGATGAATGGCCGCATCAGTTCTGCGGCCATTCTGAGGGGTGTTCTGTGATCGTAGTTGGTTGGAACACCTCCCGTCCGTCCTGAGAACCACAGGACAGACACCCGCCTCAAGGAGGGACTTTATTTTGCCTTTACAAAAACCTTAGCTCAAATCTATGTTATTCCCTCGCCCCGACAACAAGATTGTCGGGGGGCTTCCCTCAAGGAGAGAAGTTTCCCTGAGGTTTTAATCTTATCCTGAGCGCACATTGGTTACATTCAGGCACCCGGTATCCTTCTTTTATCAGGCAACACACCTCCCCTCAAACCATCTCCATCTCCTGCCCCAAAACCTCCCTCGCCCGTTTCCTC
>CALJMB010000230.1 GCA_937982515.1 uncultured Balneolaceae bacterium
TTATAACTAACAACTCAGGTTAATTACAAGGAGCCGGAAACTATACATAGCATGAGAACAGCATTATCATTGATTATAACCGTGGCAATCGGCGGGTTACTGTTGAGCAGTTGCGCCGGCCAGGATGCACATAAAACCAACCGCTACAACATCCTGTTCCTGTCCATTGACGACCTCCGCAATGAGCTGGGAGTGTATGGCAAGGAGTACGTCCAGACGCCCAATATCGACAGGCTCGCTTCCGGGGGGGTAACCTTCAACCGCCACTATGTGCAGGCTGTTTCCTGCGGCCCTTCGCGCTATGCTATGCTGACAGGGCGTAGTCCGTCAAATTCAGGTGTCTCGCAACACAATTTGGCGTTGTACCAGGGAAAGAGCGCCCTGAAGCAAGAGCAGCTGGAAGGGGCGCAGTCTATGCCCGAACTATTCCGGCGCAGCGGCTACTACACGGTAAATATCGGCAAGATTTCCCATAACCCGGACGGCCGAATCTATAACTATGACGGATCCGGAGACGGGCGTCCCGAACTGCCCAATGCCTGGGATGAGCTGGCTACCCCTTACGGGCCATGGGAGCGGGGCTGGGGCGCTTTTTTCGCCTATGCCGATGGCAAGCACCGGGAAGACGGGCAGGGTAATCAGGATTTGATGGAGTTTGTAGCAGAAGAGGACGAAGAACTTCCAGACGGCATGATGGCCCGTGCGGCCATCGATAAACTAAAAGAGCTCAGGAACAGGGAAGAACCTTTTTTCCTGGGACTGGGCTTTTTTAAACCCCATTTGCCGTTTGTAGCAACGCGGAAGGACTGGGAGGCGGTACAAGGGTGGGATGTACCGCCAACCAGCCATCCCGAACGCATCGATTCTCCCTACTGGAGTAACAGCGGTGAATTCTACAGGTACGATATGCCTTTCTCCAAAACCCGTCCCCTGGCGGAGGAAGACCGTATGACAGTACGCCGGGCTTACCTGGCCAATGTGCGGTATGTAGACAGGCAGGTAGGGCGGGTGCTCCGCGCGCTGGATGAGTTGGGGCTGGCCGATGAAACGATCGTTGTTCTCTGGTCTGACCACGGGTGGTACCTGGGAGAATTTGAGATGTGGGGCAAGCATACTACCTTTGAACGGGCTTCCCGCAGCCCGCTCATCATCCGTACGCCGGATGTGCAAAAGCCGGGCCGGGTAAGTGATGCTCTCGCGGAGACGATAGATCTGTATCCGACACTGATAGATCTTGCCAATCCGGCTTTTGATAAAACGGAATATCCACTGGACGGATTGAGCCTGGCTCCGGTACTGCGCAATGAAACCGACCATGTGCGTGAGGGTGCGCTTACCTTCTGGGGAAATACTGTTAGCGTTCGCACTCAAGATTATCGCCTGATTTCTACATGGAAGGGGGGGAATTGGAGTAACTCCGAACTCTATGATATGGCCAAAGGACCTGACTCAGCCGACAACATTGCCGGAGAACATCCGGACATAGTGGAACAGATGGAGAACTTACTGCGGCCTCCGTTACAGAGGTAGTGCGGGAAAAAGATGCAGGATACCCGGAAGCTGTACTACATCTGAGGTACTATAACAGAAGTGGCACGAGCGGATCCCGACCGCGGTCGGGACAGGTTGTTCGCACCATTAAATCTCCTCCTTAGCGAAGGGGATTTAGGGGAGTGTCTTGCAAGGAATATGGATAGGAGAGCCGTAGTACGTTCTGTCTGGATTTAGCCTGTGTTTCCGGTTCAACCCTGACAGGTTTGTAACCCTGTCAGGGTTGAACCGGATCTGACGCCTTTATGCGAAGGAGCTGTGCTATCGAAAAGGAAAATAGCAGAGAACGTAACAGCTCTGTTCTTAGCAAAGGAGATTAAACAGGCTGTTTGAAAATGGACAACGACAGCCATTATGAAAATCCATTTTACATGGGCATTTTGAGAAAGAAGAGGCCGTTTGTACTATTTTTATTTGAATAATGGTTCCGTTTTTTTATGTTAGTGCAAACGTTTGTATTGGCTTGGCTTTTCAGGAGTAAAGTCACTCTTGGGGTAATATCCCGCCGAAGGCGAATAAAAGCAGGGTTTTAAGATCTGCATTTGTTACATGGTTTTAATAATTTAAACAACAATACTATTATGATTAGAAATTTCAGGAATAAAGACGGGGTACGCAAATGGATGCTGGCATCATGTATTGCCGCGTTATCTGTTATTCTGCTTTCAGTATCTCCTTTCCTTTTAAATGCACAGTCAACAGAATTAGCTGAATTCACCGTCCATTCCGGGGAGTTTAAACGAGTCAACACCCCGGTTTCCGCGTCTCTTGAGGGAATTCCACTGGAACTTCATTCTGGCAGGCTTCAGCTGTTTGAGGTTGTTAATGGCGAAGAGAAGCCTGTAGATTCTCAGCTGGACGGGGACTACGACAGGACCCTGCGCTGGATACTGAAGGGTGAAACAGCTCCGCGTACTGAGAGGAGTTTTGTGCTTAAAAGCGTGTCTGGCGATAGTCAGTTAAATGGTGACGATAACAACGCTATTGAAATCGAAGATGATGGAGAGTCTTTAACGTTAAAAATCGCAGATAAAAATATTCTGAGTTACCGATATGCTGAGAAACCCGCCCCTAAAGGAGTGTCTCAGGTATTTGCCAGGGGCGGATATATCCATCCGCTTTGGTCGCCGGCAGGGGAGGTGCTGACACGCATTCAACCGTCCGACCATTATCACCACTACGGTATCTGGAATCCCTGGACAAAAACTGAGTTTGAGGGTAAGGAAATCGACTTCTGGAATCTGGTAAAAGAACAGGGTACGGTTCGCCCTGAAAGTGTGCCTGTGAAAGTAAGCGGAGATGTTTACGGTGGATTTGAAGCTATCCTTAATCATGTAGACCTGAAGGCTTCCACCCCCTCTGGTGAAAAGGTGGCGCTGAAAGAAAAATGGGAAATTAAAGCCTGGAATGCAGATCCTGATCAGAAAGTGTGGCTGATCGATTTTGCCTCCACCCTTAATCCGGCTTCTGAATCTCCATTGACCATAAAAGCCTATCGCTACCAGGGTTTTAGTATCAGGGCTACGGAGAAATGGGACGATAAAAACGCTACTTTGTTGACCTCCGAAGGGAAAAACAAGAGTAATGGCAACGGCACCCGCGCCCGGTGGACAGACCTAAACGGAGTTTCTGACGCCGGAAAGTCAGGTATTCTTATGATGACCCATCCGGGCAACTACAATTTCCCGGAACAGCTGCGTATCTGGCCTACGGGTGCAAACGGTGGCAGGGAAAACGTATTTTTCAATTTTAACCCTGCTCAGGACAGAGACTGGGAGCTGCAGCCCGGAAATACCTATGCACTGAAGTACCGGATGATGGTCTATGACGGAACAATCCAGCCTGAAGTGGCCGAGCGATACTGGCAGGATTTTTCCCATCCGCCTAAAGTTGAAGTGAGTAGCAAGACAAGCCTTAAAGGAAGTAAAGTTTTACTTTACACCAAGAACGGAAAAGGCTTTGTGCACAAGAACATACCGAGCAGTATTAAGGCGATTAAAGAGCTGGGCGAGAAATACGGCTTTACTGTCGATCATTCTGAAGATCCGTCTGTTTTCACCGATCAGAATCTGAAACAGTACGATGCACTGATCTTTTCCAGCACCAATAACCAAACCATCGATACAGAAGAGCAGAAGCAGGCATTTCAGCGTTACATCCGCTCCGGAGGGGGCTTTGTCGCAATTCATTCTGCTTCGGGCTCGGAAAGAGACTGGCCTTGGTTCTGGAAGTTACTGGGAGGTACCTTTTACCGGCATGCTCCATTTCAGGAGTTTACAATAGATGTGTCGGATAAAAACCATCCTTCTACTTCTTTCCTCCCGGATACCTGGGTTCGGGCAGACGAGTGCTATTATCTGAAGCATCTGAACCCGAATATCAATGTACTGCTGCAGGCTGATATGACAACCGTACAGGATGGAAGGAAAAACGAATATCCGGGTGATGTGTTTGGCGATGCCTTCCCTCTGGCCTGGTACCATGAATTTGAAGGCGGCAGATCCTGGTACACAAGCCTCGGCCACAGCCCGGAAGATTATGAAGACCCCCTCATCCGGAAGCATATACTGGGAGGTATTCAGTGGGCTGTAGGCGCGGGCAGTGTTCAGTGAACGATGA
>CALJMB010000231.1 GCA_937982515.1 uncultured Balneolaceae bacterium
GCCCGGAAGGGCGGATGATTGGTTTGCCGGTACTCCTGGCGGGCCCGGGTTATGAGCTGTTTGAGTTCCTCTGCCGATGAAGGGTTATACAGCGCTTTTTCTGCAAAATGCCGGTAGAAGGCCGGAGCCGTAACAACAGGGTTTGAAGAGGGCAGGGGTGTTTTCAGGTGTTTCAGGTAGAGGTCCCGGGGTGAAATGCACAGTTCTTCCAGCAGGTAACCGTAGCGCTCGTTCAGCTCAAACAGCAAGGCGAAAAGTTCCCGCTCCAGCAAAAGGTTCACGTACTGTTTCATCTGTTTTATTCCGGCATCAGCGGGCGTACTCTGTCCGGACGCCTGCCGGCGTACTTCCGCGAGCAGGCCGGTCAGTGTTCGCTGAACTGTTATCAGTTTATAAAGGAACAGAGTTTGAGGAGTAGTTAAGTCTTGTAACCACTGTTCGGCCTGGTGAACAATAAGCCTGCATTCACAGCGGATACGGGTGCGGTACCAGAGGCAGAGGTCATTAAAAGGCTCAGGTTCTTCATAGTCAAAAAAGGAGGGCAGCCAGTTTCCATCACTGAATACGGCCTGCTCAGAATCGGGTTGCTGCTTTCTTACATCGGGAAGTTGAAGATACTGTGCAGGGGAGGGTGGAAGGTCTATAAAGGGTTCGGTAAGATCGCTCCCCCGCAGCCGATAAGAGGAGGCCACCACAACCGGCCTCAGACGGGCATATATAAATTCCTGGATGGGTATGGTAACAGAGTCAACTGTCATGATATAATAGTTTAATAAGCTGAAACCTGCAGCATGATGAATTGTCCAAGAACCATCGGATATCCGGGGTAAAAAGGGAAGTCCGCAGATGGTACAGGCTCTTTTACAATATTTAACGGTAATATATATAATAAAATTAAAGACTTTCAAGTAAGTTACACATATATAATAAGCTCAATAATCTGCTTTTTTAGTTTTTCGTCTTTGTGCAGAATCTGCATAATAAGGTGCAGAAGGCACTTAGCAGTCCTGTTCCAAGGGGGGCTTGAGATGTGCTGGTTCAACATATATGGGCATGATCAGGCGTAGCACGCCTTTAGGCGGCTATGCTCTGAAAGTCTCCCCTCTTTTAGACTTCCTTTATCCCGTTTCACGTTAAAATACTTTATATTAAAAAAGCAGCAGTCCTGTGATGGACTGCTGCCTGCTTATACACCGGAGGATCCGCTTAACCGGATCCTTCCGGGTCTTCCACTACAACGGAACCGAGATACACACTGTTGGATACCTCTGCTCCGTCTTCCGATTTGAACGCCAGGTAACACTCCAGCGTGTCGCCATACCATTCGGGCGGAACCTGCAGGGTGAGCGAGGCATCGGCCCGGGTATGGTTTTCGATATCGTACTCCAGATCATCGCTGTCGTAATTAATGATCAGCGCCAGAGCGATATCGCTTGCCTTTGCACTGGCCCGGCCTGAGTTGTCCGTCCATGAAAAGGTAACGGTGTCTGGCGGCGTTACCTCAACCCCGGCGCCGGCCGGTTTCTTGAGGTCGCCCCGTGCCACCATGAGATCGGGAAAGCGGATCTCAAAGTCAGGGAATGTACCCTGAATGGCATTTTTAAGGTTAACAGACATCGCGTTGTTCATGGGCGTTCGCCGCTCCGTTTCCAGTGCAAACCCCTCGTTGATATACAGACGGATCCGCTTCATAAGCCTGATCATCAGGGCGAAGCGTTTCCGCTGCGCCTGCTGAGCTTCCGTATTGGGGTTGCGTACAATGGCGGGTTTTGATCTTATGTAGTCGACGTCCCGCCAGCGCCCGCCAACTACCGTTCCTACGGCTCCTGAGAGCCCTCCGAGGATTCCCTCGCGAAGTTTAGCCATAATAATGACCTTTGTAGTTTTAGATTATAATTGACACGTCGGGAAGGCTTAAGAACCTTCCCTCCGTGAGTTCAACCGTAAACTAACGCGGCCTGGCAAGCTTCAGAAACCGTTTCGCTGATCTCCGCTCATCTCCTCCAATCTCCTGTAATCGCCCTGGCCCTGTGTTTAAAGCAAATGGAGAGGGGTGAGTGAATGGAGCCAGCCTCCGTACAGATGGATGCAGAAGCAACCGGTTCCCCTACCGGCCCTGCCCGTATGAACGCTATACCAACTCCCCATTCTGTTGGAGTTGGTATGGAGATGGTATGGGCTTGGTATGGACTTGGTACGGAGCGGACGCGCACCGGGTGGAGGGGTATCTCAGGGCGATATGGTAAAAGTCAGGGAAAGATGATTTAAGCTATGTGAATTCGATATAAAAACGAGGTTCCGGAAGTTTTTCCGCCGGTCGGTGGATTCTGCGGGCCGTCCAGAGGAGTGTTCCGGCGGGGCCCTGCTCCCCTCCAGGGGAGAGTCTTATCTACATTAACATTATTTATGTGAATGCAGGATATAGATATAGAGGAGGCAAGCTGTTTAGCCTTATACCATTAACCAAGCACTAAAAATAAGAAGTTGAAGGAACCCTATTCTTCCTCCAGCTCTTCCAGCACCCGCCGGAAGCTGTCGAGTCCCGCCTCCAGGTTTTCGATGATCTCACTGGCCAGAATATCCGGGCCGGGCAGGTTCTCCAGGTCGGTGAGGCTGTCATCTTTGATCCAGAAGATGTCCATGCTGGTTTTGTCGCGGGCGGTGATCTCTTTGTAGGTATACTTTCTCCAGCGGCCGTTGGGGTTATCTTCGCTCCAGGTTTCCCGGCGATTGTGGCGGTTGCCCGGGTTGTAGAGCTCAACGAACTCTTTGAGGTCTCCGAAGGTAAGTGGATGCTTCTTCAGGGTATGGTGAACATTGGTGCGGTAGTCGTAATACCACACTTCTTTGGTCCACGGCTCTTTAGAGGCCGGTTTGGCATCGAAGAAGACCACGTTGGCTTTTACGCCCTGGGCATAAAAGATGCCGGTGGGCAGGCGGAGCACAGTATGTACGTCAGCGTTTTGCAGCAGCTTCTTGCGCACGGTTTCTCCGGCGCCTCCTTCGAACAGTACATTATCCGGCAGTATCACGGCTGCCTGGCCGCCGGCTTTGAGCATGGCGTTGATATGCTGCAGGAAGTTGAGCTGCTTGTTGGAGGAGGTAGCCCAGAAATCCTGACGGTTGTAGGTTAGAGCTTCTTTGGACTGGGTGCCGTCTTCGTTGGTTACCGTGATGCTGCTTTTTTTGCCGAAGGGGGGATTGGCCAGCACGTAATCAAACTTTTCAGAGGGTTCGGCAATCAGGCTGTCGTTCCGGATGACGGGCGGCTGAGAATCGATATCGCCAATGTTGTGTAGAAAGAGGTTCATCAGCGCCATTCGCGCGGTATTGGGCACAATCTCCCAGCCTTTAAAAGTGTGGTATTTCAGGAATTCCTTCTGATCCCGGTCCAGCTCATAGTGTTTCAGCAGGAAGTCGTAAGCCGCCAGGAAGAACCCGCCGGTACCGCAGGCCGGATCTCCGATGGTTTTTTCCGGCTCGGGACGCACGCATTCCACCATGGCTTTGATCAGCGCCCGGGGCGTGAAATACTGACCGGCCCCGCTCTTGGTATCCTCGGCGTTCTTTTCGAGCAGGCCTTCGTAGATGTCGCCTTTCACATCGGCCCCGAGCATCACCCAGTTTTCGGCATCCAGCATCTGGATGAGTTTGTAGAGCTTGGCGGGGTCCTGAATCTTGTTCTGGGCTTTTACGAAGATTTGCCCCAGCATCCCGCTCTCCTGGCCCAGCTCCCGCAGCAGGGTTACGTAGTGCTGCTCCAGCTCGGAGCCGCTTTTGGCGGTGAGGCTTTCCCAGTTGTATTGTTCCGGAATGTGGGTGTCGCGGCTGTAGGGCGGTTGACTGTATTCGTGGGCCATTTTCAGAAACAGCAGGTAGGTGATCTGCTCCAGGTAATCCCCATAGCTTACGCCATCGTCGCGGAGCGTGTGGCAAAAATTCCATATTTTTTGAACTATGCCGTTGGTGGTCATGATTTTTATGTATTAGCTTTAAGTGCTTAATAAACTTGTAGTAATTAAATGCTAAACAACCGTAAATATACCGGAAGTACGATTGAATACAACAATTCGTTATAAATGTTACGGCTTTACGAAATACAGACAAAAGTGATCCATGATCAGTTTGAGTTTTCGAGGCATGCTGTTGACCAGAGTATAATTCGAAATATTTCGGTTCAGGAAGTCAGGGAAGCTATACAAAATGAGGCAAAAATTATTGAAAATTATCCCAATGACAAATATGGTCCAAGCTGCCTGATTCTTGGATTTACAGAACAGCAAAGGCCGCTACATATTCAGTGCAGTTACCCATCGCGTCCGGTTCTGAAAATTGTTACCTTATACGAACCTGATCCTGCAAAATGGATCAACTTTGAAAAAAGGAGAAACCCATGAAGCCAATGGAGGAAAAATTGACCGAATGTTTTGTTACCTACAGCATTGAGCTGGACGGGAAGTTTTATATTGTAGAAAACGTCCCGGCCCGGGTGAATGAAGAAACCGGCGAACAGTATTTTGCCCCCGAAACGGTAGAGCAACTCCAGAAAACAATCCGAAGTAATACCAAACCCAAAAAAACCATAGAGACGCCGGTATTTGATTATTCGGATTAATAATTCTGACCGTCTGTTTATGCATCAAAAATTGTCAGGGTGATTGCGGTCCTCTTCCCATTGGCCCGGGTTGTTGATGATATAATTTCGGATACGTTGCAATGATTTTTCATTGCGGATGATGTGTTCGTAATAATTGCGCTGCCATAGTTTACGTTCGAAAGGCGAAAATTGTCCTTCCTTCACGCCCCGGATATATTTATTTGTTGTCATTGTTTTGAACCATTGAACGATCCCTGGTATGGA
>CALJMB010000232.1 GCA_937982515.1 uncultured Balneolaceae bacterium
CCCCGGATTGCATGTTTAAATCCGGCTGCTTCAAAGGGCTTTTGCCAGTCGTTCACTCCCTGAATCATCCATTTGCGTAAGGGTTCGGGGGTAGCGGGATCGATATAGAATATGATGGGTTCTTTGGGCTCTGTTAATTCCCCCCTCAGATAGGCTTCCGGATCTGCAGGCTCCAGTTTCCAGCGGGTGATATGGCTGATCGGTTTGGCCCGGTATTCCCGGTTGCTGTAATCGGTCTGGCTGGCGGAAAAAAATCCAACCCTGGCATCCGGCCGGCGGGGCTGCATTGGCTCTTCAGGCAACAGTATCATGCTGTGGTTGAACTCTATCGAAAGGGTATTGGCATCCTGATTCGATGGGGGAGAGCCGGCATCGTACGTCAACACGTGGCGTGCTTCCACGTTTTCCGGGAAGGAACGAATAGACTGAATAAAGGTACGTGACTCATCCACCCGCCTGATTTGCATTCCCTGGCGCATGATGGAGTGAATACCAAATGCCGGTACATCGGTTGTAAAGAGCCGGGTGATATTGATGAGCGTGCTTGCCGAATCCTCACCCAGGGCCTCTATACTAAAAGAAGCGAGTATGGGTTCGAAGTTGGAGTTGCGAATGGCTGTATATACGGGTAGTGAATCGCCGGCTGTTTCATTAAAGGAAACCCGCCGCAACAGAATGTTGTTATTCCGCCTTTCCCAGCGTAAGACCTGGGTATTGTTTTTCATACCTCCGTGAAATATCCCCGCAGTGCCTCCGGATATCCGCGAGACGGTTAGCATCTCCCGGCCCAGGAGCGAGTCGGGAATTTCGTAATAGTATGTATCACCTGTTTTATGGACGGTAAAAAGCCCTTCTTCAGATTCGGTTTCAGCGGTAACCACTTCTGAATAAGGCTTGAATTCTCCGGTGGAGGAAGATGCCCGGGACGGGGCGGCGTTCTCTGTGGTTCCGGTATGTTTAAATGCTGAACAGCCTGAAAGAATATGTAAAAGGAAGAAAACGGTAAAGATGGATGTATATAGACGCGGCATATTATTCTGTTTGAAATGGATAAAAAGGTGGTGGTTAATTAATCTGAGCCAGAGATACACGATGAAGCACCGAAGGCCTCTCCCCGCAAGGGGAGGCTCTATCTCGTCCCGGTGCTTTAGCCTGCTCTTTACTGATCCGGTCACTCCGGGTGACCGGATCAGTGGAAGGGGCGTCCTGCATCCGCCAACTGGCGGAGAAATGTCTTTGGCGCTTCATTTCTTATCCCGGACTCGCATTAGTTGGTTTTATCCCGAATGAAGGTTACTTGTCAGTATTGATTTTCAGCTCCGGGTTATAATCCAACACCTGCTGGCTGAACGGGTAGATATAGAGGTACGAATCAGGTTCAAGGGTGTATGTTTGTCCATCGTACTCTTTTGTAAGAGTGGTTTGATATTCAGGTTCGGTATTCAGCCTTCGCAGGTCCCAGAAGCGGTTAAAGGTGAGTTGCAGTTCATTTTCCCTTTCCCGAATGATGATGTCCATGGCTTCCGCCCGGGTATTAACGGATGTGTACTCATCGGGGTCATAGTGTTCGGGCAGTATCCGGTGTTCTCTTATATAGGCAACATCCTGCATGGCCCGTTGAATATCGCCGGAACGGGCGTACAGCTCGGCGCGCATCAGATACACCTCAGATACTTTCATTCCTCCCATATTCAGTCCCCTCATACCCATCGTGGATGAGGGCATAAACATCCGCCCGTCAGGGAACAGGCCCGGCTCTTCCATAAAGAAGGATAACAGCCGGGTATCGCCTTCATCAAACTTAGCGATACGATCCAGTGAATAGACGGTAAAGTCCCAGGCGTCGGTCGCTCTGAAAAATATATTCTCTTCTATCTGCCGGTCTACATGAGGCCAGGCCGCTACCACCGGAACCTTTGCCATGTTTTCCTGATAGTACTGAACCAGATCATACAACGCATCTGTATATTTTAGCGACTCGTTCGCTGCTTCGAGTGCATCATCCCATCTTTTCATGAAAAGCAGCACTTTTGCCTTGAAGGCATACCCGAAGGCTTTGCCCGGCAGAATATTGTCGGAGGGATAGTCCGGCAGATGGGGGAGAGAGGCATCGATCTCCTCAAGAATAAAGTCATATATCTTTTGTACCGAAACCTGGGCGGGACTCGCTTCCAGATTAAATTCTGTTGACAGCGGAATTCCCGGGTCTTGCGCGGCAGTGGATGCATCGTAATGCTTCGCGTAGGTGTTAATGAGCACGAAATAGTTATAGGCGCGCAGCATCCTCACTTCCGACTGTAACCGCCGCTTAACTTCCTGGCTCCCCTCCACATCCGGTAAATTATCGAGGATAATATTGTGGCGGCTGATGCCCTGATACAAACGGTTATAGTACCCGTCGCTCAGGTGGTGATCGTATCTGGAGGCCGCCCCGGGGCCATCTTCCCAGAGGTAGTGAATGCGGACAAACGGCCGCATCTGCAAGGTCGATACGGGGTCGAGGTAATCCCTTTCGGTTACCAGTGTTTGTAACACATTATTTGAAAAGGTAAACATATCGGGGTGCTGCAGCATCTGTTCCATCTGTTCCAGCGTGCTTACAACCACTTGCCCTTTGGGCTCTATGCCCAGATAATCATCCACGGAAAAGGGGTCGTCGCAGCTGTGGAAAACGGTTACAAAAAGTGGCAGTATAAACAGGATCTTAAATCGTTTCATAATCATGGCTCCGTCTAAAGATTCACGTTAATTCCGAAGGAATAGGTAGGAGGGATCTGCAGATTCCGGACTCCCGCATTGGCCTGGTACGCTTCCGGGTCGATACCGGCATCGTTTACTGCATACCACCACACATTGTCTATCTGCACGCGCAGACGGATATTACGGGCGCCGGGAAACAGGTGATCGGGCAGATGATAGCTTAGAATCAGATTTCGAAGCTTGATGTAGGAAGCGCTTTGTACATGGGTGTCGGCTTTGTCCCAAAACTGCTGAACGGTTTCCAGGCTTCCCATTCGCGGCACATCGGTGAACGCTTCGTCACCGGGTTCGCGCCAGTGGTTTACAAAGCTTTTGAGATTATTGCCCGGCCAGCGTTGGAGTACAGGCACATCTGTCCGCAGTTTATGCCCCGCATGAAAGATAAACAGCATGGACAGCTCAATCCCTTTATACTGAATAATGTTGTTCACGGAACCGCTGACAAGCGGGATTAACGAACCTGAGTAGGTGGCGATTTCAGGATCGTTGATATAGGAAGAGGCCGGATTCCCGTCAGGATCATACACCGTAGGATATCCCCGCTCATCCAGCCCGGCGTAACGGTACGACCACATGGAACGGACAGGCTTGTCGGGCACATGATACCCGGATGAGATCAAATCGCTTGCGCCGGAGGGCTCGTATTCAATCTTTTCCACCCTGTTATGGTTGTAGGCTACATTAAAAGTGGACGACCAGTTCAGACTTTGCCGCCTGATCCAGGCAGGGGTCAGGGAGACTTCAATCCCCCGGTTTGTCATGCTGCCGTTATTAAACGTCGCGATGGAGAAGCCTATGGTTGGATCCAGGCTTTTCTGTGCAAGCAGGTCGGTGCCTTTTTTGTAATAATAATCTACAGATCCGTGCAGCCGTTGCCCCAGCAAGGTAAAATCCACTCCCAGGTTCGTGATGGCGTTTCGTTCCCAGCGCAGAAGCGGATTCGGAGGACTCACAATGCCTACCCACCTTTGGATGTTGTGCATGGTGCTCAACCCTACATGCCCGATCAGATAGGGCGAGGTTGTACGGTCTACGTTTCCGTTTACTCCGTAGGACGCCCGGAACCTCAGCTCATCCACCCAGGGTACATGGAAAAAATCCTCCCGGGAAAGGAACCAGTTTCCCCCTAACGACCACATCGGCCGGAATTGATATTTGGGGTCTGTTCCAAACAGATTCGACTGATCCACCCGTATGCTTCCGCTCAGGTTGTAGGTGTCGTCCAGGCTGTATTGTCCGGTCGTATAAAGTGAAAAGAATCGGTCTCTGGACTCCGATTGCTCATAAAACGGCGCCGTGTAGGTAACGGGAAACTGCGACAATACCCCTACCATTCCATCGGCAAGGAGGTTTTGATCTACCCGCTGATACTGTTGCGTTACCCGGTCATAACCAAACACCCTGTTATACTCACTTTGGGCAAGGATTTCTCTTATCTCCGTACCCAGTATAAAATCGAGCGAATGGCGGTCAGCTATCTCAAAATCCGCGTTGAGCTGTCCCCGAAGGGTGTAGTTGTGGGACTGAAAGTTCTGGGTAATTTTCTGATCGCCCGGTGGGAGCCCATGCTCCGGGTTTCCTTCACTGTTTATCTGCGTAAACTGATTCAGCAGCAACTGCATGGTATAGGCATCCTGATCATAGATGCTTACATTTTTAGAGGTAATGCGCTGATACTGTAAGCTCGGATTAAATTGAAGCCAGGGGGTGAGGTCATACGTGATATTGGCAAATCCCCGGATGCTTTCACCATCGAGATTCGACAAGTTGTTGTGCATCTCTTCCAGAAGGTTGTACCGCATATCGGGCAATCCCAGAGATGCCATATTGGCTCCGGTGTAGGGATTGGCAATCATATCCATGGAAACCGGGTTCCCCTCCTCATCAAACATCGTTTCAAAGCGTGACAGGCGGGGCTGGCCGGAACTTGAGCGGAATAGCCCGCCGGGAATGGCTCCTGCATTTGATGCACGGCCTTCTATGTTCACCGATTGCCGGCGGTCCAGTGACGCGTCCAGCCCGTAGTCAATCATCAGGTTTTCATTGACATACTGGGTGTTTTTTAAATAGGCCGTGAACCGGTCATTGAAGTGGTTAATGGTTCTTTCATCCCGATGATTGTAGGTCGCGGAAACGTAGGTATTAGACCGTTCGTTGCCTGTAGACAGGGAAAAGTGCAGCCTCCTGTTAGTTGTATTCTGCCAGATGTGATCTGAATATTGCCGGAGATAATCGGTTTCGCGCGCACGCTGAAGCAGGTTTTCTGCTTCTGATGATGAGATCATACCCAGTTTTTCCCGTATCAATATATGGCCCACCCGGTCTAAGCCGGTATTGTTTTCTTCCCGTATGGAAAGCCACTGCACAGGATCGTTGTTAAAGGATTCATCCTGCGCATATAGCTGTAAGGTATAATCAACCAGGTCGGCCGAAGAGGCGTAGTTCAGATACCCGATATCCGGCTTCGGGGTTGTCGACACATCCATACTGACACTGACCGATGTTCTGCCCGCGATTCCTCTTTTGGTGTTGATCACAACCACCCCGTTGGCCGCCCGCGCGCCATAGATGGCCGCCGCCGCTGCGTCTTTCAGCACGTTCATCGACTCAACCGTTTCAGGGGCGATCTCGCTCAGGTTCCCTTCAAACGGCAGGCCGTCGACCACATACAGGGGACGGCTGTCGTTCCGGAAGTTATTGACCCCCCGTATTAATACATCCCCGTTATAGTTAACCAGGCCCGGTACCTGGCCTTCCAGGATCTCGGAAACGGACTGGCCGATCTTTCGTTCGATCGTTTCTCTTGAAACCTGGGCTATAGAACCCGTTACGCGTTCTCTTTGTATATCCGAATACCCTGTGGAAATGACTTCCAGCTCTCCCAGCTCCCCGGCGGCGCGTTGCAATGAAAAGTTTACGGTATCGGCTACATCTTCGGCAATGGTCACTGTGACCGATTGAGATTCATATCCCAGAAAGGAGGCCGTCAGGGTGTATTCGCCGGGTGAAATATCTTCAATGGTATAATACCCTTCAATGTTGGTGGCGCTTCCCCGGTTCGTGCCTTCAAAAATCACATTGGCGCCCGGAAGCCCGTCTCCCGATTCGGCATCCGTTACACGTCCCGTTACGGTTCCCAGCTGCTTCCTCAGCTGTTGTACCAGGTGTTCAGGGGATTTTCCAGAGCCGGCATCAGGTTCGATCCGGTAGATGAGAATATTTTTATGGATCAGCGTGTATTGCAGGGGGGTATGCGCAAGTGCCAGATCCAGTACTTCTTTTACACTTCGCTTAGCGGCAGCAAAATCGATATCCTGAAAGGGCGCAACCTGATGATTCAAAAAAACAAACCTCAGATCCGTTTGCTCTTCAATACTCCGGAAAAGCTCGGGCAGGCTTTCGCCATCCATTCCGGCGATAACTTGTATCCGGCTTAAATCTTGTCCATCCGCGGGACGGGCGGTGGAAAGCTGGAGACCCCAAGACAGCATAAAAATGTAAAGCAAGCTAATTCGCATGGCTATTTTCCATACAGTTGTACCCGGAATGGCCGGTGTACTTCCTTTTTTATCAAAGTTGTGGTAATTTTCCATTCGTTTTTAATGGTTGGTGACATTAATTGTTAAAAACGGTTACAGGCTGTCCGGGTGCCACCGGCCAGCCTTTTTTAAATGTTGCCGGTCATGATCAGTTCATATCCAGGCCTCCCGTAATTTCTATATGGTTTCCGCTGATGGTGTAAGACGAGCGGGTTATCAGGCAGATCGACTGAATAATATGTTCAAGCCCTTCCTCCTGCAGAAAAGTGGCGCTGATGTTTACCTGCCGGAGATCATCATTCTTGATGGATATGCGTACCTTAAAACGCCTGCCGATTATTTTCGCGGCGTCAGCTAAGGCGATATTATCCAGTACGATAAAGCGGTTTTTCCATTCCAGTGCAGACGCGTCCGGGCTGCTAGATTTTTCAAACGATCGGGTAATCGTATTAACAGCCAGCTGTTCATCTGCCAGTAGTTGTCCATAGGTCTGCTCTGCATCTCCCACTTCAACCACCCCGCGCGTAACGGTTACGGTAACTTCACTTTCGCCCTTAACAGCTTTTATATTAAAAGAAGTGCCTAAAACGGTAGTGATAATATCACCCGTTTTCACAATGAACGGGCGTGAAGGATCGTCCTGAACATCAAAAAAGCCTTCCCCTTCCAGCCAGACCTCACGATTGTTTTCACCGAAATCAGGTTTATGGGTTAGCGTGCTGCCTTCATTTAAAAGCACAAC
>CALJMB010000233.1 GCA_937982515.1 uncultured Balneolaceae bacterium
GTGACTGCACAGGAGGGGCCTGTGGAACAATCGCTATGGCCACTCAAACAAAAAGGTGCTAAATGCTTGATTTAACTGCAAGAATTAATATTGAGTACAGGAATTTGCAACGGATTACAAGGAGCATCTTAAACGGAAAGCGGATTGGTGAGTTCTGTAGCGTAAGGGTGTATATCTGCTGGTTGTCAATGAAGCTCGATTACCAAAAACCTGCCATGCTCTTTCGTTATTTATGATACCGCCTTATGACCTGCAAACAGAGTTACGGATTTACATTCTTGCGATAATATTCAACCAATGCGTTTGCATGTCCGTGCCCAATATCATACTCAGTCTTTAACCAAGTGACCATTTCCATGTGCTTCAACTCGTTCCTGGTTTCAAGTAGTTGGAACCAATGCTCCACGGGTTGACCATACTTCTTTTCGATGGAGGGGAAATAGGATGCCGGTCCTTTTACGTTTTCTGCCATTTATACTTATTTTTTTAGATGCAATGATTGTTAATGTATCTGGTTATTTACGGTTCTTATATAATCCGCAATGGGGATGTGACGGCCCGGGGAGTTCGGTTGATATTTTAATCACAGTGTTACTCCAAACGAGAAATTTCTGTCACCTTTTTAAACCCTACGTCTATGGTTCAACTTTAAATCCGCCGGAGTACATAATAGCTATATATGTGGTGGCCAAGTCACGGATACCTGTTCAGGCGGCTGAATAAAACCGAACAAGTCGGTATTAAATTTTATGTTCAATAATCCCTGCATCTGGCATGCCCGTACTTTTCCCGATGGGTCCAATCCCACACATTTTAAGTATATAAACCATACTTAAAGGAATCACACTCATGTTTTTTAAAAAGAATAGGAATGTATTGTATACGGCTTCATACTTTTTTTGGATATCAAAGGAGTCCGTTAACGTACTTAAGGATATGTTTACCACCAGGTGAATCAACAGATTCATGAGGCCGTACAGGATGATAATAAAGACGATCAGTTGAGCAATGAAAATGTGAGGCCAGTTCTGTCCCATCCGGATGGAACGGATATTCCCCAGTCTATTCCAGGTTTCTTTTTGAAACAATTCATGGACCTTGATTTCCGACAGCCGTACTATGATCAATAAAAATAGAACTATTCGCGTCAATTCGACTACGATTTCTATCCAAACTGGTGTGTCTAAGTTATGCCACATCTGGAATGAGCGGAATAAAGAAGGTATGAGCGAGATCAATACCAGGGTCGCATGGCTATAAAAGAAGACAACGGATGACAGGAAGGTGTTAACCCCTGCTATACTCCAATTCTTCATCTTCTTAAGAGTCATTTTTTAATGACCTGCCAGTTTTTTAATTGAATTAATGCCAAACAAAACATTCATACTCTATAACGGCTTGCACAATCAGCCTGAAAGAAGTTAAAATCTTTTGAAGAAAGCAAAATACCAAATCGGAGTTTGCTTGCTCACTGAAACCCTATTCTTAGACATAGGAGAGAGTCAAACCTGCGTTAATACGCCTTGTCCATATGCATTTAAAAAACCACCCTATTTTAAATAGAGTGGGTGATATAGAATTAATGCAGCTTATGGATGAAAAGAAAGTTTATATCCTGACAACTTATATTGTCTTATTTGATTTTAGGGAACCAATTTTTTCCCACTCGGGCTTTGGTCCAAGCACTACGGTTATAAACAACCCTTTATCTTTATTCATCGAGCTTAGTTGATTTCCATTGATTTCAGCTGAAATTTGTTCGGGTGTTAATGTGTACAGTCCGCCACTAATGGCATCGACACCGAGCCCTATTAATCCGCCGAAAAAAATATTGCCCCAAACCCAACCGCTAACCTTTCGGGTCAAGACCGTTTCGTAAGCTTCATACCCATCGAGTTCGATGCGAATCATATGAGTATTTTTGCGCTTTAAATCTACAATAACAGGGGTGTTTCCTTTTTTCTGCCCATTTATAGTAATTTTTGCATTTGATGGATTACTGCTAATTCCAACTTCTTGTGTTGAGCCATGCATAATGGTAGCACAAGATTGTAAAATTAATGTAACAACCAACGCTGTGATAATTAATGATAACTTTTTCATGTTTTTTATTTTAGTTTGTATTGTTAAAGGTATCAGGTATGATCCCTATTTTTTGCTTGAGATTACTTGACGGCTGTTGCTTCTAATTCAACTTTTAGCGTTTCAAAAAGGCTCGCTACCTCCATGAAAGTGAGTGCCTGCTTAATGTTATGTTTAGCAACCCAGTTTTGGAGTATGTCAAAGTGGGGCCATAATTCTTCTGTCGATGTAGTGTAGATATTTAGGCGTACAATATTTTCGCATTCGTAGCCGGCCTCACCGATTACCTGTTCTAAATTCTGTAGGGCCTGAATTAATTGGGTTTTCATATCAGCAGTACTTGACACGCCTTCAGCGCTTATTGCCGCTTGGCCTGAGCAATATAGCGTCCCTTCCGCGTTTTTAACTTCGACAGCCTGAACATAACTGCGTTCATCCTGCCACTTCCATGGGTTGATTACTTTCTTTTCCATTTTTTAAAATTTTTATAGTCAAAATTGATGTAATACTCACACCCGATTGGTTCGCCTTGCCCTGGCAAGATTGGCAATCAGCTGGGCGCGGGTCTGATGTTTGTGCGACAACCAGGCCGGCTGACCGGGGCCGCTGCGCCATGATTCACTGAGCGGGCTGTTGTCGACGGTATCAAACCCAAACTGGTCGTACAGCCGCCTCACGAGTTCCACGGCTTCAGGAAAGTTGCTTGAGACCGACAGCGCGTGGCGATCGGGAGTGCCGGCCGGTCCGGCTGAGATGAAGTGGCGGGGCGCCTGGATGTGGGTGAAGGCCTTCGCTATCTTCGAATCAGGAAGATGCTCCTGGCGAAGCTCATGAACGGTCTTTTCACCAGAGTCGACCATGGGGAAATGGCCATCCCGCCAGGGCATATAATTGTTTGTATCCAGCACGATCTTGCCCGCGAGCTGCTCCACAGGCATGTCGTTGGTCAGCTTGAGGGGGACGGCAATGACAACGAAATCACCGGCCTCTGCCGCTCCGGCCGCAGTAGCAGCGCGTGCAGACGGACCGAGTTCCTCAGTGAGGTCCTTCAGCGTCTCGGGTCCCCGTGAATTGGCAATGACAACTTCATACCCGCTCGCAACCGCTGCACGGGCAATCTGGCTGCCAACCTCGCCCGCCCCAATGATGCCGATTACGTTCATGGGCTTGTCTTCTTTGTGTGGAGAGTTAGTCTTCAACATGAATCCACATATATCAATTAATGGAGAAGGTAAGCCCGGTCATTTGTTCGCTTAATTCCCACAAGCGTTTGGCGCCGGCTTCATCTAACGAATAAGGTTTTACTCCTGCCGATAGTCCCTCTCCTGAATCTGAAGCTAATTCAGCAATATCTGCATCTTCACAGTACACCCCGCCCATGTTGTTTAAAGATGGACTTGTGGCGCACCAAATTGTTGTAGCTGCACCTTGTGGAATGGTTTTTAATGATGCAGCAACTTCTGGAATCATATTACCTTCGTCGTCTAGCAAGCCAATTTTTCGGAGCAGTTCCACAGACGCTCCTTTGGCCAGCCCTGTCCCTGCGGTGTTGCCAGGGTGTACAGAAAAAGCTCTTACATTGTACTTTCTGGCCCGGCGGTCTAATTCAAGCGAAAACAGATTGACGGCGGTTTTGGATTGCCCATAACCCGTTAGCGTTTCATATGTACGGTTTTCAAAGTTCGGGTCATCAAAATGAAATGGTGCAAACTGGTGTCCCTGGGAAGATACATTAACTACCCTCGCCCCATTAGCTTTTTTAAGGGCACCCCATAATGCTGCGGTAAGTTGAAAGGACGCCAGATAATTGGTTACCAATTGAGATTCTATTCCGCGGCTATCTCTGCGTAACGGAACAAACATTATTCCCGCATTATTGATGAGCAAATGCAGCGGCCTGCCTGAGGCCAGAAATCTTTCTGCAAAGCTATTCACAGAAACGGAATCCATTAAGTCAATTTCTTCCAGCTCAACATGTGCAATTCCAGCCAGGTTCTCCTGCGCTATGGCCTTTTCCGAGGGCCTTGCAGGCACAATGACTACAGCTCCTGCGGCTGCAAGCGTTTTAGTGGTTTCTAAACCAATGCCCGAATAACCGCCAGTGACGATAGCTGTTTTTCCTGTTAGGTCTACTCCTTTAATGACATCACTTGCTGTTGATGTTGCGTCAAACCCTGAGCCAATCGGTTTTTGTAAGGTTCCGTTGTTATTAATTTTATTCATTGTTTTACTATTTAACGTGAGATCGAGCTAAGAAATCAAATGCTAAAGCAGTCTCCATTTAGGTGAGAGCCTGTTAAGCCTGTTTCTTATCCCGAACTCATTGTGTTTGTGATTTAATTGAAAAGATTTGGTTGCTTTTGGTGGCAAGTAATCTGTGTTTACAAACGCCACAGGCTTACTCCGGGAGGGTTGCCAGAAATTCCAGGATATCCTGGCCAATCTCCGTTACATGGGTCTCCAGAGCGAAGTGGCCTGTGTCATATAATTTTACTGTCGCATCGGGGATATCCCTTTTATACGCTTCGGCGCCCGGCGGTATGAAGAAAGGATCTTTGTCACCCCAAACGGCTAAAAGCTTTGGCTGCCAGGTTCTGAAATATTCCTGGAACACCGGGTATAGCGCCACATTGGTTCTGTAGTCTCTTAAAAGATCGAGCTGTATTTCCGCCGATTCCGGGCGATCTAGAAAGTGCTGATCCAGGGTATACGCTTCGGGAGCAATCAGAGTGGGATCCGAAACACCGGTATAGTACTGAAACCTGGTTCCTTCCAGGGTGACGAAGTCTCTTAATGCGTCCCGGTTTTCCGGGGTATCATCCTCCCAATACGTTTGGATGGGCTTCCAGTCTGTCCCCAATCCTTCTTCGTAGGCGTTGCCGTTTTGCGAAATGATCCCGGTAATTCTTTCCGGATTGGAGAGTGCCAGACGGTAGCCGATGGGCGCGCCATAATCAAATACGTAGATAGCAAATCGTTCAAGGCCCAATTCATCTATAAAGGACTGCATCACATTCGTCAGGTTCTCAAACGTATAGGTAAACCCGGATCTGGGGGGAGCATCCGAATAACCATAGCCGGGCAGATCGGGCGCGATGACATGGTAGGTATCGTTTAACATCGGAATAAGATCACGAAACATGTGTGAGGACGTTGGGTAGCCGTGCAGCAGCAATACGACAGGCGCATCTGCCGGACCCGTTTCTCGGTAAAAAATATTTAGTCCGCCGGCATGTATCTGACGATTGTGGATACGGGTTGATTTGTTAGCTGCCGGGACTTTGGAGTTTATAGTAGATTGTGCCATACTGATAGGGTTTTAAAAGTGAGTGATTTTTATTCTGTTTCCATTTTGCATTGGCTAAAGTAAACACGATATTTAATCGTGCAAAACGATTTAAAAAGATACCTATCATCATAAATAATGATACATGAATACGAATGACCTGAAACTGTTTGAAGCGGTTGCCCATCACGGCAGTTTTACTAAAGCGGCTGAAGCCACGCATACGGTGCAATCCAATGTATCGGCACGCATAAAAAGCCTGGAGGAAGAGTTTGGAGCCCCTTTATTCTCCAGAAACTCACGCAAAGTAGAGCTGACCTCCGCCGGTGAAACATTGATGCGATACAGTAAGCAGCTGAACCATTTGATTGATGAAGCCAGGCGATCTATTGATGGCAGTAATACCGTGAGGGGGGAAATAAAAATTGGCTTCCTCGAAACCATGATGACGATCAAAGGCCCTGAACTTGTCAGCGAGCTTGCTCTTCAGTTTCCCGCTGTTAATCTGGAATTCAAATCTGCAATGCGCGACCGTCTGGTCAGCGATGTGCTCAATTACAAGCTCGATGCCGCATTTGTGCCAGCACCGCTGAATAACCCTGAACTGGAGCAGATCCGCATAAAAGATGAAGAGATAGTAGCTGTCGCCCCCGGGGATTGTGAAAGTCTGGATGATATATTGAAAAGAACCCCGCTGAAGGCCATTGTATTTGATCAGGGTTGCGTTTTCAGAGGAAGGCTGGAGTCATGGCTGATTAGCAATGGTATATCGCAGTACCATAGAACGGTGATGAATTCTATCGAAGGGGTGGTTAACTTTATCGAATCGGGAATCGGCTTCGGTTTTTTACCATCCGAAATTATATCTGCGTTTTATAGCGGCAGGAAGCTCAAAACATTTGCTCTTCCCCCTGAGCTTGGGCTTATGACCACGATTTTAGTGTTCCGAAAGGATATACCGCCATCGCCCGCGCTGAGGGCTTTTATTGGCCTCCATGACAGGGGACAGGGTTGTTAACTTCTCCCACAATGTGCCTTTTCGATGGCACGGCTCCCTGGTATAAAGATGCCAGACCCGATACACCCCTGACAGGGTTCCAAACCCTGTCAGGGGTGTATCAGAAAACACAGGCTGCATCCGGACAGAACTTATTTAGATATGATTAATATGTAAACCTCTATAATTTAGCGGTTTTTGTGGTTATAACGCGTCTGTTACCCGCCTTAAACTCCGGCCATACCTGTCCTGACTTCACCGGCCCGTTTGTAATTGGCCATAATCACCCCGCCTGGCGTAACGGTACTCTCTGTTAAGGTGAATGCTGCCGGAACAGTAGAATCGTCAAACAACTTTTTCCCGCTGCCAAGGGTCAGCGGATAGATTTTGAGCCAGAGTTCATCCACTAAGTCATTTTTGAGCAGGGTCTGGATGAGGTTGCCACTGCCCCAAACCTGAATGTCTGAACCTTCTCCATTTTTCAGTTTTTTTATATCGTCCGGGTCTTTGAGAAACACAGAGTTCTTCCAGTCCGACCTTTCCACAGACCTGGACATAACGTATTTGGTTCCATCATTGATGCCTGGCCATTTGTCCGCATGTTTCGGCCAGTAGCCGGCCCAAATCTCAAATGTTTTCCTTCCCAGGAGGTAATCTGCAGGTTGCATCTGCTTTTTCAGGATCTTCCCAAAAACCTCATCACCATACGAGGTCGCCCAGCCGCCGTATTGGAAGCCGCCTGATGTATCTTCCTCCCGTCCGCCAGGCGCCTGCATTACTCCATCTAGTGTAATCATCGATATGACAATTATTTTTCTCATATTTCTTTCTGTTCGTTTGCTGTGGAAAGTTTCAAGCCCGGGTGTGCTCGCATTCAAAGTTGACATGCTTTATCTCCCTTAACCAATGTATCAGCTCCTGCCCATATTGGCGGTTCCAACACCAGCCGGTTATTTCTATCCGTTAGCTATCGTTGCGACTTTCCATGAGATAAACGCTCTTTACGCAATGGCTTAATGGATTCAATCGTCAACTGACTTCTTAAAGCGGCCGCATCCATTCACTTTTTGACCAACCGGATTGTTTTGAAATCTCTTCAGGAAAAGGATGTATAATCCAGTGTCAGCTGTTCGTTGCTTTTTCGTCTGCCGGCTCGTAGTAAAGTGTTACTGCGCCCCCGCTAAAGGTTTTAGTTTTTATGAGCTTAAGAACGGTTCTGTCGTTTAAATCTCTAAATAATGGCAAACCGCCTCCTGCAACAAGGGGGTGCACACAAAGCTGGTATTCATCGATCAAATTCAGTTTCATCAGCTGGATAATTAAGCTTCGGCTGCCAACAAAAATATCTTTACCCGGTTGTTGCCTGAGTTCTAAAACCGTTTCTTTTAAATCACGCGTCGCCAGGGTTGCACTTTCCCAATCCACCTCCTTGAGTGTACGGGAAAAAACAATTTTTGGAATGTTGTCAATAGTCCTGGCAAAGTCATTCATGGTTTGTTCTTCGGAAGGGTTTTCCAATAATGTCCGCCAAAACTCCATTAGTTGATAGGTAGTCCTGCCATAGAGGATGGCATCTCCCTGACCTAACAGCTCTGTATAATGCCGGTGTATTTCTTCATCAGGCAGCCCGGCGGTATGGTCGCAAACCCCGTCAAGTGTCGTATTGATTGCGGCAATTACTTTTCTCATACAATTCCATTCAATTCAGGTTATCATTGCTTCAAAGAAATCGGACGCTTAAGTATATCAGCCGGATAGGCCATTCGCAGGGGGGAATTGCGACATTATCACAGGGCAAATAAGACAATTTCCATTCTTGAAGTATGGCCAGGCTGCATAACGGCGCAGGACATAAAGAGCGGGAGGATGAACATCAATTTATTAAATAACGAACGGAGAGCTAAAAACACCAAAAGTGATCCCGGTACATAGGGAGTGAGGCGTAACTGCTTAATGCGCTTGTTATACCCACGGTTATCCAGGCTCATCAGGCAACAGCCGGGCTTCATGAATGATACTGAGGATCTCAATTTCTCCTTCCTGATCCTTAATCAGATAGATGATGCGATATGGATGATGAAACACCTCCCGAATGTCATCCCGCCGGTATTCCGGAACCATCCGTCCTTTGCGTGGATGACGGGAGGTGCTTGCAGCTCGTTCAATGATTTGCTCTAGAGTTCGATGAGCGTAAAGAGCAGAATCCGCCGCAATATATTGGAAAATCTGATCGAGTTGCTTGCTGGCTTTCTCAGTCCAGGCAACTCTCATGGGGTCAGCGAGAATTTCTTTTTAATCTCCTCGTGAGAAATTACCCGGCCGGCCCCGGAATCGTTTAATCCTTGTTCAATAGACTGACGGACGTAGATTTTATACATCACATCATCCCAGTTGGCATCTTCGGGAAGATCTTTGAGCAAGCCTTCCATCTCTTTTTTTAATTCAGCTTTTCCCATGGCAATCAGCAATTTATTTAACATCTGTTTGTAGTATCGTAAGCAACGAACAGAAATACAACGAAAAATGGTCATGCAAAATTTTAGCAATTACTGTTGTGGGTATGACGACTCTGCATATAACCGGCACGGGGATGACCAGTTAAATAAGGAGATAAAATAGTAAATAAGCAAAAGATTCAACCAACGACGTGTCCGTGCTCGCCCTTAATGCGCTTGTTATACCCACAACCTATTTACGGGATTTCCAATAACCCGGTCTTCGTTTAGAGTGCATAATCGCATAAATCATGAGGTGATCTTCATGCTTTGCATAAATAATTCCATACGGAAATCTTTCTACCAACATCCTGCGATCTGTTTCCGTTAGTGAGGTCCCTGATTCAGGAAAAGATCGGATCAATGCCAGCGCTTTTTATACTCTATCCAGGAATTCAGCTCCCAAGCTTTTGGCCCTGCTCTCATAATATCTAATGGAATAAAGCAGCTCTTCTTCTGCTTCGGGATGGTAACGAACCCTCACTTACTAAGAAGGTTTCGAGCTTTCTCAAGTACTTCTTCCCCTGGAATGGTTTTCACTTCGCCGGATTCAACCTGAGCTTTCCGGCGATTTATTTCATCCATCCAGGCTTGTTCGATATCCTCATCAATGGTTTCTTCCAGGCTGATCAAAAGCCGTTTGGCAAGTTCGGCCCGATGTTCTTTGTCCAGTTTTAGCGCCGATTGTTCTATTTCCTTGAAATCAATCATAATGGGAATCAGGCTTTAGTTTTTACTTTAATCTATTGAAAAAAGGATGTACCTGGCAAATTATTTATATATGAGCTCTTGAGGATATAATGAGCTGGCACTTAAGCGGCTTGAAGATTACGAGCTTAAAGGAAGCAAAGACCAGTGAATAAGCAAAAGCCTAAACCGAAGTTTGAGTTAAGTCCGCCGCTAGTGCGCTTGTTATAAGCACGGTCAAAATTTATCAGGTTGAAAACTTCCACTCCTCCATACTGGAAACCAAGAATTAAAAACTCAAATCAACAATTCATCATGTTGCTGGATATGGTCAGATCCGACGAGCCAATATCCGGTTACCGATTTCACCATGAAAGGATTCCAATATTGTGCGTCGGAGTAGGTGGCTACTATGGGTGTTTCAATCTGTTCAAAGGTCTTAAAGAGTTTCTCAGGATCTAAATCGTGAATTCTGATTGTCTCACCATTCGATTTAACTTATAAGTCTCTAATTATGGCTAAATCCAAACGCATTCGGCAGGCCAGAACAAACATTCGCCGGAGAAATTATTCTTATTGTACCGAGCAGTCTTACGCGCGGTGGATTGTCGGGTTTATAAAGTTTTGCGGTATCCGGCATCCCTGAGATACCAAACCGGAAGAAACAGAACGCTATTTAAATTATTTGGCGGTGGACCGAA
>CALJMB010000234.1 GCA_937982515.1 uncultured Balneolaceae bacterium
GTTGCGGTTGCGGTTGCGGTTGCGGTTGCGGTTGCGGTTGCGGTTGCGGTTGCGGTTGCGGGAAGGATAAATCAAACAGCTTATGATGTCAAGGCTTACTTTAATTTCCCGGCCACTAACCATGGCTGTTCATCCCTCTGCCTTTTCACCTTTCACTCCTGCCACTCAAGACTCACGACTCAAAACTCAAGGCTAATTTTTCAATGAAATGAATTCCGAGCTATATTCGTTACAGAACATAATACCAAAATCAAAGATATACCTATGCATTTCAAGTACCAAAAATGGGATGAGCGGTTCGCAGGCCGAAGCGGAAAAACTCCTTTTGACACCCTGTGGGATCTTTTTCAGGAACTGTTGACCGTTGCAAGCGGTGATGTGTCTCAGGCATTGCGGTGGCTTACCCAACTGGATGAAGAGTATGGCATTACCGATCAGTTTGAAGATGGTTACGGCATGGGCGACTTTGTAGAAGAGCTGGAAGAGCGCGGTTATATTGAATCTGACAGCCAGAGCAACATGCTGGTCATCACCCGAAAAACAGAACGAAGCCTGCGCCAGCGCTCCCTCGAAGAAATTTTCCAAAGCCTGAAAAAGGGAGGCTCCGGAAACCATAAAACCAACCACACCGGCAAGGGGCTGGAACGACAGCCGGAAACACGTTCATGGCAACCGGGCGATGACATCAGTAATATCGACAGCGTGGGCACCATGATGAACATGCTCAAACACAGCAGCATAGACCAGTTTAATCTGCAAGAAGATGACCTGCGTATTCACGAAACCGATCACCATACCTCCGTTGCAACCGTGCTGTTAATCGATCTCAGCCACTCTATGATTTTGTATGGGGAAGACCGGATCACCCCCGCTAAAAAGGTAGCGATGGCGCTTTCCGAGCTTATATTGAATACCTATGCCAAAGACTCTCTGGACATTGTAGCGTTCGGGAATGAAGCGTGGGAAGTAAGCATAGAAGACCTGCCCTACCTGAAAGTGGGCCCCTATCACACCAATACACAGCAGGCGCTGCAACTGGCGCGCCATATTCTGCATCGCCGCAAGTACGCCAACAAGCAGATTTTCATGATCACAGACGGCAAGCCTTCATGTATTATCGAACACGGAAGAATCTATAAGAACAGTTTTGGGCTGGATCGTAAAATTGTTAATAAGGTACTGGATGAGGCCGTTAAGTGCCGGCGAGATAAGATCGATATTACCACCTTTATGATTGCCCGGGATCCTTACCTGCAAAACTTTATACGCGAATTGACGGAAGCAAATAAAGGAAGGGCTTATTTTGCTTCACTGGATGAACTGGGAGGATATATTTTTGAAGACTACATAAGAAACCGAAGACGAAGGGTCAGGTAAGGCAACGTGGCCGAATACCGGCAAATTATACGGGCTTCGCGGCATGATGCCGGAATAACAGAACACAGATACCACGGGTTAAGCGGACAAGCGCAGAAAAAGGTTCATATAGGAACAGAGCATACGGCCCGTCCTATATCATCTGTCTGCGGATATCTGCCAAATCTGTGATATCTGTGTTCTGTTCCCCTGGTACGCTAAATACCCAGCTCCCGCATTACCTGGTCGGTAATATCATACTTTTGCTGCGCTTCTGCCGAAGCGTAAAGAATAATCACATCGCCCGTGCTGGTTGTGGTATTCAGCACATAGGTGAGTCCCCTCTCGGAAGCAACCGTACTGATGGCATTGTTGATTTGCTGAAGCAGCGGGCCTACGAGCTCCTGCTGTTTTTGTTGAATTTCCTGCTGTATCTGCCCCTGAAACTGTTGCAGTTCTACGTTCTGCTGCCCCAGCCGCTCTTCCTCTTTTTGTTTTGCTTCATCCGAAATTACTGCAGCCTTCTGCTGATAATTTGCAACCGCCTGTTGAAATTCCTGTTGCTTTTTTTGCAACTCCTCCTGCTTTCGTTCTATAAAGTTCTGCAGGCGTTGTTCTACAGCCTTCATTTCAGGCATTTTTGACAGGATTTCCTGAGGATCTACATACCCTATTTCAGCATTTTGAGCCTTTAGTTGATTATCGGCTGCCCCCAAAGTTAAAAACAATATCAGACAAACAGCCGAAGAGATTAAAATACGCTTAAACATGGTTATACTTGTTTGGTTTTAAATTCAGTCTCAGGTTAATTTTTGAGTAAAGCGACTACTTTAGAGGTAATATCCAGCTCTTGTTGGGAAGCATAATACACTATATTTTCACCCATACTGGTAGATTTGTTTAACACAAAGTCTAAATTCATATCTTCCGCAATGTCGGCGATAGCCTTATCGATGCGGCTATAAACAGGCTGTAATAGCTCTGCTCTGCGCCGTTGAATATCGACCTGAACACTTTGCTGAAACTCATTGAGCGCTTGTTCCATCTCTATCAACTCACCTTCCCTTGCCTCGCGCTGCTGGCTTGAAAGAGAAGCCTGATTTTGCTGATACTGAGCGAGTTCGTCCTGGAAGCCGGCCGCTTTTTCTTGCAGTTCCTGCTGTTTTTCCTGGATAAAATTGTTCAGCTGTTGCTCTATTTGTTGCCGTTCAGGCAGCTGGTCGAGTACTTCCTGCATGCTCAGATACCCGATGTTAACCTGTGCAACTGCGCTGACAGACATAAAAAACAACAAAAAAATAACGGTGCTTAAAAATTTATGAGCCATAAGTGTGGATCCTGTTCATCGAATGTTAATAAGGCGTGTGATTATAAAAACTATTTTGCTTAATTGCTTGTAGCATCGGGATTAATTCCCATGTGGAGCATCACTTCTTCATTTAAATTCCATTCTGCACCGGCAAATAACAGGGTAGTATTATGTGCACGGTCAAAAATAAAATCATAGCTTTCTCTTTCAGCCACTGCGGCTATTGCTTCAAATACTCTGCGCTGAATGGGCTCTAACAACTCCTTTTGCCGTTTAAAATAATCCCCATCAGGCCCGAACTTCTGATTCATATACTGCTCGCGTAACTGAATTTTCTGCTGTATTTCTTGCTCCTTTTGTTTACGTATTTCTTCGGTATATAGTATTTCTTTGGAGGCAAAATCCTCTTTCAGCCGATCTATTTCAGCTTGCTTTTCATTCAGTTCGCTTTTCCATTCCTGGCTTAGTGACAGCAATTTCTGCTGTATACCCTGATAAGCGGGAATTTTTGAAATAATCAGGTCGGTATTTACATATCCCATTTTTTGCTGCTGAGCAATCGCGGCCGAAACAGAAATGAGGCTGTACAGCAGAAGCGTACCCACAACAATATATAGTTTTCTTATCATCGTGCTAGAACGGTGCACCAATGTTAAATAAAAACTCCCACTTACCGGCCTCGACGTCCGTACCTGGTATGCCATCCAGACGGTAGCCATAACTCAGGTCAACCAATCCCAAAATCGGTAAAAATATCCGCACTCCAAAACCGGTAGCACGTTTTACATTAAACGGAGCAAAGTGCTGAAAGTCAAGATATGCGTTACCTGCATCAAAAAAGGTGTACGGGATAATCTGTACCTGGTCTTCCGCAACAGCGGGGTAGCGAAGTTCCATTGTATATTTGCTGTACAGGCGCCCTCCTATCAGTTCTCCGTTTACAATTGGAGAAATGGATCCCCCCCGGCCTCCGGGGAATCCCCGCAGGTCGATATTGTCATCCAAAAAGCTCTGGCGTTGCTGCATCTG
>CALJMB010000235.1 GCA_937982515.1 uncultured Balneolaceae bacterium
GTGGGCGGTGGGCGGTGGCGGTGGGCGGAAACGCGCTGCACGCCAAGCAAGGCGTCTCCCCTCCGGGGGAGGGGAACAAGGGGTGGGTTCGGCGGGGCAGGGATCAGTAAGCGGTAAGCGGTAAGCGGTAAGCAGTAGGCAGTAAGCGGTGGGCAGGTGGGGCTGCCCGGATCCGGGGGCCACGGGAAGCTCGGCTGCAGAGGGCGGTTTTAGCAAACGGCATCCGGCCCCCATTCTGTAAGCAAAGCCTTCCCTGCTAAATAAAGCCTGTCATCCTATGTTTGAGAGAGAGGGGAAGCGTGCCATTTGTCCTGTATACCGGGCAGAGGCTTTCTATTTAGGAAGAGCCTCAACTATGGCATCTATAGTAACTTGCTATGGACGGATATAGTTATAACTATATGGGGGCGATAGTTACTACTATATGGTAACGATAGTTATAACTATATGATGAACATAGTAGTAACTATATGGTGGCAATAGTAGTAACTATATCATGTGTATAGTTACTACTATATACGCTCATAGCCCCAAAAGCCGATAAAAGGGAAGGAACGGCCGTTATCAGAGGCCGGCGGAAGCTGGGGCTGCCGAACAGATACAACGGAATCATCTTCAGGTTGCCGATCCGGGTGAATAAACCGAAGCGTTGATGCCGGGCCAGTAGTAAGAGTCGGGGGTGTCGCGTTCGCCGAAGATGGCGCGTCCCAGGCGGATCATGTTGGCGCCTTCTTCGATAGCGAGTTCAAAATCGTTGGTCATGCCCATCGACAGATACTGCATCTGCACCCCTTCGATCTGCCGGGCGGCGATCTCGTCCCGCAATTCCCTCAGCTGCCGGAATCCGGCCCGTACGCGGGGCCAATCGTCAGAAAACAGGCCGATGGTCATAAGGCCTTTGATGTTGATCCGTTCATATGTCGAAGCTTCTCCGATAAATTCCCATGCTGTGGCTGGATCGATTCCGTATTTGCTCTCTTCACCGGAGGTATTGACCTGGATCAGCACGTCCATTGTTTTATCTGATTTCTTCAGGCGCTGATTTAGCTTTTCAACAATTTTCATGCGGTCGACAGACTGAATCATCGACGCGAAACGTACAACGTTGTTTACTTTGTTGCTCTGCAGGTGGCCGATGAAATGCCATTCCAGGCCGGTGGCCGGTTCCCCCATCTGCCGGATCTTATCCTCTGCCTCCTGCACCCTGTTTTCGCCTACAACGGGGTATCCATATCCGGCTGCCTCCCGTATCTTCTCGGGGGGTACCGTCTTTGTTACCAGAACGATATGGATGTCGGCGGGATCTCGCCCCACCCGCCGGCAGGCTTGATCAATGCGTTCGTTGATTTCCCGGATGTTATCCCGGATAGGGCTTTTCATAGTGTCGTATTATATAGAATGGTGGCGTTACCCGATCTTATAGAGTCGGGGGCCGTGCAGAGTTTCCTAAGTTTCCAAAACTCAGGGAGCCTGGATTTCTGCCTCCTCTGTCCACATATAAAGGATTGTGCGGGAAACCCGCGAACTGGCCCTTCAAAATGGAAAAGAAGGCCATCTCTAACGGTCTCCCTTTGAGAGGAGAGCTGGCCTTGCTTCTTTGCTACTGTACAGCATACAGCAAACATAAATCGAGCGAATATATATCATATACTCTATAAACACCCCACCTGCCCACCGCCCACCGCCTACCGCTTACCGCTCACTGCCCACTGCCCCACCGAACCCGCTTCTCTCTATACCGGAAATGGCCCGTTTACCCCCTCGGTCCCCCTAAAGGGGAAGGGATAAGTCCCCTTTAAGGGATTTAGGGGCAAACCGGCATCCGGAACTACGTATGAATACTTTAACCGGCAATTCGTGTTGTATATGTATAGTACCCGGAAGGCAGTAAGCCCTGGAAAGGTGAAATGTTTCACTAACAAAGCGGCAAATTTACTTATCCGCGCCGTACACCAGATCCAGAAAGTCCGGTTTGGGGAGGGCGCCGAAATAATCTTCTATTTCAACGGGTTTTAGCAACTCTTCCAGGTCGGCACGCTCATACCGGCTGCCGATCAGGTGCTGCTCCAGCTTCTCCACGGGTTCGCGCCCGAAGAAATCGCCGTAAATCTTCAGGTTTCGGATCAACCCTTTCTCCACATCCAGGCGGAGGTCGATCTCACCGATGGGGAACCGGCGTGTGCGCTGGATGTTGAACTTGGGCGAGCTTCCGAAATTCCAGTCCCAGGTTCCATACTTTTCATCCCGCAGCTGATACACGCTCTCCCATTCTGCTTCGGTAAGACGGTAGGTTTCAAACTCCTCACGGTCTTCATACAGCCCCTGCAGCACTCTGGAACGGAAGGTTTCTATATCCATCGGTTCATCCAAAAACTCGCTGATGTTGGCCACCCGGCTGCGGACGGACTTATGTCCTTTTGACTCAATTTTGCTCATCTTCACATCCAGCGCCTTGGTCACTTCGTTCAGGTCGCTGTTCAGGAGTAGCGTTCCATGGCTGAACATCCGCTTCACGGTAGAAAACTGGGCGTTGCCGGATATCTTGCGGTCGTTCACCACAATGTCATTTCTGCCTTTCAGCTCGGCCTGAACCCCCATATCATTCAATACGCGAATAACGGGTTTGGTGAACTTGCGGAAGTTGTTCAGGCTCTGTTTATCGTAATTGGTGATAAAGCTAAAGTTCAGGTTGCCCAGATCGTGATATACCGCGCCCCCGCCGGAGATCCGCCGCACCACGTGGATACCCTTTGCCTCAACGTACTCATGATTGATCTCTTCCAGCGTATTCTGGTTCCGCCCTATGATGATAGACGGCTCGTTGATGTAAAACAGCAGATAATCCTGTCCGTGGTTAAAATTCCGCAGGGCGTATTCTTCCAGGGCCAGGTTGATGTGTGGGTCGGTGATGCCTTCGTTCTCTATAAAAATCATATGGTTACCTCTCCGTTTTGAGTTTTTGCAGATTCAAAGATAGGCAGCATTTTTTAAGATTCAATGAAGGTAATAAACCCCTTACATAGGGTTATGTCAACCCAGCTTTATTGTTTCTCTGGAACACGGATCTTTGGGACGGGGGATGAGCACAGATACTGCATCGGGTACTTTCGATCACTTGAAGTGATCGGATCAGTGGAATGAGCCTGCGAGCGGCGATGATACGGCAGGCTATGTTATTATTGCGAATATCAGCCGTATCCGCGCTCCTCCCCTCCTTCATACATCTGAAATTGTGCTGATATTTATGGAACCCACCCATCAAATTCCCATTCAGGAGATTCAGGGATGATCACAAGGGAATTCTTTTCTCACCCGGAGCTTTGCTTTCTCTCAGAGCCGCAGACATTAAGGAAGTGAGCAAATCTATTTAAGACATCTTTATCTTAAATTCACATTTCTCCTTTATACTTTGATTGAAGGACAAGAAAGGCGGTTTACCAAGTTAAAAGACAGAACAGTCTGCTGCTAAGTGAGTGTCGTTTTAAGCGGGTTGTTGCTAAACTTCAGACACCATCTGATATGAAAAGGATGTATTCGGCCATATTACTTTTCTCTTTCTTTATCGGCATGCTTCAGCCGATACTGCCGATGATCGACTATCAGCTGCACCGGGGCAGCCTGCTTGAACTTTTCAGTTCTGACGAAGAAGCCCCGGAAATTCTGTATGACGGTGTCTTGTATACAACTAATGACGATACCGATCCCCAACAGGGAGATTCCGAACAAAGTCTGTTAGATGACGATTATTATCCGCTGGGTATACAGAACGCAGCTATACCTAGCCCGCATAATTTCCCGCACGCAGGAAAATTGTACCTGCCCATCATAGAACATATCAGCGGGCCTTCGTACCTGCCCATTCCTCCTCCCCCCCGGCTGAGCTGATCTTCCTGCATCCGGCAGCTCAACTTCTCTCATGCTGTCCGGATCCAGGCCAGGCTTATCACCAGACGTGTGGCAATTACCGTACGGCGTGTCTTTGGACTTATTTGAGGCATTCCCCGGCTAAGTACCCACACGCTCCAACAGCTCAAACTTTATACAATCTAAACAGAGGTATGCCATGTACAATCTGAATACTCTAACCAAATGGACTACTCTCCTCTTGTTGCTGGTTGCTGTGCCATCGGTATATGCACAGAAGGCTCCAGAGGATTTGAAAGCAGAATTTGAGGTAGAAGGCAAGCAGTACGGCCTGGCTAAGGCTGAACTGTTTCAGGAAGAATACGCCGGCCCCCCGGTGGTCGGGGAATACGTTACCAAGCTTCCCAATATCGCTCCCCTTCCGGAGGGCAACCGGGTGCATCATGTTCGAATGGATATCCTGGCCCAGGAAATAGAGGTGGCCGATGGGGTGCGCTTCCAGGCGTGGACCTTCGGCGGAACCGTGCCCGGGCCCGTACTCCACGTAAGGGAAGGAGATAAAGTGGTGTTCACCATGAAAAACCGCTCAACCGAAGCGGTGGATATCACAAAACCGATGAAAGGAAGCGCCCCGTTTTTAGGACAGCTGCTACAGTCTAACGGCCAGAAACCCAAAGGCGTAGTCAATCCTATGCTGCACTCCATGGACTTCCATTCCGGGACAGTAGCTGCCGATGACAAGTGGCAAAACGTGCCTCCGGGCATGAGTATCCGCTTTGAATGGATAGCCAACTATTCAGGCGTTTACCTGTATCACTGTGGAACCCCGCCCGTACTCCAGCATATGGCTATGGGACAGTACGGCATGGTGGTGGTTTCACCCAAAGAGGGGTATCCCACCGATGCTGAGGTGGACAAAGAGTTCACCATCGTTCAGTCTGAGTTCTATCTGAAAGAAAAAGCCGGACAAGAAGGGATGTTCGAGCTGGATTTCGATGCGGCCAATATAAAGCAACCCAGTATCGTCGCTTTCAACGGCCACCAGACCGCTCTGATCGACCAGCCGATGGAAGTTGAAGTTGGCGACCGTGTACGGCTCTATCTGCTGAACGTCGGGCCTAATGATGTATCCAGCATTCACGTTATAGGCGGCATTTTTGACCGCGTATGGTATGACGGAAGCCTGGAAAACGAATGGCGCGGCATGCAGACGGTTCTCTTGGGCGCCAGCAACGGCGCTGTAATGGAGTTCATCGTTCCCGAACCGGGCCACTACGTACTGGTTGACCACGAAATGGCCGATGCCCAAAAAGGAGCCCAGGGTATGTTTATCACCAAAGAATCATCACGCTAATATTTGTTCTTAACATAAAATCCCATGATCATGAAGAATTTAAAACAACTTACCACACTGTTCAGCTTGCTGCTGTTTGTATCTGTAACCGCTTTTGCGGGAAGCGGAGTAACGAATCCCAAACCCGACGACAGCATCCGCACCATACAAATGAAAGGTACCGACCAGATGAAGTTTGACGTGACGGAAATTACAGCCGCACCCGGAGAACGCATCCGGATTGTTCTGACAACCGTAAGCAGGATACCCAAGGCTGCTATGGCACACAACGTAGTGGTTCTGGACAAAGGGGCCGATGCCAATGCCTATGCCAATGCAGCTGCCATGGCTGCGGATAATGAGTATCTCGCTCCCGGGCTGGAAGACCAGGTTATTGCCGCGACCGGCCTTGCCGGAGGCGGGGAGACCGTGGAGGTCACCTTCACCGTACCCGACGACAGCGGCGAGTATGAATTTATCTGCTCATTCCCCGGCCACTACATGGCAGGGATGAAAGGAATTCTGACGGTAGCACAACCTGCTAGTTAAGTGTTAATCTTCAAAAGGGGCAATACGTGTTGTATTGCCCCTTTTTTAGCAGAACCAATTATTTTACTTGCCAAATGATTTGGCAATGAATCTTTTAATCAGCTACCTTTAACCTGATGTTTAAAAAAGCAATCTCCATATCGCTGGTAGTAGCCATTCTGACCATGCTTGTCAGGTTCACGCTGCCGTATCTGTGGTATTACTCAAACTATGAGTACATCGCCCGGGAGTTGTGCGAAAACAGGCATAACCCGGATGTGGAATGCGACGGCCAGTGCCAGCTGGCGAAGATGATACAAAAGCAGCAGCATCAGAATGATGAGCAATCCACCCCACCGGTAGTTCAGGAACAGCGTGTTCACCTGTTTTTTTCTGACCTGATACTCATCCCCATCGTTTCACCTTCCCATACATTGCTATTCCGGGGTTATACAGACCAGCTTTCCTCTCTCTGGTTTGACGACCCTGTCTCCCCCCCTCCGCAAAGCGTGTAAGCAGGCATACCGAGTTTTTCTCCGATATGATGTGAGAAGGCCTGCCGGTACCCTCCAATCTATTTAGCCAGTAACAGCACATTTTTGTACGGTTGTATGATACTTCCGGCTACTTCTTTGTCCGGAAAGACAACCCATTTATTCATGTGAGCTTTCTCCTTCCCCTGACAACTGTCGGGAGAGAGGCGTTCCGATATACGAGTATGACTGGCTTTACAGAGGAGGATAACCGCAGAAAACATTTCAACTTAAATTACCATCCAGAATCAAGGGCTCATATGGCCGGATTTGATTACGTGCTGAGGCCCGGGAGCATTTTATGAACGCAGCTAAACTCTCTTATTCTCTCTTACTTATATTTTTTGTTAGCGTATCACCCCTGTTTGCACAACAGGCGATTCAGGGACGTGTAACCGACCAGCAAACCCGGCAACCACTGCCCGGGGTAAACATCACCATACCCAATACCACGACAGGGACCTCTACCGACCGCGATGGCTATTTCAAACTAAGCTCCATCAAAGATACAGTGCGCATCAAAGTCAGCTTTATAGGATATATTAGCCAAACATTCCCGGTCCATGAAGATCAGGAGTTCCTTAATATCCTGATGAAGCCGGATAACATAGCGCTGAATGAAGTCCGGGTTATCGGGTTTGATACCAACAAAAAACTACAGGAAACGGCAGCTTCTGTCGCTCTGATAACTTCCAAAGAGTTTGAACGCGGCAATCAGGTGAGCCTGCAGTCTGCCCTGAATACGGTACCGGGTGTGCGGATGGATCAAAGCAACTTGTCCGACGCCCGCATAGCGATACGCGGCGCCGGCATACGCTCTAACTTCGGAACCCGGAACATTAAGATTTATGTCAACGAAATTCCTCTAACCGAAGCAGACGGTTTTACACGCATTGAAGGGCTGGATGTGTCTGCCGTAGGCCGGGCGGAGATCATCAAAGGCCCTGCATCAAGCATTTACGGAGCAGGTACCGGCGGCGTAATAAACTTTCAGCTGGAAAAAGCTCCCTATGGACAGAGCAGTATTGAAGCCAGCGGCCTGGCCGGATCTTATGGCCTGTCGAGGCTGGCTACTACCTACCACACCGGAAGCGATAACTTTAACGCTTCTGTTACAGTTGGCAGCCAGACATACGACGGTTATCGCGAGCATAACGAAGATCAGCGCCGCTTTTTTACCGGCTCTTTTCAGTTTTTCCCTTCCCGTAAACAGTCTCTCACCCTGCTGGTAAACCGGTCAAGACAGGAAACACTGATCCCCGGCGCTATTAACGCCAATCAGCTGGCAGAAAATCCCCGCCAGGCGAACCCCGGAAACCTGGCACAGCAGGCAGGCCGTTTTCAAAGCTGGACCCGGATCGGCGCAGCGCATACCTTTGATTTTTCAAACAAAATCAAAAATACCACCAGTGTTTACACCTCCTTTTATGACCTGGATCATCCGCTTCCTTTTGCCTATCTGAGGCAGCCGTATCAAAGCTATGGCGGGCGGACGCGGTTTGTATTTAACCCGGATTTGAACCTGCTTCCGACCACATTTACGATTGGAGGCGAGTTCTTAAACGGGCTTACCGATGCCCAGCGTTTTGTCAACAATGCCGGTACCGAAGGAGATTTGACCCTCAATCAGGAACTGGATAATACCCAATACTCTATTTTTTACCAGTCGGAGACCTATCTGACCGATAAAACGACGCTGATCGTCGGACTCAGCCTGAATAAGGTACGGTACAAAGTAACAGATTTCATGAACGAGGCCGCTTCAGGAGTGAAAGAATTTGACGCGGAACTGACACCCCGGCTTGCCCTGACCCATGTGTTTAGTGAACACATAGCCCTTAGAGCGGGAGCGAGCTTTGGATTTTCACCACCCACTACCAGCGAAATAACCGATGCCGACGGACGTATCCGCGGCCAGGTGCAGGCTGAAAGAGGTATCAACTACGAAATCGGCGCACGGGGCAACCTGCTGGGCGGCGGATTTAACTACGATGTTACCCTGTTCTCTTTCCAAATGGAAGACCAGCTGGTTCCACAGGCCGTAGGCCAGAATAACACGATCTACAACAATGCCGGCGAAACATCCCTCCGGGGCCTTGAAGCGGCTATTTCGTACTTCTGGACCAATGAGTCATCCTTTATTAACTCCCTGCGGCCTTTTATCAGCTACGCCTACTCCGATTTTGTGTTTGATGAGTTTCAAATACTTGGTCCCGATGGAGAAGTGCGTTCTGATTTTTCCGGCAACGACGTCACCGGCATCTCTCCCCATGTGATAACGGCCGGGTTAGATCTGAATACCGCGCCGGGTTTTTACCTCAATACCACGTGGTACTTTAATGACAAAGCTCCCATCACCGATGATAACACGGTATATAACCAGGCTTATTCACTTGTAAACACTAAACTTGGTTATAAGACAAAGATCGGCGACCATTTTAAAGTAGACCTGTATGGCGGAATTAACAACCTGCTGGACGAACAGTATACTTCGCATGTTGCGCTGAATGCCAGCTCGTTTGGAAACGCCCCGCCGGCCTTCTTTAACCCTGCACCCAGACGCAATCTGTACGGCGGGATTTCCCTTGCATACATTTTTTAGC
>CALJMB010000236.1 GCA_937982515.1 uncultured Balneolaceae bacterium
TCTCCTTAACCCGTAAGGTTACGCGCCCTAACCCGTAAGGCCGGAGGGCTTGTGCAGCCGGATGAAGGAGCTCGTGCCGACGGGTACAATTACTTCATGCTAATTTAAAAATAGTCTTGTACATTACGCGCGGAAATAACGTACTTATGGCCAATAATCAAGAAAAACTCTTCGAATAATGTCCGATCCGCAACACAATTTAGATTTTGAAGCGCTGCGAACCACCATATTGTCCTGGCTGGAGAGCCGGATCAGTGATGATGGATTGCAGTGGCTCACAGAAAAAAGCAATCAGATACAAAAAGGGAGCGAAGACTGGGAGTTTTTCACCTCCTTCAGTGCCGTTCCCCGCTATACAGGTAAAGACAGCCTGAACCTGACAGATGAGGAGCAGAAACAGGCGGAATCGCTTCGGAAAGGATGGAAACCCGCTTCGTGGACGGCCGATCAGCTGGGAAGGACCCTTCTGGTTCTGAGCCTTGCAGAGCGGCGCAAGGAGGAGTTCCTGGACATACTGGATAAGACTTTTATTTCCAGCGATATGGGTGAGGCGGTTGCCCTTTACCAAAGCCTGCCGGTACTTCCCCATCCTGAAGAACTACGCGGCCGGGCCGCCGAAGGAATCCGAAGCAACATCACCTCGGCCTTCAATGCCGTGGCATTGCGCAATCCCTATCCGGCCGACTATATGGATGAAGACGCGTGGAATCAGGTAGTACTGAAAGCTCTGTTTGTCGGCAGCCCGTTATACCAGATACAAGGTATAGACGAGCGGGCGAATGAAACGCTGGCCCGGATGCTGCTGGACTATGCGCACGAGCGCCGGGCGGCCGGCCGAACCGTTCCGCCCGAACTCTGGAGGCCGGTAGGCCCCTTTGCAACCGGCAAAGTAGTTGACGATCTTAAGCTTGTACTTGAACAGCCCGATGAGCTAAACCGGCAGGCGGCCATTCTGGCTCTCTCCGCCAGCTCCTCGGAAGAGGCGCGGCAACTGCTCCAAGAATATAACCACCTGAAAGAGGAGACAGAACAAGCCGGAGTTACCTGGGATGACATCGGCCGCCGGGCGGAAGGGTAAACGTATTCCCTGACACATTCTAATATCCTGTTAAACAAGAAACTTAACGTATTGTGCAGCTAAGCTACTCCCAAAACCGTTTCACAGCCCTCCGGAACACCCCTCAGAAGAGTCTCCCCTTAACAAAGAGGGATTATAAGGGGGTTGTTTTTAACGGGCCCAGAGTGAAGAGGCTATGAATAGGAACACGGCCACACAATACACCAATAACCATTTAACTAATAACCACACCAGCTGTTATGCCTATCAAAGACATGATGTTTATCGATCCCCACATACACATGGTATCCCGAACTACAGACGACTATGAAGCAATGCGCCAGTCGGGTATCGTAGCTGTTATTGAGCCGGCCTTCTGGATCGGCCAGCCCCGTACCAACCCCGGCGCCATGCTGGATTACTTTAGTATGATTGTTGGCTGGGAGCGTTTCCGGGCCGGGCAGTTCGGTATTCGCCACTACTGCACCATCGGTTTAAATGCCAAAGAAGCCAATAACGAAGCACTGGCCGAAGCCACCATGGAACTCCTTCCCCGCTATGCCGCCAAAGAAGGCGTGGTAGCTATAGGCGAAATCGGCTATGACGACATGACCAGCCTGGAGGAAAAATACTTCCACGCGCAACTGGATCTGGCTAAAAAGCTGGACATGCTGGTATTGGTACATACCCCCCACCGCAATAAGAAAGAGGGCACCAGCCGAAGCATGGATTTGTGTGAGGAGCACGGGTTTGATCCATCCAAGGTTATCATAGACCATAACAATGAAGAGACCGTAAAAGAGGTTCTTGACCGCGGCTACTGGACGGCCTTTACCATTTACCCCGGCACCAAAATGGGCAACGAGCGCATGGTTGAAATTGTGAAACAGTACGGCACCGAGCGCATCTTTATAGACAGCGCGGCCGATTGGGGGCGAAGCGATCCGCTTGGGGTTCCCAAGACAGCCCAGCTGATGCTTCAGCGCGGCATTTCTGAAGATGACGTTAAAAAAGTGTGCTACCAGAATGCACTGGATGCCTACAAGCAAAGCGGGCAGTTCAGCGAAAAGGACTGGCTCGAACGCCCTCTTATCGATCAGCGTGAAACCTTTAACGGAAACACCATCCTGCGGGGCGGAAGGAAACCTTTCATCGAGAAAGAGCATCCTTCTGAAGATGATATCATCATTGAATAACGCGTCTACCGATCAACCTTAAAAACAACCTGCTAATCTTCACCGGTTGGCTGCGTTTTGTCACCGGTGAATAAATGGCGCCCGGTTATTCACCCGTTTGCAAAAGCAGTGAACGGGTGAGGATGCCAGAACTTTCATAATATTTTGAGTCAATCCACGAAACAGGCAAAACACCCCTTCACTACAAAGTTGTGGGCATATCTGGAACTAATGCGCCCCGCCAATATCGTTACGGCTTTTGCGGATATCCTGGCAGGATACGGCGTTGCCATAGGAATGGCTGCACTGGCCCAAGACATGTCGGGCATCTCCTGGAGTGGCCCTGGCTGGCTTCTGTTCTCTACCCTCGGCCTGTATGGCGGCGGCGTGGTATTCAATGACGTTTTCGATGCCGGACTGGATGCCCGAGAACGGCCGGAGCGCCCCATCCCCAGCGGAAGAGTCTCCCTTGCAGGCGCCACTTTTATCGGAGGCCTGCTGCTTATCTGGGGGAGCTATGCCGCCTTCCAGGTAAATCCATACAGTGGAAGCATTGCCGTTGCCATTGCTGCCTGCACCCTGATTTACGATAAATGGGCCAAGCATTCCATCTTCTGGGGACCGCTTCTGATGGGCATCTGCCGGGGCGGGAACCTGCTGCTGGGTTGCAGCATATTACCTTTCGTTCTGCCCGATGTAGCCTTCCTGGCCTTTATACCCCTTATTTATATCGCCTCAATCACGTTAATCAGCCAGGGTGAAGTACACGGAGGCAGTAAAATTGCAGGAGGCAGCGCGCTGGGACTGGTTATTGTTGTAACGGGCGGATTGCTGCTTCTTGCTTACTTTCATCCATCCTACCAGATGCATACAGCCCTGCCATTCGTGATGCTCTTCGGCCTTTTGGTAATCCCGCCTTTTTTCAAAGCGGCCGTTACGCCTGAAGCCGGCTACATCAGAGCAGCCGTGCGCAGAGGGGTGCTCTCTCTTATTGTACTGAACAGCGCCATTGCCGCAGGCTTTGTGGGTGTGTTCTTCGGCCTGGCTGTACTTGCTCTGCTGCCGTTGTCGCTCCTGCTTGCCAGAATCTTTGCCGTAACGTGAGAGTGGAGACTAAGTGAGGGGGAGACGGAGGGAGACTTCATCTCCCGCTCTTCGTCTTTCAGTCTCTCCCTCTCGCCAGCCACTTCAGTATATTCACTCCATCGGGCTTCCAGAATATGGGAGGGCGCTGGGCATCGGACAGGAACTCGGTTCGGCCCTCAAAGCCCGGAATGGTTATGTCGGGATGTGTGATGTAAACGCTCTGCAACTGATCTCCTGACTGTGCTGCAAGCTCCGCCACTTTCTGTTCATCGCCCTGCACCCAGTAGCAGATAAAGTCCTGATCCATTTCCAATCCTCCCTCCTGAAGCAGGAAATGATCCAGCCAGGCCTGGGGACGTTCAATGGCTTTGTTGTAGGCGAAACGGTACCTCAGACGCGGTGGCGGCTTCTGATGCTGAGGGTTCTCCAGCCAAAATGCTTCAATATAATCGGTGAACTCGCACTTGACGGAATCAAGCGGCCAGGGCGCCACCACAATGGCAACCGAACGGCATCCTTTTCCGCCATAACGAAAGATAGCTTCCGTCAGATCTTCCATTGACCTCTTGTCCCGGTTATTCAGGTATGCAATGGAAAAATGAGCGGTGCGGATCAGGTAACGGGTGGCCGGTTTAGCCAGGTTAAATGTCTTAATTGCTTCCCGCACACCGGGGACAGACTCTTCCGATCCGGCGAACAAAATCATATCGTTCTGCATGCCTTCCAGGTCATCCAGGCGATGTGCCCACTGCACGTCTATACTGCTCCAACCGGAGGTCTTTTTAACCTCATTCAGAAAAGTGGGAAGCAGATAAGGGTCCTTTCGTGATATCTTGCCGGTATACCGCGCGCCGCTGAGCAGTACCGCCAATGCATCCTGGAAACCCACCAACGGAAGGTTACCGGCGTGCAAACAAAGTACATTTTTCCCGGATGCATCCTCTCCACTATCCATCAGTCCGCTCTGTTCCACCCAACGAATCAGTGCCTGCTCATTCAGGCTGTCTTTCAGCGCCAGGATGGCATGCTTAATATCCGGAAAGCTGAAATATCCCTCGCTGACTGATTTGTCTATAGCGTTCTTCAGGTAGAGGTTGTCCGGTTTGAGCCAGTTTTCTATAGCCTGCAGGAGGATAGTTATTCGGGTTTTAAGGCTGCTCATATAACCGCTAATTTAATCTTTGTGGATCTCTGTGTTGCCTATGTACAGCTTTGTGAAATAATTCTAACACAAAGAGACACAGAGAAGGCACAGAATTACACAAAGGTTTAATCTTCTTCTATTAAAAAATTGCATCCTCTCAGGTCTTTGGGATTCCAGCGGCCAAGTACCTGGAAGCGTCCTTTTTTATCCATTACTCCCCGGTCTCCGGTCAGGATAAAGGAGCAGGAATGAATGTTCGCAAGGTCTGTAATTCCAATCACTCCTTCATAGAAAGACGGAAGTATTTCCTCCGGATTATCGGGATTCCGTATACTTACCTGCATCCAGGGCACGGTGCGGAACCATTTCCCGCCCGTTGCATAGGCCTGGCTCAGTAGTTCCGCCATTCCATACTCGGAATGGACCTGGTGGGGAAGAACTCCGAATCCTTCCGCAAGCCGGCGGTGGAGTTCCGCGCGGGTTATCTCCCTTCTGTAAGTTTTCATCCCTCCGGTTTCTATAACGGTACTGCCGGATGGCAAATTTAGCTCCGCCTGTTCCGCCAGGTCGATCAGCCCGAATGCCGCACCGAACAGAATCAGCTTCTTGCCCGATTCCTCCACCGCCCGCAGAGCCTTTGCATCTATAGGCTTGCCAAGCGGAAGAAAGCGGCTCAAACCGGAGCCAGCCTGCTCTATGAGCTCCCTGACCATCCAGACCAGAGAAGAATGGGGGTTATCAGCATAGCCGGGGGTATAACCCCAGATAACCGATTGGCCCAGGTCATAAAAATGGCGAAACCCTTTCAGGAGAGAGCTGCGGTAGAGCGATATATCCGCGACAATATGCCTGCTTCGCTTCATGTTTCCGGTACCGCTGCTTTGGAAAAAGAATTCAGAATGCTGATTTCCGGATTCCGAATCCTCCTCTATAGTAACAACCCTCGCATCCTTAAATGCTCTGATGGGGAGCAAGGGAGGTGTTTCGAAGCGGTCGGTCCCATATCCCAAAGCCTCACAAAACCGGCGATACACCGGATTGTGCTCAAACTGGTAATCGAACACTTTCTGCGTTTTAGATTCAAAATCCAGTTCTTCAGAAAATACTATTTCATGCCAGTCTTGCATAAGTAACATCTTTGAACATGGCTGAGGCGGATAGAACGGATACTCACTGATTTAGGATAATTCCGTGCACATCCGCTTAACCGTGTCATCCGTTCCATTTCCTCTCACTCCAGGCCTACTCGTTTAAAAATGGCGTCTACGTTTCGAGTATGATGTTCCAGCTCAAAGGCGGCTTCGATCTCTTCCTCAGTAAGGGTGGCTGTAATGGTATCGTCAGATTTCACCAGGTCACGGAACATCTTCTTCTCTTCCCACGCCTTCATAGCCAGCGGCTGAACGGTATCGTAGGCATTCTCCCGGTTCATGCCCTTGTCAATGAGCATATGGAGCAAGCGCTGCGAAAAAGTCAGCCCAAACGTTTTATAGATATTCTCTTTCATTGTTTCATCGTACACGGTCAGGTTATCCATCACCCCCGCAAAGCGGTTCAGCATATAATCCAGCAGAATGGTAGCGTCGGGGAGGATGATCCGTTCAGCAGATGAATGCGAGATATCCCTCTCGTGCCAGAGAGGAATATTTTCGAACGCTGACACCATATAGCCGCGTAACACCCGAGAACAACCGGAGATGTTTTCTGAACTCACCGGGTTACGTTTATGAGGCATGGATGAGGAACCCTTTTGCCCTTTCCGAAAGAACTCTTCCGCTTCCCTGACCTCGCTCCGCTGCAAGTGTCGTACTTCCACGGCCATTTTTTCCAGAGTAGAGCCGATCAATGCCAGAGTAGACATGTAATAAGCGTGGCGATCGCGCTGCAGGGTCTGGGTGGAAACGGGCGCCGGCTGAAGCCCCAATTGCTCGCACGCATACTGTTCCACTTCGGGAGGGATATTGGCAAAAGTACCAACAGAGCCACTCATTTTTCCATATTCTACGTCTTTCGCTGCATGTTCAAAACGTTCCAGGTTCCTTTTCATCTCGGCGAACCAAAGGGCGCATTTCAGGCCAAAAGTGGTTGGCTCTGCGTGAACTCCATGCGTGCGCCCCATCATCACCGTGTATTTGTGTTCTTTCGCTTTCTTTTCCAGTACCTCGATCATCCGCCGTATGCCTTTCCGAAGAATATCGTTCGCCTGTTTCAGGCGGTAACCATTGGCCGTATCCACCACATCGGTAGAGGTCAGTCCGTAATGTATCCACTTTTTCTCTTCGCCCAGTGATTCAGAAACCGAGCGGGTAAAAGCCACCACATCGTGGCGGGTTTCCTTTTCAATCTCATGGATACGGTTGATGTCAAAGGTTGCCTTTTCGTACAGCTTATCAACATCCTCCGTTGGGATCTTTCCCAACCTGCTCCAGGCACGGCAGGCTGCCAGTTCCACCTCCAGCCATGCCTGAAATTGGTTTTGCTCCGACCATATAGCTGACATTTCTTTACGGGAATAACGTTCGATCATGAATTATCTGAATTTAGCGGATTAAATGTTGCCCAAAGATATTGATTTGTTAGTAGAAAGCAGAAAGTAATGAGTAGAAAGCCGAAAGCGTTATGTCACCTGCCTGAATCCAGAGACACTGCCATAGTATAAAGTCAATGCATAGTTTATCTTACCGATTTCTGCCTTAATTACTACTCACTGCTTTTGGCCTTCTGCTTTCTACTGTTTCGGAATTTTGATGTAGGTGCCCTCTTCGATCGTTTCATCCAGACTAACCTGGTTTACTATAGCGAGCTCTTCCGGTGTGATATTCATGGGCAAACCGGCGGGAAGGAAAGACTCGAACGGAGCCGCACGATCGGTCTGAAGCACCTCAAGCCGGACAGGCCGGATGTTCAGGATATCCGAGTCAGTTAATTGCTGAAAACCCTTTGTAACATGACTAAACTCCGGACTATAGGTTCCAAACCGGTCTTCTGTAGTGTAGGATAAAAACCGGTAGATGTTGCCCCCATAATCCAATGCATACACATAGAACATGAGCTCCTGCCCGTCTTCGGTCCGGCCTGAGGCAAAGGCTTCATAGCCGGGAATGTCATTGCTTTCGGTGGCAGCCTGATTAAGACTGTTGACTCCTTGCTGGCTCAGGAATTCGTTTACCGAAGCCCGGGGGCTGCCCGACTGGTTGTCGATCTGCATAATCATTACCGCATCCTGATCGGGTGTAACCAGAGCCACCATCGAAGGCTGATTGATGACCTGCCACTCCTCGGGGTAGGGAAATTGAAATTCCAATTCCGGATGATAGAAGAATCCGTTTTCAGCAAATCCCTGGCGAGGGTCGTTGCCAAATACGATGTTGTCTATGGCATTCATATATTCCTGTCGGTCTTCCACATTTTGCTTATATCCTTCCTCTTTCCATTTTTCTGCCAGTTCAGGAATGGTTTGGGAGCGTTCTCCCGGATCAGGGTGGGTAGACAGAAAAGAAGGAATACTTTGTCCGGACTGTTCAGATATACGTTCGAGCGATTCAAAAAAAGCCGCACCGTGGGCAGCATTATAATTCTGCATTGCGGCGTACTCTACCCCGAGTCGGTCAGACTCCCGCTCATCATCCCTTCCGTATTGTAAAAACAGGAATTGGGCAGCTGTACTTCCCAGATTAAGAATATTGCCTCCGGGTATACCCAGAAGCTCTTCTCCGGCAATAGCGCCCCCTATCAGGGCAACCTGGCCTATCTGCTGCTCAAAAGCCCGCTGTGAGGCATGCCTCGCGGCCACATGGCCTATCTCGTGCCCAAGAACCACGGCCAACTGCGCTTCATCGCCCAAGTGCGCCAGCAAGCCTCGTGTCACATAAATATAGCCACCAGGCAGGGCAAACGCGTTAACGATGGGGCTGTCCAGCAGGCGGAAATGAAACTCTGTATTCATGTATTTCGGATCTGTACCTTCTCTCCTCATATGGCTTACCGAGAGTACCCGCTGGCCGACCTCCTCAACATACCGTTGCAACTCATCATCGTCATAAACACCATATTGTTGCTGAATCTGCAAGTCGGCCTCTCTCCCAATCTGCAATTCCTGCTCCCAGCTGTATCCGTAGGCTCGTTTCTTTCCTGTCACCGGGCTCTTCTGCACAACACATGCACTTAGCATCAACCCAACGATAAGGATTGGGAATATCACTTTTTGAAATGTATGCTTCATGATGTCTGCGAGGTTATTTGTTTATTTGTCATTGGTTATTGGCTACAGTGAACGCGTTTAGCAGTTAAATGATAAATGGGCTATGGAATCCCTGCTTCTAAGAAGGATTCTCTCTAAAAAATTTGAACCACTAAGCACGTTGCCGGGAGCTCCCTCCCACAAATAATGAATAACCAATAACGCTTCTGTAAATCATTAGCTTTAAGATAATAAAATTTACTTAGTTCCTGTGGCTACGCTCCAACAGTGCCTTCCAATGCTGATAAATCATAAGCATAGCCAGCGTATCCAGCTCACAATATTTAAGAAGGGCACTGATTCGCTCCTTCTTCGCTAATTTATCTGCCGGCTCTCTGAGCAGACGTCCGTATACAACCATTGCCTCTGTGCCCCGTCTTACTGTAGTTTCATTCTGTTGACCCAGCATGATCGAATAGGGATTCCTCACCATTTCCTGTTTATGGTCGGGTTGCCACCAGATTACCGAATCAAAATTGGAGCTGTTGTACGGTTTACTATATAGTTGCTTTAAGTACGGGCTTAACGTCAACACCGACTGCACAACATCTTTGATACTAAGCGAATTACCCATTTGGTTATTATAGTAATAATTTTTAACCAGACGGCTCAAATCAGCCAGGTAAGGTCCATTACCTGTATTTGAATCGCTTCGGCTTATGAACTGTTCTATCCATTCCATAAGTTCACTTGCATCTGCAACTTCGTCAGTTTCCCGCCTCAATTCCCTATGGGTTATTGTAAGGGCGTTTCGCTCAAAATTGGAATACTGAACCACTGTCCCTTCATCGATACGAGGAATTCGGCGGAGCCGGCGTATGCACTCATAGTTGGGATAGCCGTTATCGGTATCGGCTATCCACTCATAATGCCGCCAGCTGCCATCCTCCTCCAATGTATGGCAGGAAAACTGGAATACAACCAGATGGTATGGCTTTCTGTTGTGCCTGATAGGTATAGTATAGTTCCCGGCTTCGAAATCCAGAAAATGGATGGGAAATTCCCAGCGCTGTAATTCCTCAAATAGCTGGGGTTTTATAATTTCTTCCGGAACGTATGCACCTTTGGCTTTTAGTATCTGGAGCGCCTGCCGCTGCCGTTCCGTAATCCTGCCGCTGGCCTTTTCAATGCCGGCTACGTGTGTTATTTCATCTAGTGGTACCTGTTGCTGGAAATAGAGCCCTCGTTCCAACCAAGTCGCGGTACCGGGACCTATGAGATCAAAAATCATTTCTCCGGAAGAGATAGGCTGTTTAGTGGTTTCGGGCTGCCAGCACTCTTTGAATCCATTGATTTCACCTGAAAGCGCCTGCTCTCCGCTAAGACGGAATTCACAATTTTTACATTTAGAGCCGACCGTTACCGGATATTTTTCGCCACTGAAATAGCACTTCTTGAGCTCTCCTGCTACGCTCCCGAACGATTGACCCTCAAAGTTGGTACCGGCAAAAATCGCCCCACTCATAACCGTCTTAATCTGCTCCTCAACATCTAACACCACCAGCAAATCTTCTGCGGCTGTCTGTATCTCTGCGGCCACCGGAGCCGTGTGTTCTGTAAGCTCCAGCTTTTCATGCAAGTAATCGGCCCGGGTTATCGATGCTTTATCAGGCAGAATCAAATATGGATTCACATTCCACTGAGGATATAGTTGCTTAACAACATAGGTCAGAAAAGCAAAATCCGTCAGATAATCAATCCATTTGGGGTGGATATGCCCCCGGTGATTAGTCAATCTGTGTTTTGCGGGATTAAAAGCCTTCGTTTGGATATAATAAACATTAACGATATCCCCCTTTTTTTCAAGAACAGGAATTTTGACAAGCATATCCTGCCAAATAAAAACTCCGTTGAATAGAGTGATGTGTTCCTTATGGACTTCTCCCTGCGTTTTATCGGCTGTCCTGCTTTTAGAAGATTCATTGATGTAAACTCCCTCAGGGAATTTACACCGGAAGAGCGCCTTTAGCTGTTCTTTATTGTGGTAATTATGAGCTATGAAAGGAAGCGCTTTCTTGCTTTCAGGATAGTTATTGGCTTTATAAAAAAGCTTGACAGGGCACTCCAGGCCCGCCCTGAACAGATGTCGGGTAAAATAGATATCGGGACGTACAGGTTTTGACATATCAGTTAATAATATTTACCTCCGGAACCAGTTCGATCCCGAACTCACTGGCTACAGATGCCTGTATTCTTTCGGCCAGTGCCAGTATCTCCTTCCCCGATGCTCCGCCATGGTTTACTATAACCAAGGCCTGTTGTTTATATGTTCCCGTGTTTCCTGTCACCTTGCCTTTCCACCCCGCCTGTTCGATAAGCCAACCGGCAGGAACTTTGACTTTTTCGTTATCTATGGGGTAACCGGGAATATGGGCGTGTGTTTTCTGTAAAGCCTTATAGGCATCGGTTGAAATAACAGGATTTTTAAAAAAGCTGCCTGCATTCCCCAATTCTGCGGGATCGGGCAACTTGCTGTTTCGTATATCTATGACAACATCACTGACATCTTTAATAGTAGGGTTGCCGATACGCCTTCTCTCTAATTCCGACTTAACGGCGCCGTAAGAAATATTGAGACGAGGCTGTTTTAAAAGCCGTAACGTAATATACGTTATTGCAAATTTTCCTTTCTGTTCATTCTTAAAAATGCTGTCTCTGTAGCCAAAGCCACACTCTTCTTTTGTAAAAACACGCTTATTCGCTGAAGCTAACTCAATCGCTTCGAGGCTCACAAACACTTCTTCCAGCTCCACTCCATAAGCACCTATGTTCTGAATGGGCGCCGCCCCCGCTGTTCCCGGAATCAAAGACAGGTTTTCGATTCCTCCCCATCCTTTTTCAACACAGTAGCGCACGGTTTCATGCCAGTTTTCTCCGGCTCCGATTCTTAACAGCACCTGGTCCTGATCTTCCATTATCACCTCCCTCCCCTGTATTTGCATATGCAAGATGCATCCCTTATAGTCATCTGTAAATAAGACATTACTGCCTCCGCCCAAGATAAGGCAGGGCTCTCCACAAGCTTCTCCGGTTTTAAGAACCTGCTTTAACTGTTCTTCAGAAGTAACCGACAGGAATTTTCGGGCTTGCACCTCAACTCCCAGAGTAGTGTATGCGGCGAGGCTAACGTTGTACCGGAAAGGATCGGAAGTAATTTCAGGCATGTACAGTTAGGTATCACTAAGTTATTCTTCGTTCTTTAAACGGGCCGTCTTTGCTTTGTCGTCGCCATCCGGAACTACCTTTACCCGTAATTTGCGCACTCGGTTGTTTTGTACGGAATGAATGGTCAGTTCCAGGTTTTTGTAATATACCCGCTCGCCTACATTGGGAATCCGCTCTGTCAGGTGGTATATCAGGCCGCCAAGCGTTTCAAAATCATCATCATCAGACGTTAACTCACAATCCAGTATTTCTTCCATATCATCCAGGTCTATCTTTGCATCGAATATATATACGCCGTTCTTGAATCGGGTATAGAGCTCATCTTCGTTACCATCGTATTCATCAGAAATATCGCCAACAATCTCTTCCAGGATGTCATCCAGCGTGATTAAACCCTCCGTGCCTCCATACTCGTCAACTACAATAGCGATATGCGTTTTTTCCTGCTGAAAGTCCCGCAGCAGGTCATCCAGTTTTTTTGTTGCCGGAATAAATAGCGCCTTTCTCGCAATCGTTCTCCAGTTGATGGTAGTCCGTTCTATGTCGGAATTAATATAAGGCAGCACATCTTTGGCATAGATAATTCCTAAAATTGAGTCCAGATCCGTTTCATACAGAGGCATCCGGGAAAGCCCCTTCTCACGAATAAGTTCCAGTACCTCGTCCAGTGAGTTGTCAGTAGATACAGCTACAATGCTGACCCGAGAAGTCATAATCTCACGTACTGAAGTGGTGCCGAACTCAATCACATTTTCAATAATCTCGCGTTCGTCGCTTTTAATGGAACCTTCCTGTTCGCTGACCTCGGCCATAGTCATGATATCTTCCGAAGTCATCTTATTGTTCGGGCGGGATAAGCGTTCCTCCAGGCTTATTGTACTGTTTGCTATAAGTCTGGACACCGGCTTAAGCAAAATAAAGAACAGATAAATAAACCGGCCCAGTCTGCGTGCAGCTTTTAGTGGATTATTGATGGCTATAATCTTCGGGGTAACTTCACTTAAGATAAGAATGGTGAAAGTGATTACTACAACTTCTATGGCGTATACTATGGCCTCGTGGAGCCCAAAATAAGCAGCCATATTTCCGGTTATCACCGCCGCGAGGACAGAAGTAACGATATTGGCAAACGTATTGCCTATCAGAATAGTGGCAAGCAGCCGTTGCGGGCGCTCCAGCATGTGCATAATCAGATGATCAACAGATCCTTTTACTTCGCTTTCTGTCAACAGGTCTTGCTGATTGGAAAGTGAGAAAAGTGCAACCTCAGAACCCGAAAAGACGGCTGAAAAAATCAATCCTAAGATCATACATGCCACCTGAATAATCAAATCAACGGCATTCAGCGAGCCAATCATTTCACCGGCCTGAATAATAAAAGTCAGAATAAAGTAAAACCTGCCTGGGTCGTCCAATTAATTAAATTTGTTCCTGGATATATACCTAAGGCTATAAGCTATATATTGGGAGTATATGGTGCAAGAATAGAAAAAAGCGACGAAGAATAAACTCCGCCGCTTCATTCATGTTCAGATTAATGTACAGCTTACAGCATCAGAATGGCAAATCGTCATCGATATCGTCCAGATTATCGTTTAAATCGATATTGCTTGACACCGGCTGAGATTTATCCGGCTTCTGAGATGTGCCGCCGCCGCTGCCTTTGCTGTCCAGCATGGTCATAGTCAGCGCCTTGATCTCGGTAGTATAGCGTGTCTGACCATTTTTATCTTCCCACTGCCGTGTTTGAATGGGTCCTTCAATATAGACCAGAGAACCTTTCTTCAAGTATTCCTGGCAAATTTCAGCGGTCCGGCCCCAGGCAACTACCCGGTGCCATTCCGTGTTCTCTTTCCATTCACCTGTGCTGTCTTTGTAACGCTCGGAAG
>CALJMB010000237.1 GCA_937982515.1 uncultured Balneolaceae bacterium
GCCATTCCGTGTTCTCTTTCCATTCACCTGTGCTGTCTTTGTAACGCTCGGAAGTGGCAATAGACATATTGGCCACAGCCGTATTAGACTGAGTATAGCGCACGTCAGGGTCCTGGCCTAACCGGCCGATAATCATCGCTTTATTTAATGAACTCATATTACTTACCTCTTTGTTTTTTTGTCATTTGGTGTAAAGGTAAGACTTATTAAGAAGCAATTCCTTACAAAATATTTTTCTGTAAAACCATTAATATTATTTACTTCAGTGTGAATGAATTTCAAAATGTGCCTCATTTAAGTCTATTCTGCGTTTTTAACGTAGCCGTTGTCGACTTGCAGAAACATTAGAATTTTCTAATGTCAAAACATCTCCACCCTGCCGGCTCGCCGCACATCAAAACCAGAAGTGTAGCGGCGGACTTTCACTCTACTCATCCCACTTCCTCGGCTTACCCTCTGTCTGTCAGCGCTGCAACACCCGGCAGTTCCCTGCCTTCCAGAAATTCCAGGCTGGCGCCGCCTCCTGTAGAAACATGAGATACCTGGTCCTCCAGGCCGGCTTTTTTGATAGCGGAGGCTGAATCGCCACCTCCTATTATCGTTGTGGCGCCGAGTTTAGTTGCCTCTGCCATAGCCTCCGCAACCGAGAAAGTACCGTCGGCAAAGTTGTCCATCTCAAAAACGCCCATTGGTCCGTTCCAAACCACGGTTTGGGCATTTTTAATGACGTTTCCAAAAGCAATGGATGACTGCGGCCCTATATCAAGCGCCATCCAGCCTTCTTCAATTCCATCCTCGTCCACAACTTTATGCTCTGCTTCATTTTTAAATTCTCTGGCAACCACCGAGTCTATAGGAAGCATTACATTGACCCCGGCTTTTTCTGCTTTATCCAGCAGTTCCCCCGCCAGTTCAACTTTATCCTCCTCTAGCAGTGAGTTCCCTGTGGGAATGCCCTTGGCTTTATAGAAGGTGTAAGTCATTCCACCTCCTAAAATAATGGTATCTACCTTATCGAGCAGATTTTCTATTACACCAATCTTATCCGACACTTTCGCTCCACCCAGAATGGCTACAAACGGATGTTGTGGATTATTGATCGATTTACTGAGATACTCGATTTCTTTTTCCAACAGAAAGCCGGACACGGCTGGTTGAAGATATTTCGTAACTCCTGCTACGGAAGCATGTGCCCGGTGGCTGCTCCCGAACGCGTCGTTTATAAAAAGGTCTGCATGCGAAGCGAGGGCTTTGCAGAAGGCCTCATCATTTGTCTTCTCCCCGGCATGGAAGCGTACATTTTCTAGTAATACAATTTCTCCTGGCCTGGCCTGGTCAATGGCCTCTCCGGCCTTCTCTCCGATACAGTCTTCTGCAAAATATACCTGAACGTCAACCAGCTTTCTCAGATACTCAGCGACAGGCTTAAGACTAAATTCGGGTTTGACCTCACCTTCAGGGCGCCCTAAGTGGCTGGTCAGGATAAGCAAACCTCCCTGGCTGGTTACGTGGTTAATGGAAGGCAATGCCTGTACGATACGGTTATCATCTGTAATTTTTCCATCTTCAATAGGCACGTTAAAATCAACACGCATTAAAACTTTTTTACCGTTTACGTCTATATCTTGCAGGGTCATTTTATCCATGACTGTATCTACTGGTTTTTAAATTTAAATTTTCCCAAATATAAGGCTTTTAAAAACTATGTAAAGGGTTGTATCACAAGTTGTTGCCGAGCCAATTCGAACTCCGATATACCAGGGCCTGCCTGTAGTGACATACACGAATCCCGCACGCCCACAGTGTGGCTGCAGCACCCGTCGGCCGGCGGACCATTCAACCTCCCCAGAGAAATCTTCTCTGACGCTTCGTTCTCAGCTCGCACTCACGCATAAAAGCTGCCTCAAACTTATCAATGGAAACCTTTGTTTTTAGTTTCCGGTTCCTGAAAATATGCTCCTGTTTTTCTCAATGATATTCAATATTTTGAAACACTATAACTGGTCATATACCAATTGCTTTTTACTTCGGGACAACCCGCCCCTGCCCTTCTGCCAGCCGGTGAAGAGCTAAGGTATTTTGGTATATAGTCAGTGATTAAATTATAACAACAAGCCTGACTTATGCGAACGGTTTATTTTGACCATGCTGCGACCACGCCTGTAGATGAACGGGTTCTGGAAGCCATGAAACCCTATTTTACCCAACATTTTGGAAACGCGAATTCGGCGCATCAGCTTGGCAACCATGCTAAAGTCGCTGTTGAAGAAGCCCGGGAAAAGATCGCTGAACTCATCGGGGCCGAACCCGCGGAAATTGTATTTACCAGTGGCGGCACCGAGAGTGATAACACGGCCATCAAAGGCGTACTCCAGGCTACCGGAAAACCTGAAATCATTACCTCGCCTATTGAGCATCATGCCGTTATACATACTGCCGAATGCTCAAAGAGAATGGGCGCCAGGCCGGTATATCTGGAACCATCTGCCGACGGAATTATCGAAGCCGCGCAGGTTGCCCGAGCCATCAACGAAAACACGGCTCTCGTCAGCCTTATGCACGTTAACAACGAAATCGGCACTATTAATCCTCTCAAAGAGATAGCAGAAGTCTGCCATCAGCATAATATCCCGTTCCATTCCGATACCGTACAGAGTATAGGAAAATTGCCGGTAGATGTTGATGAACTCGGCCTGGATTTTCTGAGTATGAGCGGACACAAAATATACGGCCCCAAAGGTATAGGAGTGCTGTACATCCGCCACGCTACACCCTGGCTCCCCTGGATGCACGGCGGCTCGCAGGAACGCAGGCGTCGCGGCGGTACGCTTAACGTACCGGGCATCGTAGGCCTGGCCAAGGCTCTCGAACTTGCCACCGAAGAGATGGAACAACATCAGGCCCTCTTCCTCAAGCTCCGAAACAGATTGATTCATGGATTGAAGGATAAGTTTCCCGGCTCCGTCCGCATTAATGGCAGCCCGGATAACAGCGTGCCGCATATTGTCAATATAGCCTTCACAGACGAAAACGGGCACGGAATGGATGGCGAAATGCTCTTGCTCAACCTTGATCTTGAGGGGATATGCGTCTCCAATGGTTCGGCCTGCACATCCGGAGCGGTAGAGCCTTCGCATGTACTGGAAGGAATAGGGCTGGAACCCGAAGTAGCCAACTCCAGTATCCGTATCAGTATGGGAAAAGATAACACCGAAGGCGACATAGACTATCTTCTCGAAAAGCTGAACTTAGTGATCACCCGAATGATGACAACCGCATAACATATGGCTATAAAGCGTATTTGTGTATTCTGCGGTTCACATGAAGGAAAAAACCCTGCCTATGCATCTCTCGCATCTAAACTGGGACGGGAAATGGCAAAGCAAGAAATAGGACTGGTCTTCGGAGCAGGTTCTGTAGGCCTGATGGGGGTGATATCTGATGCTATTCTGGAAGCAGGAGGCGAAGCTCACGGAGTCATACCCGAACACCTTATCCGCAGTGAAATTCCGCGCGACGATCTCACTGAACTCCATATTACCAAAACCATGCACGACCGAAAAGCGCTCATGGAGGAGCTTTCCGATGCTTACATTACCCTGCCCGGTGGCTTCGGCACATTTGAGGAGATGTTCGAGACTATAACATGGAACCAGCTGGGTATACACAACAAGCCGATAGTCCTTTTAAATGTAGACGGTTACTACGATCAACTGATTGGGTTTATAGATCAGGCCGTACAGCAAAGTTTTATCAATAACGGCAGCCATCGTATCTTACAGCCGGCAACCACCGTAACGGAAGCCTTTCAAAAGCTGGGCATTTTATCCGGAGATTAGCTGATTAGGGAAGTAACGGAGGAAATACGGCGGGCAGTAAGCGGTGGCAGTTGCATTGTACGTGCAGGGTCTCTCCCGAAAACCAATCGAAAAGCGGGATAAGGGGTGAGTTCGGCGGGCAACGAAGAGTAGTTGTGGGCTTTGAGCTATAAATCTTGAACTGAGGCGGAGGGACTGCAGGTTGCACGGTTCGCTGTTTTCAGATTAATTAAAATCAAACATTCGGGAATAATGAAAAAGATAATCATCTTATTTACAGTTTCACTTCTTTTCGTTGGTTGCGCAAAAGATTTTTACACAAACTTTAAATCACCTGCTGAAGGCGAAGAATATGGCTCTTTAATTGTCAGGTTTTCCAGCCCTATAAAAGATGTAAATATTACAGTTAATGGAAATCTTGTTGCAGAAGATAAGTTTACCGAAAGAGTTCAGGTAAACAATATACCAGTTGGCCAACATGCTGTTAATGTAATTGCATCAAGTTGGGAATTAAAACATGATATTAATGTGAAAGAAAGTGTTGATATTCAACCAAATGAAACACAAACCGTATTGGTGCAAATCCCTCCTAAAAGTACCGGTTTTTGGATCTATCAAGCGGCTATTTATTTAGCTACGTTCTCTGCAACCTATTATTTAGTCTACTAAATGTTTGCCAAAGCAAAACAACTCTGGCAAATAACTGAAATTCAGTAAAGCATTTTGACGAGAACAAAAGCAGCGTGAATTCACTGAAACGAAGAGGCGACTATGCACCATCCTTCCGACCCTATTCCTCAACTCTTGAACGAGATCTATCGGAAGGAATCACGCCGTGTGTTTGCCACACTGATTCGCCTGCTTGAAGATTTTGATCTTGCCGAAGATGCCATGCATGATGCCTTCAGAGCGGCATTGGAGCAGTGGGGAGAGACCGGTATCCCTTCCAATCCGCGGGCATGGCTTGTTTCCACCGGCCGGTTTAAAGCGATTGATCGTATCCGGCGGCAGTCCAGATTCGAGCCGTTACAGTTGGAACAGGCCCGGCACATAGAAGCCGATACCGCCGATCCATCCACGCAGGTTGACAAAGAGATTGAAGATGATATCCTCCGGCTGATCTTCACCTGCTGTCATCCGGCCCTGTCTCCTGATGCACGGGTGGCCATGACCCTGCGTGAGGTTTGTGATCTGACCACCGAAGAGATAGCCCGTGCTTTTCTCGTTAAACCCTCTGCCCTGGCCCAGCGGATTGTCCGGGCCAAGGCCAAAATACGGCAGGCTAAGATACCGTTTCAGGTGCCTCCTGAACATGAACTGCCGGACCGGCTTGACGCCGTACTCCAGGTTATTTATCTGGTATTCAACGAAGGGTATTACACTTCTTCAGGCAAATCAGCACTCCGCCTCGACCTTTCAAGTGAAGCTATTCGTCTCGGGCGCCTTCTGCATGAGTTGCTGCCGGATCCTGAAGTTGCAGGCCTCCTCGCCCTCATGCTGCTGCACGAATCACGCCTGCCGGCCCGCACTACGCCGGCAGGAGATCTCATCCTTCTGGAAGACCAAGATCGCTCTCTCTGGGATCGTGATATGATTGCAGAGGGGTTATCTCTTGTAAAACAAGCGCTCTCATCAAACCAGGCAGGTCCCTATACTCTGCAAGCCGCCATTTCAGCCGTCCATGCCGAAGCAAGAAGCTCTGATGATACAGATTGGGCACAAATTGCCGGACTGTACAGTCTGTTACTGCGCATAAACCCCTCTCCTGTTGTCGAATTAAACCACGCCGTTGCCGTAGCCATGAGTGATAGCCCCGAAACGGGATTGCAACAGATTGATGCGATTCTGGATCGTGGAGAGCTGACCGACTACCACCTGGCTCATTCCGTCCGGGCGGAACTATGTCGGAAACTGGGCCGGACGGGCGAAGCGCAAGCATCATGGGAACGGGCCCTTGCCCTGGCACAACAGGATCCTGAACGACGGTTTATAAAACGAAAACTCACGGAGCTGAAAGAACAAGCGGGATAGTTTCAAAGCAACTCTAAATCTTAATGAATAGAGTAGATACCATCATCCGCTTACCCCACCTCGGTGCAAAATCTTACCCTAAACCAGCCTTCCGGACATCAAAAACGCTCCCCCATTTCCCCAATTAATATTTTTCATATTCCTTGTCGATTTCAGCATCTGCCGTTCGACTACCTGATGAACACTGTACTAACCAATCCAATAAAATAAATAGGAGATACAACCATGAAGTTTATGATGTTTATGATACCCAAAGTTTATCAACCCGAAACCCCGGCTGAGGAACAGGCAGGCGAAGGATTTGCGCCTCCGGCCGACGCGATCGAAGCCATGACGAAGTTCAATGAAAAACTGGCCAGGGCCGGAGCCCTCATTTCGCTCGAAGGCTTGCATCCTTTGACGAATGGTGCACGTGTATCATTCAAAGGTGAAAATCCGATCGTTACCGACGGCCCGTTTATAGAAGCCAAAGAGGTCATTGGCGGTTACTGGGTGATAGACGTCGACTCGAAAGAAGAAGCTGTTAAATGGGCCCGGGAATGCCCTGCTGCCGAGGGCGATGTGATTGAGATTCGCCAGATATTTGCAGAAGAAGACTTCCCGGAAAACGCCCGGAAAGCGGCAGATAATCCCACTGTAAAAGAAGCGATTGAACGCGATAAAGCATAAGTAAATATAAATGAACATGAGTTCGAGCTAAGAAATGAAGCGCCAAAGGCCTCTCCCCTTGAGAGGAGAGGATTGAATGAGCCGTTCCTCATTCAATCTGAGGGGTGTCCCGAAGCAAAGCCTCTTGCTATGACCGTGCTGTAGGAGGTCTGGAGACTTCCCACAGCGCGGCGGGAACACCCCTCGCATCCGTGGATGGAGCTTGGAATCATCCAGTAAATGAGTAGAAGCGGTCAGCTATCAGCTACAGAAAAAGCAGACAATTTTGCTGAAAGCTGATTGCTTCGAATTAATGCTAAAAACACAACCAAAAAACGCATTACCTTTAATCTCTAACATAAGAGGAGTGTTATGAAATACATCTGTCTTGGATATATGAATGAAGAGGTCTGGGAAAAAATGTCGGAAAGCGCACAAACCACCTTTATGGACGAATGCTTTGCTTACGATGAAGAGCTTATGGAAAATGGCCATTTCACAGGCGGAGAAGCTCTGCAGAAATCACAGAATGCCGCCACATTGAGATGGCGAGCCGGCAAGGTTTCCATCACCGATGGCCCGTTTGCCGAAACCAAAGAACAAATAGGCGGCATCATGATACTGGAAGCCAACGACCTGAATCACGCCATCCGCCTGCTGTCAAAGCATCCCTCTTTGAAGCTGGGCCGCGGTAGCAGCAGCTGGGAGATCCGCCCGGCCGCCGATATGGCTGATATACCGATCATCATTGGGGAAAATGCGCGGTCAAGATAGAGTTCCGGATGTGTATTAGACGCTATCCCGATAACATTTGCATTCAGAAACAACATCCCAGCTGAAGCCAGACCAGCAGATTTCCAACGCTCTGCTGGTTGGTCCTTTCACAGAGTAAATAACAGAAATGACTTTTGGCTACAAGTGCAGTTGATTCGGCTACACCAATAAGCTTTTCAGGCTATACATTTGTATAGCACAGAAATAGCAACCAAAGAGGTTAAAGATGAATACAAAAAGTAAAATTGCATTAATAACCGGTGGAAGCCGTGGACTGGGCCGGGATATGGCTATCAATCTTGCCAAAAAAGGATTGGACGTTATCCTTACTTACAAAACCAATAAAGCAGAAGCCAAGAAGGTTGTTTCTGAAATTGCAACAACCGGCCAAAAGACAACAGCGCTCCAGCTGGATATATCCGATCATGAAAACTATGAGCCCTTTTATACTCAAAAACTAATACCCGTATTAAAAGAAAAGTTCGATACCCAGACGTTCGACTTTCTGATCAATAATGCGGGGACGGGGCTGTTTGCTCCTTTTACCTCCTCCACACCGATAGCTGACGTTGATGAATTAATCAATGTGCATTTCAAGGCGGGTTATTTCTTCACGCAACAGGCGCTTGCTCATTTGAATAATGGAGGCGGCATTGTCAATGTATCGTCAGGATTAACCCGGATCATTAATCCGGGCAGTTCTGCTTATGCCAGTATGAAAGGCGCCCTGGAGGTTCTCACCAAATATCAGGCAAAAGAGTTGGGAGATCGCAACATCAGAGTGAATATTGTGGCACCCGGTGCTATCGAGACCGACTTTAACGGTGGGATGGTCCGGGACAATAAAGAACTGAATGATCACATCGCCTCAATCACCGCTTTAGGACGGGTCGGGCTGCCTACTGACATTGGTCCCGTCGTGGCCTTCCTCTGCACAGACGAAGCCTATTGGATTAACGGACAACGTATTGAGGTATCGGGCGGACAGGCGATATAGCTAAGGCATGTCCATGCTCAATGGCCACGCAAGGGGGACGCAGATACGGCGGATGGGGTTGCCCGATTCTATCCCGGCTCATCCCGGTGGCTGTTCCCATAGCCTGGACATAGGAGAGCTCTGTCTGCCCTGCCTGTAATTTATAAAAGGAACGTTGCGGGCTGATAACCTATGGAGCCGTTATCGCGCGAATACGGATTGCCTGCCGTTATCGGAGTGGAGCAGGCCACCAGGCTGATCAGAGACGGACATAGAATCCGTGTGATCGAAACGGATGGCTATGTGGAGATCCTGTAACAGAGAAGGTATCGGTTCGTGATTCCATCTGTTTATTGCAAGTAGGCGAGACGATAGGATATAGCCGGGGAATCCTGCAAAGCAGATTCCTTAGACAGCTGCCTTATCAAATATATCATTGATCAGGTGGCCAAACCTCTCTTCCACCACGCGGCGTTTGACTTTGAGCGTGGGGGTAAGCTCTCCGGTCTCTACGGAAAACTCTTGAGCCATCAGTCTGAAATCCCTGATCTTTTCGTGCGAGGCCAGTTCTTTGGAATAGTGTCTTATCTCATTTTTATAAATACGCTGTACCTCCTCATGCCGAATCAGCTGCTCCGTTGAACCGTAGGTGATGTTCCGCTCTTTGACAAAGGCCTCTAATGATTCAAAATCAGGCACAATAAGTGCCGCCATAAAGGGTTTTCCCTCACCTATCAACACAATCTGATCTACCCATTTACTGGTTTTAAACAGATCTTCTATCGGTCCGGGATAGATATTTTTTCCTCCCGCATTGACAATCATGTGCTTGATGCGATCGGTAATTTGCAGGTTCCCATCCACAAATCGCCCAACATCTCCGGTATGAAGCCAACCATCCTCGTCAATCATTTCTCGGGTGCCGTCTTCGTTTTTCCAATAGCTTTTCATTACGTTGGGACCCTTACAGAGAATCTCCCCCTCACCTGAAGTTAAATCGGTCGGATACTCTTCCCCGCTCAGCTCTGCAATAATCTCATTATCTTCCAGCCGCTGTATACCTACGGTAACACCCGGCAACACTTTGCCTACCGTGCCCATTTTCTCTTCGCCGTAGGTGTTTGCACTGATTATGGGTGAAGTTTCCGTCAATCCGTACCCTTCCAAAATATTCAATCCGGCCGACATGAAGAACTGCCCGATTTCTGCCGGAAGGGCCGCCCCGCCCGATACAAAAAAGCGAATATTCCCTCCCGTACGTTCTTTCAGCTTATTGAACACCAGCTTATCGGCCAGTTTCTTTTGCCAGGTAACCATTCCCCTGGCTCCATTGGAATATCTCTTTCCCGTATCCAGGGCCCAGCTAAAAATTTTCCGTTTGACGACAGAGCCTTCTTCCACACTTTTGATGATCAGGCTGTACATCTTCTCAAACAGCCGGGGTACACTCATTATGATGGTGGGATGTGCCTCGGTCATATTCCTTGCTACGGTATCTACGCTTTCGGCAAAATAAATTTCTCCACCGCCCGCCATAATGGCATAGTAGCCGCCTGTACGCTCAAAAGAGTGGCAGAGAGGCAGAAAGGACAGAGAACGATCGTTTTCGTCGATGTGGATGAGTTGATGGGCGGCCTTAATATTGCTTACGATATTATGGTGTGTCAGCATTGCCCCTTTGGGCTTGCCGGTAGTACCCGAGGTATAAATCAAAGTAGAAAGGTCTTCAGGCGTGATGCGCTGTGCTCGTTTGTGGATCTCCTGTTTCAGTGAAGCCAGCAATTGCTCTCCCTCAGCCATTACCCGCCCGAATAGCGTTACATAGGGCGCCTCCAAATAGCTGGCAACTTTGGGTTCATCGAATGCTACTACCCGGCGCAGGCTTTCACAGCTTTCGTATACCTCAAGGGCTTTTTTCAGCTGAATACCTGTAGAAACAAAGAACAGACTGGCTTCAGAGTCATTCAGGATATATTCACACTGGACGGATGGAAGTGTAGTGTAAAGAGACACGTTGATTCCGCCAATCAGCTGCAAAGCCAGATCAACAACGACCCACTCATAGCGGTTCTCGCTGAGAATGGCCACCCGATCGCCCGGTTCGATTCCATGTTCTATCATGTAAGCAGCCAGGCAGTGTACATCTTTGGTTAATTCATCCCATGTGATCGCTTCGTAGCCTTCATCTGGCGCCGGTTTTCGGGCAAAGGCCGTCTTACCGGTTTGATGGTACTTCCCGGAGAGATTCCGGAACAATTCAGTTAAAGTCTCGAAAGCTACAGCTACTGGCATTATACTGGTATAATTTATTTGTCGTTTGTACTCCGAAGGAAAGATCACTGAAACACCGGCGAATATAACATTATACAGGTAAATGTTCTGAAATATTCCGGTTTTGTTATTGATTGGTGGCATGGAGTGTGTAGTTTACCGTTGCCCATCAGCGCCGGCCTTTCCACAGCCAGAGAAAACGGGCAGCCTGCCCATCCTGCGTGAACTCCTATCTGGGCCTGTCTGTGCGAACTTGTGGCCCTGTTATGCAAAAATGACTTCTGAACTAAAGGTTTTTTATTGGCTCATTCAATTCCTTATATTGAAAGAAAAATTTCCCTTTTTATGGCACATCCGGCTAGAGAAGACACCATAGACGTTGTAAAAGAAATTTTCCGATCGTATCTGAAAGAGCATAATCAACGCCAAACGCCCGAGCGCTTTATGGTACTGGAGGAGATGTATCGTTCTGACGGCCACTTTGATGCCGATGACATCTTTTTCAATATGAAAGAGAACGGTTCCCGGGTATCCCGGGCAACGGTATACAATACCCTGGATCTTCTGGTAGAGTGCGGACTCGTTCAGCGACACCAGTTTGGCAAGAATCAGTACTTCTACGAACGTGCATACGCATACCAGCAGCACGACCACATTATTTGTAAAGAGTGCGGCACCGTAATGGAATTTTGTGATCCCCGGATCCAGGAAATTAAAACCATGATGGAAGAGATTCATAATTTTAATATTACCGGGCACTCCCTGCATTTCTTTGGCGCGTGCGGCGATATTGAAAGTTGCAGTCACAGGGCACAGGTCAAGAGCAAAAAGGTAAGGGAATAATTATCCCTTCATCGCCTTAAAGCACTCTTTCTCATCTCAGCATTCTGTTCTTTCTGGTAAGTACGAACGAATGCGTATGCTGTGTTTCACCCCTAAATCCCCTAAAGGGGACTTTGGGCCAAATGCCTTTATCTCTATAAAGACTATTTTTGGGAAATGGTATCTTTTCTACAGTTACCTGGCACAGACCGTACAAGTCCCCTTTAGGGGTAACAGGCGCTATGGACAGCCTGAAGCAACGCTTGGGATTATATGTTGATTACTTAGGCATGCGTGAACAGAAGAGCCGGTTCTTTCCTGCCGGTTTCTAATCAACCAATTTACCGGTTCCCCCCTTCATTCCGAAATGGAGGTCTCCCGGATGAATTTATGGGCGGCCCACTGGCTCCCCAAATATCCCATCATAACAGAAAGCAGGATCATAGCTCCACACAAGTAGTACCAGCGGCCAAAGGGCCACTCCAGTATACCGAATTGAGGTATGTACAAGGGTAGTAAAAAACGAAACAACAGGTAGACCATTAACACAGAACTCACTCCGGCTATTAATCCCTGAATAACACCCTCCACTATAAACGGACGGCGGATGAACCTGTTTGTTGCCCCTACCAATTTCATAGCTCTGATGAGGTTGCGTTTTGCATAAATAGTAAGCCGGATGGTATTAAAAACAAGAATAAGAGCTGCCAGCAGGATAAGCGAACCGACCCCTATACCGCCGATAGCTACGGTTTGGAATCTAGACTCTATCACTTCCAGCAACTGCCGGTTAAACTTTATTTCGTCCACTCCTGCATAGTCTTCAATTTCCACTATGAGTTCCTGAACCTGCTCAATGGATGCTTCCGGAGTTATTTTTAACTTAAAAGAGGCGGGCAGAAAACCAAGGTCGGCCAGTGAAGATCCTTCCGAGCCAAATTCCTTTTGGAAAATCGCGGCGGCGCTGTCTTTAGATATATAATGAACCTCCTCAATTAACAGTTGTTGCCTGAGCTGCCGTTCAAGGGTACCGATACTCCGGTCGTCCATATCCAGCAGAAATACTTCTACGTCTATCGAGCTTTTCAGTGACTGTGCCACCTCATAAGCATTGTACGATATCCGCGCCAGTATACCCAATAGCACTACTGCAATGAACAGCGAGAAGATGGATGTCAATGACGCCAGCCGGGCTCTTCTGAAACCGGCAATGCCTTCCTTAATAACGTAACTTAAGCTCATAGTGTATTTCTTTTATAACCTGTTCTGCGCATACCTTCCTATGCCAACTTTCAGAACGTATGGTGTATTTCTGTGGTGAGAAGACGAATATGCAATACTTTCAGCTAATTTCTGAAAAATGCACGAAACCCGAAAATAAACCGACGGCGGCCCATGGGATACTGAGCCGTCTCAAAGTAGCCGAGTTGAGAAACATCGTCAAGTATATTTTCCCAGCGAAGCGTAATCATGATACTTCTAAGCCGGGCGGAGATATCCAGGTCCAACCGGTCGAACGGCGGCAGGTATTGGTCATTACTTGCCGCCTGCCAGTAGTCGAGCACCGGGTTGTAGTGTCCGGCCTGATAACGGAGCGGAGATATCATTCCCCAAAGTCCCGCTTTTACATACGTTGCACGGCTAAACAGATAGCCTTTAACGTAGGCCCCTCCTTTTAGCCATATCCGGCTATTCCCATCCATAGGGAGCGGGGCGGAATGCGGTTGGATGAAACGGCCGTACTGATGATACGAAGCCGACCCGGTCAATTCAAAGCGGTTGGAATTGAAATCGAAAAACACACTGGCGGCGGCGGAGTTATAGGGAGCCATATTGGCAAAAGTGCTGTCTCCTTCTATCATAATCCCGTCCCTGATATCTTTAAGCTGTCCCTTCACACCCAAAGATACGTTGTCCGACAGATCTAGCGACACGCTCCCCTCTATTTTGTTGATCTTCTCATGTACCAGGCCGGGATTGCCCCGGTATTCCAGCGACGACCAATACAACTGCTGTGGAGTAGGCATAACCGTTCCCTGAGATATCCCGGCAGAGGCTCTGAGCAACCAGGCCGGGCGCATGGAGACTCCCGCATACAGGGTGTGGGAGATAAATCCATCACTGCGGTTCCGGATTTCAGCACTGCCGCTAATTTCCAGGAGCGGCAGCGGGCGTAGCGTCGCAGAAGCCTTGGCAGAGAATACATTCCAGTTCCCGTGTTCAAGGTCAGAGCGGTCCCGTTCACCATTCATGAACAGCTCGTTGGAGATACTTCCGTCAAGGTACAACGGATTCAGATTAAGCCACTTGTGAGCGTTTATACCTATCGACTGTACCTTGTAAAAAGTTGAATCTACGCTATAAGTAAGGTCTCTCTTCCTGGAATTGAAAAATATTCCGGCCCGGAAACTTTCTGGCGAAACATGTGTGGTATCTGCCCCGCGCCGGTAATAGTTTATGGCTATGTTCGACGCGGATAACTCAGACTCTGCACTGGTCTGCTGCGGATTAGCCATGTAGGGATCAAAAGCGAAACGCGCCAAATCGGTAATGCCGTACCCGAATGGTTCGTCTATGGTATAGCTATTACTGAGAAGATGAACTTTGATGAGCTGCCTGTGATCCAACAGGTGATATACGCGGGCAAAAATCTGCCTGCCGCCGACTTCCGAGTTGGAATACTCTCCGCCGTCCCGCCGGTCCCAATAGCTGATCTCTGCGTTGGTCTGCGCGCCGAAGTTCTGGCTGACGAGGAATTCCAGACTGCGCGTATTAAACTTGCTCTCCCGGTAAATTAACTGAGACAGCGGCTGACTCAGATAGTGCTGTTTCAGAACATACCCGGTAACATGGTTTATTCCGGTATCGTTTTCATATAAGAAACTAAGCTTATGCAGAGGAATAACATCCCAGTTGACAGTTCCGCTGACGGGATCATTCAGACTGACATCCTCCCAAAACAGCTGTTGGTACTGTGGCTCATGAGCGTAATGAAGATAGGCATTTGTCCGTCCTATAGTACCCAGCCGGTATGAAAAAACGCCCGGGTCTCTGTTCTTTTTGTAGACCCAGTTAGGCCAAACCTGCCAGCGAAGCGTACTGTCTGTACTGGTAATCCGTGCATGCAGCGACATGTTATACTCCCACGGAAATATTTTGAATGGCGGTAAATCAGAATCCTCCTCCTCAGTTCCTGCCAGGCTGAATGTATACTGCTCAACCATCCTGAACAGGGTATCTCGGACCAGAACGGTATCCGATCCGAGATAGACGGCAGGAGGCCTTACAATGTCAGGAAGAGTGTCTCCGGCCGTTGAATCGGCAACCGGGCCATCTATCTGCCCATAGGCTGCCGGGATCAGGAATAGGCAAAAACAACATAGATATGTAAGCCGGGCCGGTAGTTTCAAGCCGTCTGTGGTTTAAGGCCGTAAGGCATGGTTTCTATACCGAGAATGGTACGCCGCACCGTTTCCAGTGCAACAGCCACACTCCGTTCTTTGTTTATGATGCGGTCGTTAGTAAATAGCGTTTTCAGGGCAAAATGGTGGTTATGAGACCAGTATCCTATCCATACAGTGCCTACAGGCTTCTCGGCTGTGCCACCGCCAGGGCCTGCAATACCCGTTGTAGAAACGCCTACGTCTGCCCCTAATTGTCTGGCTACTCCTTCAGCCATCTGCAGAGCCACAGCTTTACTTACCGCTCCGTAAGCAGAGAGATCCTCTTCACGTACCCCGAGCAACCCGGTTTTCACACTGTTGGCATAGGCAATCACCCCGCCCCTCATGTAGTTGCTGCTGCCCGGTATATTAGTAAGCTGATCAGCAAGCATCCCGCCGGTACAACTTTCGGCCGTGGCTATGCTCGCCTTCTGTTTCTGCAGCGCGCGGCCCACAGCCTCACTGAGCGTAAACGCTTCTCCCTCACCAATAATATACGTACCGGCTCTCTGGTAAATATGGCTGCGTACCGGCTCAATATAATCGATAGCCTCCGCCTGGCTGTTTCCACGGCCGGTTATTCTGATGCGAACCCCCTGAAGGCCCGGCAGATAGGCAACCGATATCTTTTCACTGAGAAAGTTGTCCAGCTTGCCGATGATCTGGTCGCTCAGCGTACTCTCTCCAATGCCCGCCGTAACAATATACCTCGATACAAACTGTTCCCTGTCTCCTGGAGCCGCTTTTATTTTGGGCAGTACCTGGTGTTGCATCAGATGCTGCATTTCGAACGGAACGCCCGGAAGTACGGCAAGATAACGGTTGTCTTCTTCGAACCACATGCCCGGGGCCGTGCCCTGTTTGTTAAACAGCACCTCACAGTTATCGGGAACTTCAGCCTGCTGGTAATTCGATTCGGTAAGCGGAATATTTCGCTTTTTGAAAACCGACTTTATAAAATCCAGCGTCGGCTGATGAACAACCAGGCCGGCGCCAAATATTTCCTGCACCGCCTGTTTGGTCAGGTCGTCATGGGTGGGTCCCAGGCCTCCGGTTGTAATAATCAGGTCGGCCTGATCCATTCCCTGCCGTATAGTATGTTTAATTAAACCGAGATCGTCGCTAATGGTATAGGTCTGGGTAACCTCAACCCCGTGCTGCGCCAGAAATCTTCCCAGCCAGCTGGCATTCGTGTTCACGGTATCGCCAAGAAGCAGTTCGTTACCAATACTTATAATCTGACACTTCATCTTATAATTATAAATGTTATGGATATTGGAGTGTCCTGAGTTGACAGGAAAATAATCAATCTTTATACCCTTTTCGAAACCGATTGTTGAAGGGTTGAAAAACATTTTATTCTCTCTAACTATTACTATCTTTGAATTGTGCGCCGATTACCCAACATATTAAGTACTACCCGTATCATTCTTGCCCCCATTTTCCTCTTCCTGTACGTTCAGGATGAAGTTATTTGGAGGGCACTTAGCATCGGTGTCTTTGCAGTTGCCGTAGTAACGGATTTTTTCGACGGATACATTGCACGCCTGTACAGCGCACAAACCCGGTCGGGAGTTTTCCTGGATCCCCTGGCAGACAAGTTTTTAACCTTTGCAGGATTCATTTGTTTGCCTTTTATTGATGCCGATCAATTTCCCTGGTGGGCGATAGCTGTCATCGTAGTTCGCGATATATTTGTCACCGGCATGCGTATGCTGGCCGACTACCGGCACATCCCTATGGAAACCCGTTACACGGCTAAGTTCAAGACGTTAAGCCAGATGTTTTTTCTTTATCTGGTATTAATGGTCGGAGTTTTTATAAACACGGATGTTTGGATTAGCAGATACAGCAACATGTTGCTAGAGTCGGGCATACTGGGGTGGGGAATGATAGCCATAGTAATCCTTACCGTTTACTCGGGAATTGAATACATAGTTATAAACAAACGCCTTTTTTTCGCTAAGAATAATGCAAAGACTCAAACCGATCATCGGTAGTTTCTTTTACGCCGGCTTTCTTCCCAATGCACCGGGTACGTGGGGAAGCTTTTTTGCCCTTTTTCCTATTTATTTTATTGGTGTGTATGCCCCCTGGTATGGCATGGCTCTGTTCACCCTGGCCTGTTCCTTGCTTACGATCTGGGTGGCCGCCGAATGCGAGCGAATATGGGGTGGAGACCCTTCACCCCTTGTAATGGATGAATTTGCAGGGCAAGGGATGACATTTATCGCCATATCCTTCACCAACCCTCCCTTTAACCTCTACTTGCTATTATTGCTCGGCTTTATTCTCTTCCGCTTCTTCGACATTAAAAAGCCGCTGGGAGTAAACAGCCTGCAACGCCTGCCGGGTGGATTCGGTATTCTTATAGATGATCTGCTGGCTGGTTTTTATGCATTTATCTGCCTGAAAATCATTATCTTTTTCGTAGCCTGACCAGCGGTTAACACCCTGTTAATACGGATTGTTTATTTTAAGACGGTGTGTGGCACGTTGTTTGCAACGCGAGGTTTGTTGCGGCGCCTGTTATCTGAACCTCCAACCACTGAAAGCAGCCGGCAGACAGCGATCAGATATCAGCCTCCTTAGCTGAATGATTCATAACCCCGAACCATAAGGATCAGATGCCGGGAGCTGACAGCTTTCTTCAACCGTGCAACGTATTGCAGATGAAGCGAAGCCGCCAAAAGCAGAGCAGTACTTTAAAACCGAAACAAAATCATTATGAATATAGATACATCATTTGCAAAAGAATTAGCTCTTCATTTATTAGAAATCAACGCTGTTATACTACAACCTAACGAGCCTTTTATCTGGACTTCCGGCTGGCACTCCCCTATCTATTGCGATAACCGCTTAACGCTGAGGTATCCCCACATCCGAAAGAAAATCGCCGCCCGATTTGTTGAATCCATTAAAGAGCTCTACCCTGAGGTTGACGTCATTACAGGAACGGCTACAGCCGGTATTCCACATGCCGCCTGGGTGGCCGGATCGCTGGACAAACCGATGAGCTATGTACGGGCCAAGGCCAAAGCCTACGGGCTGGGAAATCAAATTGAGGGAGGCATCCAGAAAGGCGAATCCACAGTTATCATTGAAGACCTGATCTCAACGGGCGGGTCTGCCATCTCCGTAGTAGAAGCGCTGAATTTTATAGGAGCCGAGGTCAAGGCCATATTCAGTGTGTTCAGCTACGGCTTCGACAAATCTTCCGAACGATTCAAAAAAGCCGGTGTCCCTGTTCACACACTCACCGACTATACCACCCTTGTTGAAGTAGCCATTGAGCATAACTACATCGACAAGGCGGATCTGGAAGTACTCAGGCAATGGAGAAGGAAGCCCGACACCTGGTCGGTGTAAAACCGGAGGCCAAAGCCGGATGCTTCATTGTGGATGTTGGAAGCCAGAGAACCACTGGCCACCAACCACGAACCACCCTCAGGCATCCCCACATCACCAAATGGAATGCGTATTATTATTCAATTACACCAATGCTACCTGAAACCATGCTTATTAAAGTGAAACGCGTGTACGATGAACCGCATGAAACAGACGGATACCGGGTGCTTGTAGACCGTCTGTGGCCCCGCGGGGTGAGCAAGGAAGCACTGCAACATGATGAATGGCTCAGAGAGATAGCCCCTTCTGACGCACTCCGGAAGGAGTTCAATCACGACCCCGGGAAATTCAATGATTTTAAAGACCAATATTACGCGGAGCTGGATCAACAACCTGAACTTGCAGACGCCCTTCTGGAAAAAGCACGCTCCGGCCACACCCTCACCCTACTGTACAGTGCAAAAGATACAAAACACAACAATGCCGTTGTGCTGAAGGAGTATCTGGAAGAAAAACTGGGGTGAACCGCACATCCGGCCCGATCATTACTACTACTCGCCCCCCCTCATAGTAGATACCCCGCCCCTGCCCTTACCTACGTAATGCCCCCGACATTACTATGTCATACCGCGCGACATTACTATGTCCGTGCGTCCGACATTACTATGTCATGCCAAGCGACATTACTATGTCCGACCATCCGACATTATAATATCAGGCTGTGTGACATTACAATGTCGGGCGGAGCGACATTACTATGTCAGGCGGGCGACGTAGGTAAGGGACGGCGCATGGCGCCTGTAGTGGCAGAGTGATGGAGAGCAAGGTACGTGCCTCCGTTATCACCCCGGTAGGGTTTCGAATCTCGTCAGGGTGATTGATACCGGGCGCGACGCCAGGAAGAGGTGACTGGGCGCCATTAAAAGCGTACGAATCATTCCGGGTTAAAATAAACAGCCCAACCGCTTCAAAAAGATATCCTCTATCCTTATATTTAAGGGCTTAACCCAACGAAAGTAACCTTACAGAATTTTGGACCAACGCACCTTTTATATCGAGACCTATGGCTGTCAGATGAATTTCTCTGACACCGAGATTGTCAACTCCATTCTGATGGAAGACGGTATGAAGCCCGTCCAGAAACCGGAACAGGCAGATATCATCTTTGTTAATACCTGCTCCATCCGAGAAAATGCCGAAACCCGGGTATGGAACCGCCTTAAAGAATTCCGGTCGCTGAAGCGGGAAAACGACGGACTCACGGTGGGTGTGCTGGGCTGCATGGCCGAACGGATCCGTGACAAGATTATTGAACAGGAACATCTGGTGGACCTCGTTGTGGGCCCGGATGCCTACCGCGACATCCCCAAACTCCTTGCCGATGTAACCGACGGGCGTAAGGCCGTTAATGTGCTTCTCTCTCTGGAAGAGACGTATGCCGACATCACCCCTGTACGGACTACCGGTAACGGCGTGAGCGCCTTCGTAACCATTATGCGGGGCTGTGACAATATGTGTGCGTTTTGCGTGGTGCCCTTCACACGGGGACGTGAACGAAGCCGCCCAATGGAAAGCATCCTGAACGAGCTGAAACAGCTCAGCGAGCAGGGGTACAAAGAGGTTACGCTGCTGGGACAGAATGTGAATTCATATAACGACGGCACTAATAATTTCACCAAGCTAATGTATGAGGCAAGTTTGGTGGATCCTGAGATGCGTATCCGGTTTTCCTCTCCGCATCCCAAAGACTTTCCTGAAGACTTGCTGCATGTAATTGCCGACCGGCCCAACCTGTGCAATTACATCCACATTCCCGCCCAATCCGGTAGTAATGAGGTGTTGGAGCGCATGCGCCGCCCGTATACCCGCGAACAGTATTTCGAGCTTATTAACCGCATGCGGGAAATCATTCCCGGGCTCACCCTCTCCACCGATATCATTACCGGATTCTGCGGCGAGACGGAAGAGGAGCACGAAGATACCATGTCTTTGATGGCACAGGTTAAGTACGACCTGGCTTACATGTTCGCCTACTCCGAGCGGGAGCGGACTCTGGCCCACAGAAAGTATGAAGACAACGTGCCCGAGGAGGTGAAGAAGCGGCGGCTGTCGGAGATTATCAGTCAGCAGATGAGCATCCAGGAAGAGCTTAATAAACAGGAGATTGGCAAACGTCACCTGGTTCTGATCGAAGGCACCAGCAAGCGCTCCGACGAGCAGCTTTGCGGGCGAACGGACACGAATAAGATGGTCATCTTTGACCGGGGCGATCTGGAGAACGGCGAATATGTCGAAGTAGAGATCACCGGCTGCACCTCTGCAACGCTCTTCGGTGATATCATTCAAAAGAGCAGTATTGAAGAGTTCAACAAAGCCAGGGCGGTTGCCTGAGTAGTTACTAATTCAAAAAAAGTAGCTACATCTTGGTCAAAAAGTAGCTACTTTTTTGTGGTTTTGTAGCTATCAAATGGTACATACCCGACTACCCTCCTGAAAACGTATGTACACAGTATCATTTCTCTATGAGTTATACAGCCGGGGTTGATGAAGAAGCCACCCCAAGTTTTTGCTGCTTAAGCGAATAGTCTTTATTTTAGAACAAAATGATCCGTTTTGGTTTCAGGGTCAGACAGAGCGAGTAAGGAGATATATTCAGATCTTATCTCCGAACATTTGTAAATAAGGAAACTTTTCGTCTGCACTGTCAATTGAATAAATATTGACATTTCTGAAAATTCATCAACTTAGTTTTGGAAACATCGTTCGAAGACATACTGGATTCCCTGTCCGGATTGGAAGAGTCCGTACAGGAACTGAAAGAGATATTATTGGCCAACCTGGTGATGCTGGGAGAGATTCCCGCTCCGACCTTTAAGGAAAGAGAACGCATAGAATTTTTATTAAATCGCTTTAAAGAAGCAGAGATCAATAAAAGTTCTATAGATGAGGTCGGTAACGGTATAGGAATACTGGAAGGGGAAAACGGCGGCGGAAATATTTTGGTCGTCGCCCATGCCGATACCGTATTTAATAAAAAGGCTGACCACACCATACAGGTAGAGCCCAACAAAGTTACCGGACCCGGTGTTGCCGACAACAGCCTGGGACTTTCTGTATTGAGTACCCTTCCCAACCTTCTCGACAAACTCGGTATCAGGCTCAACAACAACCTCATCCTGATGGGAGCCACCCGCAGTCTGGGCCGTGGAAACCTGGAAGGACTACGTTTCTTCCTGTCCAACTTCAAACAGCCCATTAAGGCAGGGCTGGGCCTTGAAGGGGTTGAACTGGGGAGGCTCAGCCATACCTCTATAGGAATGAAACGCGGAGAGATAACCTGCAGCGTCCCTGAAGAGTATGACTGGACCCGCTTCGGAGATGCCAGCGCTATCCTGACACTAAATGAGGTTATCAACCGTATTAATGAAATTCGCCTGCCACAGCGGCCAAAGACCAGTATTATCATGGGATCGGTAGAAGGCGGTAGTTCATTTAATACCACGGCACTCCACGCAACACTGCATTTCGAGATCCGGTCGCAGTCATCGGAAATGGTACAGGAAATTCATCAGAATCTGCAGGAAATCATCGCTGAAGTGTCCTCTCATAACGGAGATGAAATTGAGCTCGATATCTTTGCCCAGCGGGAGCCCGGAGGCATCTCTTTTTCGCATCCGCTGGTTCACAATACCCGGCGCATCATGGATCACCTCAACATTGAACCCCGCCCCGGACCCAGTACGTCCGAACTGGCAGCGTTTATTGACCATGACATCCCGGCCATTACATTGGGATTAACGCATGGAGACCATCTGCATGAACTGAATGAGACGATACAAATTGAGCCTATGTATAAAGGAATAGCACAAATCATCGGGACATTACTGGCAATTGACGGAGGTTATTGTGAAGAAGATTAAAGAATGGATTCAGAATAATACCTATCACCATTCGCAGTTCTGGGACTTAAAAAAACTGGTCGAGGCCAAGGAGAAGGAGGGCCTTACCATCTCTCTGTGCCTTCCTACGCTGAATGAGGAAAAAACCATCGGCAAAGAAGTTATCCTGTTCAAGTCTGAACTGGCCGACCGTTACCCTCTGCTCGATGAAATTGCGGTTATCGACTCAGGGTCGGAAGATAACACACTGGAAATAGCCAAGAGCTTCGGAGCCGATGTATATCTTGCAGATGACATACTGCCCGGCCTTGAGCCTAAAAAAGGAAAGGGAGAAAATCTCTGGAAAGCCATCTATCAGCTGAAAGGCGACATCATCGTCTATGTCGATGCCGACATCAGTAATATTCACCCCCGCTTTGTGTATGGGCTGGTTGCACCTCTGATATATAACAGGCAGACGAAGTACGTTAAAGCTTTTTACGACCGCCCTTTGGCTTTTTCGGGTGGAATACGTCCCTCCGGTGGCGGACGGGTTACCGAAATACTGATCCGCCCCCTCTTCTCGCTCTACTTTCCGGAGCTGACGGGGATCATCCAGCCTCTTTCGGGTGAATATGCCGTTCGCCGGGAGGTGCTGGAGCAGATCCATTTCCCCATCGGTTACGGTGTAGAAACGTCGCATCTTATCGATGTGTATACCAAATACGGACTGGATGCCTTCGCCCAGACCGATCTTGACCAACGGGTTCATGAAAACCAATCCACCCGTTCTTTGGGCAAGATGTCATTTGGAATCCTTCAAACCTTTATTAAACGGGCTAAGGCGCTGGGCATCATAGAAAAGATGGAAGACCATCAAACTATTTTGCGTCAAACCCAGGCCAAAGAGGACACATACGAACAAATTGAACTTGAAATAACCGAAGAAGAGCGGCCGCCGATGATCGAAATAGAAGAGTATCAGAAGAAGTTCGTCGTAAAAGCAGATTAAGATTCCGAATGCAGCCTTATGGAAGCGATTTTACTTAAACGGATACAGGAACTGACCAAACCGCTCTCCCCGTCTCCCCCGGATCATGAGACCCGGTTAAAAAAACTGGAGTCCGTCAGGTGCATTGCCTTCGATTTTTACGGCACCATGTTTATTTCCGGCGTCGGCGATATTGGTATTGACGAAGAACAGGATACCCGCCATGCCTCCTTTTTCGAAGCGGCCTTGTCCGACTCTGGATTTATCGTCAACAGCCAGACTGCGGGGGTACGGGGAATAGAACTATTTCAAAAGACCATAAACCGGCACATCAACCAAAAAAAAGATGAGGGGATCGAGCATCCCGAACCTGATATCATCAGCGTATGGCTGGATGTGCTGAATGAGCTTTCCGAAAAAAGCCTGATCAGCGGAGCCGTGTCTAAAGAACGGGCCATCCGTTTTGCTATAGAGTTCGAGTTCCGGGTTAATCGTGTATGGCCGTTTCCCGGCCTTGTACAGGTCCTGACCAAGCTGCTGGAACGTGGGTATACCCTGGGTATCATATCCAACTCTCAGTTTTACACCCCGCTTGCATTCAGCGCTATCATCGGCAAGTCTCCCAAAGAGTTTGGATTCGATCCTGATCTGTTAAACTGGTCGTATGTATCGGGATTAAAGAAGCCGGATATCAGATTTTATAAGCTGTTCACAGAAACGCTGGCCCAAAGTAAGGGCTTAACACCGGAAGAAGTTTTATATGTAGGCAACGATATTCAAAAGGACATTTATCCTGCTAAACGGCTGGGCATGAAAACGGCTCTTTTTGTGGGAGACAGCCGATCGATACGCCACGGAGAGCAAGACTTGGAACTGGAACAATACCAGCCGGATATCATCATCGATAGTCTTACCCAAATTATTGAGTGCCTGGATGGGAGGTGA